>CAYTKR010000117.1:0-15604 GCA_964438295.1 uncultured Anaerolineales bacterium
GAAATACTTCCAGCAGCACGCTCCGGTTCGGGAGCAAACTGTTCCGGTGGGACATTCGGTGCGCTTTGCTTACCTGGAGACATCCACAGCCATGTTGGCACGGGAAACCGAAGATTTCTCTTATCTTCCGACCCTTGAGCGTTGCTGGGATCATATGGTCTCCCACAGGATGTACGTCACTGGTGGGATCGGCTCACTGCCTGCCCTGGAAGGTTTCGGCAGGGATTATGAGTTGGACCCCGAGTTCGCCTATGCTGAAACCTGCGCTGCCCTGGCCAGCATGTTTTGGAACTGGGAGATGGTTCAGCTGACTGGGAAAGCCCAATACAGCGATTTATTCGAGTGGCAGCTGCATAATGCCGCCGGGGTCGGCATGGGGATTGACGGCACGAAATATCTCTACAACAATCCATTGTCCTGCCGGGGTGGTGTGACGCGCCAGGCCTGGTATGAAGTTCCCTGCTGTCCATCGAATATCTCTCGAACCTGGGCAGACCTTGGCGCATACTTGTATTCCCAGGACGAGGGCAATATCTGGATTCACCAATACGTGGACAGTAAAGCCGAATTCCAGGATTGCGGCGGCGTGAAAATCAAGTTAGAAACTGGATTACCCTGGCGTGGCTCCGTGAGAATTGAAGTGTCTCTACCGGAGCAGCAGGAATTTACTTTGCATGCACGCATACCGTCCTGGGCTTCTGGTCTGACCGCTCAATTGAATGCCGCGGCCCTTGAACCATCAGTTGCAGAGATCAACACGAATCCAACAGCCTCTGGATATGATCCCAGAGCAAGTCTTTTCTGGGCAATCGACCGTACCTGGTCGTCCGGCGATGTCCTAGAAATCGAATTCGGTATGGAAATCCTGCTCCGCCGCGCCCACCAAAAAGTCAAGGGACACAAAGGCAAAGCCGCCATTACGCGCGGCCCGATAGTTTATTGCTTGGAAAGCATTGATAATCCTGACGTTGGAATATTCACCGTTCAGCTTGACTCTAATTCGCTTCGCGAATATTTCGCTCCTGAACTGTTTGGTGGAACGACAGTGATAGAGGCAAAATCTACTGAAGGAACCCCGCTGCTATTGATCCCCTACCACCAGTGGGGCAATCGCGGGGCATCGCAGATGACAGTTTGGGTGAAGGCTTGATCGATCATTAGATTCATGGAGGCGTGTGTGACTGACCAAAAATGGTCTGTTGAAGAAGCAAATCAGTGGTATCAGACCCAGCCCTGGCTGCGAGGCTGTAATTTCATCCCCAGTACAGCTATCAACCAACTGGAAATGTGGCAGGTTGAAACCTTCGATCTCGAAACTATCGACCGCGAATTGGGGTGGGCCGCTGATCTTGGACTGAACGCCATGCGAGTGTATTTGCACGACCTCGTTTGGTTCCAGGATCCGGTGGGATTCAAGGAAAGAATTGACCAGTACCTGGACGTGTCCGAACGGCATGACATAAAAACCATCTTCGTGCTGTTCGATGACTGTTGGCACGATAATCCGACGTTGGGCGTGCAACCTGATCCCAGGCCGGGTGTGCACAATTCAGGCTGGGTCAAAGGACCAGGGACAAAAGTGTTGAATAATTCATCGGAATGGGGCAGATTGGAAGAGTACGTTAAGGATATTGTGGGTACGTACGGCAATGATGAGCGGGTGGTAATCTGGGATCTCTACAATGAACCGGGGAATAATTTCCTGGTTTCACTCAAACTCCCCGTTTTCCTGCGTTACACGATTCTCATCGGGAAGTTGATCAAACACCTGCTGGTGCCCGGCCCAACCAAGCGACTCTTGTATCAGGCATTTTCCTGGGCTCGGGATGTAAATCCCAGCCAGCCTCTGACTGCGGGGTTGTATTTCCTGCGTCCATTCCTGGGGGCTAAATTGAACTCCATCTGTCTCGATCTGAGCGACATTGTCAGCTTCCATTCGTATTTCAATTTGGAGGAGACTGAGAAGGTCATCACTGACTTAGAATTAAGTGACCGGCCGATGGTATGCACCGAATACCTGGCACGCGGCGAGGGGAATACCTTTGAGGCCATCATGCCGTTGTTCAAGAATAAAAAGATTGGGGCCATCAATTGGGGCTTAGTGGCCGGCAAAACCCAGACCATGTATTCCTGGGAAGATTACTATCCCAACGGCGAAGAACCACCGCGGTGGTTTCACGATATCCTGCGCGCGGATGGAATGCCCTACAAGCAGGAAGAAAAATCCTTTATCCAAGAGATCACCCAAGGTGAATAGGTGCCTCTCGAATTTATTAGATGTTTTATACTGAGTAAGTTTTAGAGAATAACTAAAGCCCTGTGCTAGTTAGAAATGTCATTCTGAGCACCATAGGGGCGAAGAATCTCACCTATCAAAATTCTAGATCCTTCGCTTCACTCAGGATGACACCCAATATAAAAACTGCACAAGGGTATTACTAGCAATCAAGGAGGCATAAAACATGAAAGCAGTCATTATTGGGTCTGGAATTGCGGGATTGACGGCCGGAGCGGCGCTCTCTAAGGCGGGTTTTGAGGTCACTGTGTTCGAGCAGTACCACCGACCAGGAGGGGTGACCGCCACGATCGAAAGAAATGGTTATCAATGGGATTTGGGGCAGTTGATGTTGGAAGGCTTTGGCAAAGATGAGCCTATCGGGCAAATCCTAGTAGAGTTGGGTCTTTACGATCAGGTCTCATCCAAAGTTGACCAACGCGGCTATGTCTTCCCGGATTATGAAATTTGCACTCCCGAATCCTACGTAGGCCCAAAATGGCGGATGGATTTCCTCAAAGAGCAGTTTCCCGAAGAAGCCGCTGGCCTGGATAAATATTGGAAAGACTACCTGCGTTTCACAAAATTAATGACCTTTGCTCGCAAATCTGAAAAGGCATCAGGTTTTGGAAAAACACTGCTCATGGCGCGCCTGTATTGGACATTGCTGCCCTTGCTCCCCAAAGCCAAATGGAATGCCGATCAGCTGATGAGCCATTATTTCAAATCCGATAAGCTCAAAATGGTTTTCACTTCCATTCTAGCTGATTTTTTCACAACCCCTGCGGATTTCCTGGGGCTGGGGATCTTCGCCCTCAACTCCGAACTTTCCTTTGATAAGCGCATCCCAAAATCGCTGGCTGCCAACACCGACCAGCTTTACCTGTACAGCATGTTGGGTGGGATCAAAAACCTGACGCAGCCGATGATCAGCTTGATTGAAAGCCAGGGCGGGGAGATCGCAGTAGAAAGCCCGGTAGAGAAAATTGTGGTCGAAAACAACAAGGTGACTGGTGTGCATGTCGGTGGTGAGTTCCATCCCGCGGATGTGGTGCTGGCTTCAGGGGATGCCAAGCAAATTTTCTTCAAATTGACCGGCAAAGAAAAATTGACAGAAGAATATGCCCAATTGGTCGAAAACCAGGCCCTGATGGATTCGATCTTCATGGTGCATCTGGGCATTGATATGGACCCCTCACCGTATGTCCATGGCCCAGTGACCTATTACTACGGCACCTACGATCTCGATAGGGGCATCAAGGATGCCCAGAGTGGGGTTTACCACGAAGGGCGGGATGGTTTCGTTGTGCATGTGCCCACAATCCATTCACCGGAGATGGCCCCCGATGGACACCATGCCCTGACGGTCTATACGATTTGTCCTGATACGCTGAATGAGGGTAGCTGGGATGAGCGCCGAGAGGAGTTTGCCGATAAACTGGTGGCCTACACGGAAAAATATATCCCTGGCTTGAGCGAGCATACCCTGACCCGCGAGATCATCACTCCAGTAGATTTCAGGGAACTGACCCACGCTGAACACCATGCTTTTGGCGGCTTGGCTCCCGTGATGAACAGACCCAATATCGAGCACCAGAACCCGATTGAGGGATTATGGTTCATTGGTCAGCAGAGCGAGAGCGGCGGTGGGGTGTTCAATGTGCTGCCTTCTTCCTATAAAGTTGCCCGGCGGATTATTGAGGATCAAGGATCTTGATTGTTTCTGAGTACGGTGTGCAGTTCTGGCTTGAAAGTTCAATTCTGTTGAATCCAATGGGCAGCCAAAGAGTATGTTGGGCAGCCCATTTTTAGAATGAGTTTCACCTGTAACCACGCTCAGTGCGGGTACAGGTGAAACCAGGCATGTCGCCGAGGGCGCAAACCCAAACTGGCGCTTTTTATTCGTCTCAGATGGTTTGGTAAGGGATTTCTTTAATTGCCCTTGACAACAATAAGAAAACGAGTAAAATGTCGACCGAACGTTCATTCGGTTACTATTTTAGGAATGCAATCTGCATCATGATAAGTGCTGCCATCCAAACCGATATCGCTGATAAGCGAGCCGCGATTCTGAAGAGCACCTTGAAATTGCTCTCTGAGCGCGGCTTTCACAATACCCCCATGTCGGTGATTGTCAAGGAGTCGGGTGTCAGCACGGGCATTGTTTACCATTACTTTGCCAATAAGGACGAGTTGATCCTGGAGCTTTATCGTGAAATCAAGGTTCGGGTCATGCGTTCCCTGCTGACCAGCTACGATGATGATGCCTCATACAAGGAGCGTTTCCAGGCCTTATGGAAAGGGGCCATTCGCTACTATATCGAACACCCTATAGAAGTGAAATTCCTGGAGCAGTTTGAGCACTCGCCGTACAACGAAATGGATAAATCTTTCGATTTTTCCCAGGAAATCCAATCCCTGATGATGGTTTTCCAGAAAGGGATCGAGGAAGGTGTTTTGAAGGACTTGCCTTTGCAGGTGCTGATGGAATTGGGCATGACCACGGCGGTCGCTTTGGCCAAGCAGCATATCCGTGGCGCACTTCAACTCAGCGATGATGTTATTGATTCTGCAGCCGATGCCTGCTGGGATATGATCAGCAGGTAGTTCGCTATTTTTTTATCTGATATGGATTGAACGTTCGTTCGGCAATCAAAATAAACCTGCGGGAGGTTCCGTGAGTTCATTTTCAGGCAAGAAATACCCGAACAAACCTCCCGCAGGTTGTTACTAAATTTAGTAAGAGCACCACCAAGTATTGTCTGTCAGAAACTAAATTTTGGAAGCAAGAAAAGAGTGAGTTTATGTGGTTGTTATTAATATTACTTCTTACCTTATCGTTGGTTGCATATTCGATCATGTGGACCAGTTCCCGAGGAGCGCCCTGGGCGCCTACCCCGGTGAGCATGGTCCACAAGATGCTGAAGATGGCCCAAGTTGGGCCGGACGACCTGCTGTATGACCTGGGTTGTGGTGATGGCCGCATGATCATCACCGCAGCCCGCCGGTACGGTGCCAGGGCTGTGGGCATCGAGCTTGATCCCTTACGCTATATCTGGTGCCAAATTCTGATCACTATATTGGGCCTGCGCAAGCGTGTTCAGATCGTATATGGAGATTTTTTCAGCCAGGATTTAGATCAAGCGGATGTGGTCACCTGTTATTTGCTACGGGCTACCAATCTTAAGCTGCAAAGTAAATTCAATCAGGAGCTGGGTGCTCATACGCGAGTGGTATCGAACTACTTCACCTTTCCGAAACTGAACCTGGTTGAGCGAGATGATAAAGCCAAGCTTTATCTTTACAACTTGAACAAATAAATTGCTATCAAATTAGGAGAAAAAATGAGTGATACCTGGACAACACAAAATATTCCAAGTCTGAATGGCAAAGTGGCCATCGTCACCGGTTCCAACAGCGGCATTGGATTTGAAACTGCCAGAGCCCTGGCGAAAAAGCATGCTATGGTGGTCTTGGCCTGCCGCAACCGCGAGAAAGCGGAGGCTGCGGCCAGAGAAATCCGTATGGAGATCCATAAAGCCAAAGTGAAGCTCATTCGGCTGGACCTGGCAGACTTGAACTCGGTGCAAAGATTTGCTGAGATCTTCAATTCGAAATTCCGCTCACTGGATCTGCTGATCAATAACGCCGGGGTGATGATCCCGCCTTTTACTAAAACAAAAGAAGGTTTCGAGTTGCAGTTCGGTGCCAATCACCTGGGACATTTTGCCTTAACCGGGCTGCTGCTGGACAAACTCTTGAGCACGCCCAAGGCGCGGGTTGTCAACGTCAGCAGCAGCGCACACCGCATGGGTGCAATAGATTTTGATAACTTGAATGCCGAAAAAGGCTATCGGGCCTCGTCGGCTTACGCCCAGAGCAAACTGGCCAACCTGCTGTTCACCCGGGAGTTAAACAATCAACTGGAGGCTATCGGCTCCGATGTGATTGCTGCATCAAGCCACCCGGGCTGGACAGTGACCGGGCTGCAGAAGGGAGTTCTCCAGGCTGTCAGCCGTGTCCTCGGGCAGCAACCAGGTATGGGAGCGCTGCCCACCCTGATGGCAGCCATCCACCCCGAGGTCGAAAGAAATGATTATTTTGGCCCCGAGGGCTTTATGGAAATGCGCGGTTATCCTGCCAAAGTCGAAACCAGTCAAGCAGCCAAGGACTACGCGGTGGCGAAACTGCTGTGGGATGTATCGGAGCGGCTGACAGGTGTACGGTATCAATGGCCAGTTTTGGCTTGAGAATTCTTGATAATGGAGAACTTCAAATGAGTGAAAACTGGACCACCGATAACATACCTGATCTGACCGGCAAGGTCATCATCGTCACGGGGGCCAATAGTGGCATCGGGTACGAAGCCGCAAAGGAATTTGCCCGCAAGGGAGCTCAGACCATCCTGGCCTGCCGCAGTATGGATAAGGCCCAGGCCGCCCTGGCCAAAATCTGTTCTGAGATCCCAGATGCTCAGGCGGTAGTCATGCAGCTTGATCTGGCCAGCCTGGCATCGATTCAACAATTCGTGGAGGATTTCATATCTCGCTACCATCGTCTGGATGTGCTGACCAATAACGCTGGCATCATGCAGGTACCCTACACGAAAACCGTCGATGGTTTTGAGAGCCAGTTTGGTACCAATCACCTGGGGCATTTTGCCTTAACCGGGCTACTGCTGGATCTAATTCGCAGCACGCCAGAGGCACGCGTGGTCAATGTAAGTAGTATTGGGCACCACGGTGGTATCTTGGATTTCGATAATCTGATGTACGAAAATGGCAGGGGCTATGATAGGCAAGGCGCATATGCCCGAACAAAGTTAGCCAATTTGCTCTTTACGTACGAACTGCAACGTTTCTTCGAGAATAATGGTATCGATGCACAAGCCTTAGCAGCCCACCCTGGACTTTCAAATACACCTTTGGTCGATCACAATTTGTTGGTCAAAATATTGCGACCACTATTTGGAATGCTGGTCCAGAGCGCGGCGATGGGTGCCCTGCCTACTTTAAGGGCCGCAGTTGATCCAGATGCAAAGGGAGGCCAATATTACGGCCCGGATGGAAGAAATGAGTTTGGAGGTTACCCTGTGGTGGTTCAATCGAATGGGGCATCCCACAATCTAGCTGATGCCAGGAAACTGTGGGAAGTATCTGAAGAATTGACTGGAGTTCGATATCTGTAAATCAGCTAGTTCAAATTCATTCCCCGCATTCATGAAGAGCGTTAATCCATCGAATGCGGGGTTTTTGGTTAATTCCTATTCAGCACCTCCCGGTTAAGATAATATTAGAATTTGGACAATAATTGACCGATTATCTTGACAAATAATTTTGGTCATCGTAACATGAATTGGTTAATTATCAATTTAGCTAAATGAAGAAATCTCTATGTCAAAGAGAGACGATGGTAATCTAAGCAAGATACTGGCGGAATTAGTCAACTCGTCCCGGAGAGCGATCAAAGCAGCCTCAGCTTCTTGGGGTGATAGGTTTGAATTATGACTGAGTCTGTAATCAGCTTCCAGTCGCTTCCAGCCGAATTCCAACATGTTATTAAACTTGCCGAGGCTCAAAATGGAATTGCAATATCACCTCTCCAAGAATTAGCTGGCGGTTGGTCTGGTGCGATTATTTACCTTGTTAGGGTGGCTTCGGCGACTTCTAACAAAGTTGAACACCTGATCCTCAAGCTTGACCGCAAGCGGCCGATGTCTTCATCTGACGAGTTAACCCGGCATAAAGCAGTTCAGACAGTATCTCCTAACGTATTTTCCAGCACCCATATACCTGATTTGGCCTATGATCGGGTCGAGTCAGAGATTGCCCTGGCCATATTCTATGATATCGCCGGTCAATCCCTGCATAATTATCGTACGCTTTCCAGCTATAAACGACAGAGCCGCATTGAAACCTTGTTCTCAGAGACCAACCGAATCATTTTAGAAAGTTGGAACGCAGACCTGACTTTTGAACAGTATAACCATCCCCAAGAACTCTTACAACGATGGTTGGGTTTTCGCCTGGATCCTGAGCAAAAAATTGAAACTTTTTTAAGGGAGTCTTGTCAACTCCCCCCCGATATTTCAGGTTTTATAGTCCGGGATAATATCTTTCCTAACCCATTATTTTTTTCTAGAAATGCTGATATTTGGGGTGCAACCCGGCCTGGGGATTTTGTTGTCGGTTTACAACATAGCGATTTAAATACTAATAACATCCTGGCAAAATTTTCTCGCAAGGATGATTTTTTAGAAGGATATTACCTGATCGATTTTGCGCTATTTAAAGACAATATGCCACTCCTATACGATCAACGGTACCTGGAAATGTCATATTTAGTGCATGCGATCCTACAAGGGGCTTACAACAGTGTTATTGATTTGATCAACCATTATGGCGAGAATGAAATTGTTGAAAATGATCAAATTATTATAGAAATGGCAGGCGTTAATGCTGCCATACGATCAGGTAGATTGGCATTCTCTGAGTGGGTCCGCGTTAATCATCCAAGTTTGCATGATGACTTATGGGGTCAATATTGGATGGCTGGTGCTGCTGCAGGATTAAGCTATTGCCATAAAGCCGGCCAGGCGGATGAAATTCGTTTGGCGGGATTGATTTATGCTGCTGCAAACCTGAAGCAATATATTCAGTTATTCGGTTTGAAAATGCCCAGTAATGCAAGTCAGCTGTACACGCGGGGTCAAATAGGGGGTAATTCTAAAACTGCCGCACTTTCAAATCCATCTCAAAAGTCGCGCCACAATTTGCCTGCTTCTCTAACGAATTTTATTGGTCGCAGAACTGAGCTTGGTGAATTGACTGATTTGCTTCAACGTCAGGAAATCCGATTGATTTCATTGACAGGGCCAGGTGGAACCGGTAAAACACGTTTGAGTTTGGAAGTTGGACGAGCAGCGCTGGAGATATTTCCAGATGGGGTTTTCTTCATTGACCTGGCTCAAATCAACGATCCCAACCTTGTAATGACAACCGCTGCACATACTATGGGAATCCGCGAAGGTGGGGGACAACTGCCTTTAGAAACATTAAAGGATTACCTGGTAGACAAAGAGATGTTGCTGATATTCGACAATTTTGAACAGATTACTTCCGCTGCCTCGGATTTATCAGAGTTGCTTACCTCAGCCCCAATGATAAAAATAATTGTCACAAGCCGGATTCTATTGCAGTTGCGGGGTGAGCAGGAGTATCCTGTACCACCATTGGATACGCCACAGTTAGAGGTGCAATCGATTTTCGATTCCCTTGAAATCGAATCTGTAGCCCTTTTTATACAGCAAGCCAAGTCAACATTACCACATTTCGAAATTACAGAAGATAACCAGTCTGCGATAATTGAGATTTGTCGTCGTCTGGATGGTCTACCATTGGCGATCGAGATTGCTGCGGCCCGAATCAAGTTGCTCAACCCTGACGCGCTTCTCAAACGTCTAGATAAGAGCTTGAGTATTTTGGTCAGTGGGGCAAAAGATTTACCTGCTCGTCAACAAACACTTAGGCAGACGATTGACTGGAGTTTTGAATTACTGGATGTAGAAATTCAAGCGCTGTTCACTTACTTGGGAATATTTTCTGGCGGATTTACTCTGGATGCTGCGGAAGCTGTTTGTGAAAAACTTGACATTGATATTTTCTTAGGTATAGAGACTCTCCTGAACAATAGCTTACTCCGTCAGGTCAAAACGGTCAGTGAAGAACCCAGATTCGACATGCTTCAAATGATACGAGAATACGCTCTGGCTAAGGCCGATGAAGCGGGGATTGTCGAAAACCTTCGTTGGTCTCACGCCAGATATTTCTCGGCGTTATTGGCAACCAGTGTGGGAGGTGGCGGCTACGGCTCTGATTCTGTTTTCTGGATGCAGCGATACGACGAAGAGCATGATAACTTTCGTCTCGTTCTCTCCTGGGCGTTGGTTCATCCCCAAGAAGGACTCCCGTTGGTTGTTGCAATGCTGCCCCAACTTACTTGGTTCTGGTTCCGTTACGGATATTTGCAGGAGGGTAGCGAATGGACTGAACGATTGGTCACAGTAACGGATGGTATCGGAGATTCACCTGCGCGAGCTATGGCCCTGATTGGTCGAAGTTTGTTGTCGATGTGGTCGGGAAATCTGCTGGTTGCAGCTGAAAGTTCTCGGGAGGGGGTTGAAATGTGCCAACGTATCCACTTTGAGCCTGGTTTGTCTCTGGCTAAGTTGGCCTACGGGATTACTCTGATCAATCAAGGTAAAGACAAACAGGCCTATCATCATCTGGTAGATGCTACAGAGCTCTTTGACCAGCAGGAATTACCCTGGATGAAAGGAACAGCCCTGGTGCATCTCGCAAATGTGTCTCTTGGATTAGGAGACGCTGAGCAAGCAATAACTTGGCTAGACATGGCCATGCCTTTCTTACAACAATCTGGGGACCTGTGGAGTATGGCTTTTGGATTGAATAATTATGGTGAAGTTGCTCGCGCCCAAAGTGATTATTCGAAAGCTGAAGAGTTCTACCAGCGCACTGATGAATTGTACAAGCTTGCAGATGCAAAAGGAGATCAAGCGCGCTTGGTGCATACCTTGGGTTATATTGCTCAGCACAAAGATCAGTATGAAGATGCAAAGACTCTTTTTATGGAAAGTTTAAATGATTTCCGTGAATTGGGTAACCATCGAGGGATCGCAGAATGTCTGGCTGCCCTAGCCGGGCTGGCTGCAGAATGTGGAAATTCAGAATGGGCTGTACCAATTCTCAGCGCTGCAGAAAAACATCTGAAATCTTTTGGCGGAGCCTGGTGGCCTGCGGACAGGGTCGAAATAGACCGTGCAAAAGCCCACATGAAATCTGGATTAAACAATAAGTTTGATGATCTTTGGGAGCAAGGTCAAAGCATGGGTATAAATAATGCAATAAACTATGCTATGCAATTATCACTCAGACCCTGAGTGATCAACTAGCGCCAAAATACTGCCTCATTCCTAATTCAATTTAATTGTTCGGGAAATTTTGTTGCTGAAGGTACAAACCCAAAATGACGTTTGTACTCTCGGCTGAACTGAGCTGGACTGTTGTATCCCACTAGATACCCCGCTTCATTGGCTTTCTTTCCTTCTCGAATCAGGGTTTGAGCACGGTCAAGTTTCACCGACTTGGCGTACTGCAGGGGGGAGACGTGCATCACTTTCTTGAAATTTTCATAAAAGGAAGTCTGGCCCATATGGACCATCTCGGCCAGTCCTTCCACAGAAACCGTTTGATCCAGGTTCTGGTGGATGTACTGCACCGCCTTGGAGATGCGCTGGATTTCACCCCGCTGCTGCAGGAGATGGCGCAGCTCGCCGCCGCGCTCATCGCTCAGCAGACGGAAGTAAATCTCATCAATAATGGAATCACCCAAAAAGGCGGCTTCTCTGGGATCAGCTAGTGTTTCAAACAGGCGGATAAAGGGGTTGAGTAGATTATCAGTTAGAGGGATCGAAAAGATGCCCGATGGATCACCGGCCACAGGTCTGGGCGCGCCGCCTTCGATGCGGTCAATCCGCAGCAAGACATCGGCCATGCGGCCCATATCGATGATCACTCCGGCGACCAACAAGGGTTCTTCTGGGGTGGCCTGCTATGAGTGGCATCTACGGCGAAATCGATTTTGATGACCTGAATTTCGAGCAAAAAGAATATCACGCTGGCGAAGCATACGCAAACTCCAAGCTGGCCAATGTGCTTCATGCGCTTGATCTTGCTCGACGCCTAGAGGGCAGCGGTGTTTCAGCGTTTTCGGTGCACCCGGGCTGGATCCGCTCGAACCTGGTATCAGCTTCAGGCGGCGCGGCTGGAAAATTTGTGCAAAATGTTTTGCTAAGACCTTTTGCTGGCGTCCTGGGTACCATGTCCTGGTTCGAGGGTGCCCAAACATCCCTACACTGCTTGTTGGATGATGACGCGCCCACCCAAAGCGGCGAATTCTTCAGTCAGATCAGCATCCTTTATCCCAATAAGGAAAATCGACCTGGTGGTTGGCCTATGTCTTCACCCAATCCGCTTGCTCACGATAAAGAGCTCGCGGAAAAACTCTATCATCGCAGCCTGGAGTTGGTCGGTCTTGACGGGTCATAGGTACTTAGTTGGCCGCGCTGGACCAAGTGTGAATGAGAGATTTCACGGAAAAAACATAATATTTCTCCTTTTGTGAAAAACCCGTAACTTTGTCATAAATAAGGGGTTGTAAACTGATTGAGAGGTTATTTCAATTATCATTCATCATTCAGTTCAAAGGAGAGGCATCATGTCCAAAGTCGCAATTGTCACCGACAGTACCGCATATCTTCCCCCCGAAGTTGTTGAAAAATATCAAATCACCGTTATTCCCCAGGTACTTATCTGGGGAGAGGAAACTCTATTTGATGGCATTGATATCCAGCCTACTGAGTTCTATGAGCGCTTGAAGACCACTGATGTGATGCCTACCACATCACAGGCCACGGTGGCTAGTTTCAAAGAGCTTTTCGAGAATTTGGTTGCGGAGGGCAAGGATATTTTATGTGTCCTTCTCTCTGACAAACTGTCGGGGACGATCAACTCCTATACTCAAGCTATCGAATTCTTCCCCGATGCCAACATTGACTTCGTCAACTCCGAGAGCGTTGCTATGTCACTTGGTTTTTGTGCCTTAGAAGCGGCTCGAGTAGCTCAAGATGGTGGATCGCTGGCTGATTGCAAAGCAGCCGCTGAAAGTGCCAAAGATCGCGTTGGCGTGGTCTTCGCTGTTGACACCTTGGAGTTCCTCCATCGTGGCGGCCGAATTGGTGGTGCATCGCGTTTCTTGGGAACAGCTTTGCAGTTGAAGCCTATCCTGACCGTTTTGGATGGCCGCGTTGAAGCCATCGAGCGAGTGCGTACAAAGAAGAAAGCTCATAATCGCCTTATTGAACTGATTGAAGATCGCACTGCCGGAAGTAGTGCTGTTAAATTAGCCACCCTCCATGCATCTGCCTATGATGATGCCAAAGTCTTGTTAGAAGATGCAAAAGAACGCCTGGGGAACGTGGAAGAATCCATTTTCTCCGAGGTTAGCCCGGTGGTTGGTACACATGCTGGCCCAGGGACTGTTGGACTAGCCTATATGATCAGCAACTAGCTTTCTCAATATTTCATGAATAACTTTGGCTCCCGCATTCTGCTATGCGGGAGTTTTTTATAGCTGATTTTTGACGCATCTCTAGAATCGTGGTACGCTAAGGCTTCGCCAGAGGTTGAATCAGCGAAATGCTGCCGGGAAAATGAGTGTGCGCGGGCGCACGCCCGCGCACACTCATTTTCCCGTATTTATTCAATGTTTTGAGGACCAGCGTGACGGATATTCGTGATTTACCAAGGTTAGAGATCTTGCCCGTTGACAAATTCGTGTTGCATGAGCACCATGATGGCCAACGCACTCCTCCAATTGCGCAAAATATCCAACAAAGCGGTGTGCTGCGAAACCCTCCAATTGTTGTAGCCTTGGGAAAGGATTCCGATCAATATGTTGTTTTGGACGGCGCAAACAGGACTACAGCTGTCCAAAGTTTGGGAGTGCCGCATATTCTTGCCCAAGTTGTTCCCGCTGACGATCCTGGACTGGAAATCTCTTCATGGAATCATGTCATCTGGGGAATCTCGCCAGAGGCGTTGCTGCATGTGTTCATGGACCTCCCCAATTTGGTATTACAGCCCACGGATTGCGAAAACGCCCCCAGGACTTTAATGGATGTTCATTCGTTGGCCGTGCTTTGTTGTCCTGATGGTCAGGCCTATGACTTGCGCACCCCCAGGTTGATGGTATTGCAACATATCGAAATTTTAAACGCCGTTGTCGATAGTTACAAAAATCGCGCCCACCTGGATCGAACCCAGTTAACAGGCGCAGATGCTCTCCAAAGCCTGTACCCTGATTTCAGCGGATTGCTCATCTTACCGCCTTTTCGTCTTGAACAGATATTACATGTCGTTGTTCATGGGGGGTTGATGCCGCCTGGCAGCACACGTTTCACCATTTCCCCGCGCGCATTGCATCTCAATTACCCGCTTGAGAAGTTGGCATCTCAAAAATCGTTGCCAGAAAAGAACGCTGAACTCCGCCAATGGGTGAGTGCACGGCTATCTGAAAAACGAGTACGCTATTATGCTGAAGCCACGTATTTGTTTGATGAGTAGAGGTTAGTCGAAAATGAACCAAAAATCCTTTTCAATTCTAATTGTGCTTTGGGTCGCTTTAATCGCCTGCAGCCTTGTCACTGGTATACCTACAGAGACAGAAGTGCCAGCAACACAAGTCAGTTCTCCACCCGATATCGCCACCCTCACACCAACATCTCCACCGACCATAGCACCCGCAGCGTCGTCTCCACCCCCAACGCAGGAGCCTCAGGCGCCCTCGCGCGGGGTCCCCGAATTTGGCGTTATCCTAGTTTCCGAAGGGGATGTACTCAATGTACGCTCAGGCGCCGGAGTAGATAATGGCATCATTGATACCTTAGCTCCCCACGCCACAGGAATTTCCATGTCCGGGAACCGGCAGAAAGTCGGCAACTCGATGTGGGTGGAAATTGAAACCCCTTCAGGGGCCTTGGGATGGGTGAATGCCCATTTCATCACCGAAAGTGTTGAAAACGATGAGTTCTGTAATGATCCTCGTGTGACGGCCCTCCTGGACAACTTTGTTGCGGCTGTGCAAACCCGTGATGGGGAAGCATTGGGGCAATTGGTTAGCCCTACACATGGCCTGACCATTCGAGTCAGTTGGTGGAATCCGGAAGTCAATTTCAGGAGCCCGGATGAAGTAACCAACCTCTTCAATAATGCTGCTGCATATGATTGGGGCATCCAAGATGGCAGCGGTCGGCCGATCCAAGGCTCATTCAGCGACGAAGTGCTACCTTGGATGGATGATGTGTTCAATGGAGAATATCATTCATATTGCAACGATCTTGAAAATGGCAGCGGCCCTTCAGCTGGTTTCGTCATCTGGCCCTTTGAATACCAGAATATCAATTATGTCGCCCAATATCGGTCTGCTCCAGCCGATCAAGAGTTCGATTGGCGTACCTGGGCTATTGGTATCTCCTACCATCAAGACCAACCGTACATCTCCTTTATGGTTCAGTATCACTGGGAGATATAGTAATTTGTTTGAATATTCGATTCGGTAATCTATCCCTGAGCAGGAGAATTACAATAGAAAGAGAAAAATTCTCCCCCACCCCTAACCCCTCCCCCGACAATCGGGTGATGGGACATGGTGCGAAAATAGGTGCGTGCGGCGCTTTGCGCCAGCACGCAC
>CAYTKR010000118.1:0-15572 GCA_964438295.1 uncultured Anaerolineales bacterium
ATTTTTGGGCTTCTTGTCTGGAACGCGATATTGTCAAGCCAATACATATGCAATTTTGAGGGAATGGTAGCTTCATGAAAAAGAATATTGGAATCATGTTTATAGCATTGTTCACTGCTCCCATAGCATGCAATTTTCCTCGTTCGGCAGCCGTGCCGACGGCTAGGCCAACCCCATCTGTGGCCAGCCCTACATCGGTCCCAATCGTACAGGTACCAACTCCAGAAACAATATCCCCCACCCAATCGCCTGAATCAACAACTCAACTCCAACAAGAAACCCAAGGCTTGCGAGAGATCTGCGCCTCTGGCAATGCGGCGCTGATTCTACTTGTAGATCCAGATTATGCAGACGAAATTCGAGATAGTCTCAACCAATTCGAGCGAGATCTTTGTCAGGCTGGCTACCAGGTGATGGAGTTAGTCAAGGCATTCGCCAATCCTTATGATGTTCGTTCAAAATTGATCGAAATCTACAACTTCACACAGCAACGATTAACGGGGGCTTATTTAATCGGAGATATCCCCCATGCCTACCAATGGTTTCGAAAAACTTACACCAACCCCGATATCCCACCCAGCGAACAGGAAGTGATCAGTTTCCAGTATTATGCTGACCTGGATGGGATTTTTTCGAATTCTCCCGAATACGTTTCCCCAGGCGGCCATCCCTTTTCTTTCGACATCCACGAAGGCGAAATGGATTGGGAGATCTGGATTGGCGTTCTCCCTGTATACAAGGGAGACCATCAGAAAACGGTAGAGGCCTTAGTCTGGTACTTCATGAAAAACCATGCTTACCGAGTGGGAGATTTATTTTTTCCACGCGCATACTTGGAAATCGACGAATTTTATTCGGCTTCAACTGCCCAAGAACATAACCAGTTTATGGCCATGATGGTCGATGGCCAGTATGCCTGGACGCCCTTCAGCAATTCGCCGGATGCCTACTTGTTCTTCGACAGCCCAACCGCGGGACTCAGCGTTGATCAGGGCTATCAGGCTCTCACTGAGGGGGTGGCAGATTTCACCTCGGTCGGCGCACATGGCACCTGGTTTGCCAGCGGCAGCATCGATATCGACTGGATCGAGTCGCACAACGTACAAACCATTTTCTACAACTCCAGCGGTTGCTCTTCGGGGAATCTAGATCAGCCTGACAATTTCCTGACGTCAATGCTCTACAGTCCAACCAGTTTTGCTCTGTTGGCCTGGGGGACAACCCACGAGTCGGGAGGCATGGGCACAAATGTCGAGGGCTTCTATGGACATAATGTCGCCAGTGATCTTTCCGAGGGGAAGAGTTTCGGACAAGCCATTCTTGAGCATGTCAACACCCCCCTGGCCTATCCCTGGTCGGGGAGTCGGGAATTGCACTTCTCCTTGCAGGTTTTCCTTGGGGATCCATCCCTAACGCTAAACCCGTAATCATGATATTTTGAACTATTAGCCAGGAGGAAATATGTATCAAGACCATGGAAATGAATCCCAAAACCTGAAAGAAGATGAACCACGCTCGTTTGAAGAGATCATCGTTCTTTGGACAAAAATCTTCCGCATGAATGAAGCATTTTTCTCCAACGAGGTTCCAAGAGTAAGCGGAACCAATACATTTGTCGGTGTGCTTGTGTACGCCGTCATTGCTGCAGCAAATGCAATGCTGACCACTGCGATGACCTTTTCTGAAACTGTAGCGTATCTACCAACAGAATACAATGAGTTTTTTCCAAGCAGCACAACGTTCCTTATGTTCTCACTTTGCGCAGGGTTGATTGGGACTCCGATTACATTCTATCTTGGAAATGGGGTGCTTTACACAATCGCCAGATTGTTTGGTGGGCAAGGCGATTTTGCCACGCAAACTTACTTGCAGTCATTGTATTTTGTGCCCATGGGCATCATCATGGTCGTGCTCTATTTTGTCTCATTGGTTCCACTTGTCGGCAATATTATCTATTATCCGTTGCTATTTGCGATGAGTATTTTCGGCATTGTACTCAGCGTCCGGTCTACCAAAGTCACGCATCGATTTTCGACTGGCAAAGCGTTATTGACCATTTTTACCCCTCTAATTGTCGTGCTCATACTCATTGCCTGCATTATAGCTGTTACATTCGCGACGTTTGATCCCGGAGATCTGGGTACGTTTACCAATATTATGCCCCTGCTACCAATATAATTCTCATGTTCTTGGGTAACACCACTGAGTGATCTCACATTTAGGAGAATCAATTCTAAAGATCTCTAGCAGAGGATGAATGATGAAGAGAATTTACCTGACGGTTTTGACAATCTTTGTATTGAGTATTGTTCCGGCCTGCGGCGATGGCATCCATGGCTCTGTGATGGGCAGCCGCCAAAGTTGCTCCAGCAACATCGAGGGAGGACATTGCGCGGGAGGGTTCAGGAAACTTTCCGGGACGATTTCCGGAGATATGAGCATGACTCGCAGCGGCTTCTTCCAAGTCCATGTGCAGGTGTGGGCAGCGGTAGAAGAGGGGACAATGCGCGTATATCTCGTCGACCCTGAAGGGAACGAAACTAGCAAAATCGCCAAGCCCGGCCAACCTGTCACAGTGTCTGGTGATGTGGAGGCCAATTACGAATCTTTCAGAGTTTATTTCCAGGCCTTGGATGAGGAAGTCAAAGGGGTCGAATACCTCGTTGATTATTCTTATCCATAGCAGTTGCTTTGTGGAGGATCACCTTGAAAACCAAGACACTCATCTTTCCCCTTCTCGTACTGAGCCTGGCTATCCTAGCATGTCAGGTATTATCGACTGCGGAACCAACGCCCCTACCAACCTATACTCTCCAACCCACATACACGCCCTACCCCACGCAAACACCTGAGCCCAGAACACCTGGTGGGTTCCCCTTCGCACTGACGCTAAAAACCTTTGCCGAAACTGACCCCATCGAAGAGGCCTGTGCAACAGCACTGGGGCCGGATTGGCGACTGGCGGACTGGCTTGACATCCAAGATTTCTACGAAGAAAACGACTCGATGGCTGACTTCATCGCCTCCATGGGTGATCAGAGTAGCTTTTTATTGGCCTTTGATGGCGAACGCTGGTATTCAGAACAACGGCATTATTACGCTGAAGTCCACTTGGGCGAATTGCCCGACGGCTGGTTATCTCACGCTGATTTCGACGATCATACAATCGACCTGGGCTCCTGGTATGGGTTAGATGCTCCCCTTTTGTGCTTCCTGGGAGAAGATCGAATTCTAGACCCCGATGAAGCGGAACAACAGGCTGAGGATGCAGGGGCTACGAATACCACCCCAGAGACGCCTCCCACGTTCGAGTTGCGCTTTCATGGAACCCAGCCTTGTGGGGAGTGGCCACATTACGCTGTCTTCGAATTGGAAAGCACCTCGATTTGGATATTGCAATCCAGCCACATCGAGATCCACGACAACACCAACGATCAACCTGTCTACAGTGGCAACAATGATCGTCCCTTCCTAAAAGATGGCGAATGCCCTCCCGGAGATACAATCCTGCCGCCCTTTAATACTCGCCTTGTTGCCGCCAATATCAAATCCCCTGAACCAGACACAGAATTCTCTGCGGCCATCACGCTGTGCACCGAGGAAGGAATTCAAGGAGAGTGCGCGACCGAGATCGTCGATTTCGTCTTCGAAGTCGATACGCTCCCCTTCGCGGGCACTTGGATCAATGAGGCCACGGGGATGGTACTGGAATTTAGTGCCACATCTCTGGTTAAGAGTTTCGCGTTTGAAGGCTCTACAAAAGAAATCTATTATGCCATCCAGGCTTACGACGTCGAGGAAGGCCATCTCGACTTGCTCACTGAGCGAGTTTTGCAGGGCGGTGAAGAAGTTGAATATGATTGGGCTCCCGAGCAGTATCTTTCGTACATCATCACCGATGATGTCATGAAGATGTTCATCGGTCCCAATCCATATCCAATTGCAGACGCTGGGGTCAGCTATACCCGCCAGGCGGAGGAAGCGCCTCCCACGGTAGATGGTAAATCATTCCTGGGAATCTGGGAAAACCCGGCCACCGGGGCAGTTCTGGAATTCTCAGAGGATGTATTCCTGAACAAGTTTGCCTATAAGAATGGAATCCGCGAAATATACTACGATATATTGGCGTACGATATCAATGATGGTCACCTCGATTTGCTGACCAACCGGGTATTGCAATCTGGCAATGAAGTCGATTTCGATTGGGAACCTGAACAATATCTATCGTACACCATCACAGATGATGTTATGAAAATGTTTATCGGTCCTAACCCCTACCCGAATGCGGCCGCTGGGGTAAGTTATCACCGGAAGGGCAATGATAACCAGAATCAGGCGGATGAACCTTCAGAATCAGTCGATAATTTATCCGAACAGCCGCGCTTCGATTTGGAGTTCGCTGGCACGCACCCGTGTGCAAGCTGGCCAAGCTACGCCGCATTCTGGGTAGAGAATACATCTCAACACACATTCGAATCAGAGTCGATGACGATAAAAGATATCACCAATGAAGTAGTCATGTACAGGGGCAGTAACGACCGTGGTTTTGTCATAGAAGGTGGTTGCCCTCCCGGTGAATCAGCACTGTTGCCTGGAGAACGAATGCAAGTTGCAGCCAACGTACGCGACCCAGAACCAGATTCTGAATTCGAGGCCACGATACGACTATGTACAGAAGATGGACTCGAAGGTGAGTGTGTCTTCCGAAAAGTCACCTTCACCATCAAGGAGTGAGGATCCATCCGATAAATCTATAAAGGTGTTACGCAATTGAAGCGGATTGGGCGAGCGAGGAAGAATCTCTATAACAAATTTATGCGTATTTGCGACCAAAAGGAAATCCAACAATGAGGACCAAACAAAAGGTATATCGCTTTGTGATCATCATCCTTGGGATGACCACGCTCATCAGTGGGCTATTATTCGTAGCAGCCTCTCAGGTGGCAGCAAAAGACTCTGAACCTGCGGACCCAACCCCAAACAAAGTCAGCGAGACCTATGGCCCTGATCTGGCAGATTTCCCTCCTGGGTATAACCCACTCTTGGGATTGCCAGTCTCTGACCCGGCCAACCTGGAGCTCCCCGCGGTGCTGATCTCGATCACAAATTTCCCCGTATCTGCGCGTCCACAAGCAGGCCCATCATTTGCGCCTTACATCTACGAGATGTATATCAGCAAGGGCATGACGCGCTTTTTGACCATCTTCTATGGGGATTACCCAGAAGCAGAGATTCCCGTCACGGGGGAATGCGAAATCCGAACTGAGCCTTTCGAAACCACCGGCCTCATCCTTGGGAATTATGTCTGGCATGATGGTAACGGCGATGGCCTGCAGAGCGTGGATGAGGGACCCATCTCTGGGGTGTGTGTAAACCTTTACGATGGCGAAACCGACGAGTTGCTCGAGAGCACCAGCACGGACTCCAACGGCTACTTCGGGTTCAATGTCGAGGCGGAGCGCAAATATTACCTCAAATTCATCCCCCCCTACGACATGGAGTTCACCAATCCAAATCTTGGCAATGATGAATTCGCAGATAGTGACGTCAACAGAGACAATGGTCTGACTCCTATCTTCTCGGTCACAAAGGACAATTTCTCTTGGGATGCCGGATTTGTCGGCACAGGTGAACCTGTTGAGGTTGGCGGCGAGGGTGGAGCGGAACAGACTGGAATGGACGAAAACGGCGGCGACACCGAAGGCGAGAGCAGCCAGAAGCAAATTACCCAGGTGGAAAACAATAGCTCGTTTTTCGAGCGCCCTGGGGATTGGATCGGAAAGTACATTTACGAAATTGTCATCGGGCCCATTCGATCGGGTCGCTTGCCCTATAAATGGGTCTTGGAATGGTTCTGGAAAGCCTGCATTATCTACGCGGGTAAAGATGACCAAGTCGATATCCCCGGATGTGTCTCCGTATACGGTGCGGATGATGCTGATATCAACAGTGCTTTCCTGACCCTCTTCCGCCTCAAGGAAATCGCCAAACACAGTCAAGTCCCCGGGGAAACTGTGGATTATTCTGGCAATGTTTATTTGAACTTCGCTTCTTCGAATGGCACCTATTCGGGAGCAGATAGCGCTAGCCTGCAAGCCGCTGGTGAGGCAAAAGAAGTGACCATGTTCTACAATTTCTTCAACCAGGCCAAGTGGGTGTTCGACCCACTCTCGGGTGGCTACCTGCGCTACACCGACGCAGCTGATGGCTCTGGGAAGTTCTACCCAGCTACAGATCGCTTGAACGGACGACAATTGACCTTCCACAATGTGGTGGTCATGTTTGCCAAGCATGAAGCCCTCACACCCACGATCATCGATATCAATCTGAACTACAATCAGGGACCCGCGATCCTATTCAGGGATGGCAAGGCGTACAAAATCATCTGGAATACTTATTCAGACGACCAGGCCAAGGAAACGGGTCGCAATCGTCCAGTTAAATTCCTCGATTCAGAGGGCAATCCAGTGCCGCTGCATCCAGGGCAGACCTGGGTTCACATCGTCACGCAGATCACCGATGGCTATGAAAAGACTCCCGGGTCGTGGTATATTCGCTTCTACGCGCCGCCTGGCACTGAATAAGTTCCCAAAATAGGGATGGGTGTGCCTTGCACACCATAGCGTTTTGCCCTAATTTTTCAGTATTCGAATGACATCCCCCCTGATTATCGCCCACCGTGGGGACTTGAAGCACGCCCCCGAAAATACGTTGGCTGCCTTCAAGGTGGCCATCGAAAAAGGCGCCGATGCCATCGAGTTCGACGTGCATCGCAGCCACGATGGCGCCTTGGTCGTACATCACGATCACAGCCTCGAACGCACTACCAATGGGCGCGGCCAGATTGGCGATCACACGCTGGAAGAACTGCGACTGCTGGATGCAGGAAGCTGGTTCGATCCAGTTTTCAATAGCGAAGGCATTCCCACGCTGGCTGAAGTTCTCCAATTGGGCCAGGGTAAAACCCGCTTCGAGATCGAACTCCGCCACGCCACGCTACCTTTTTTGAAAGCCGTCATCGACGAAATCAAATCCTATGGGGTCACAAAGGATGTTGAAATCACCTCACCCCACATACCATTACTGCAATATGTTAGATCGCTCCAGGTAGACCTGAGCGTGGGATACTTCGTACCTCCATTTCCAACATGGAAGCCCATCGAGCTGGGTATCCAACATCTTGCGCAATGGATGGCCTTGCTGGATGCCCAAGTGACTCATCTTCCAGCTCCTATGCTCACTCAACAGACCGTGGATTTCCTACACGAGGAGGGCTACCAAGTACACGGCGCGAATTTGAATGCTCCTGAACAGATCAGAAATGCTTTCGATTTGGGCATCGATCAGTTCACCACAGACGAGCTCGAACTTGCCCTGAAATTGCGCACAAGTTTATCCACCCATGCTACCCGTTGATTTCAAGCAGCGCATCCGGGGGACTTTTGGAAACGAAGGCTCACCTTGGCTGCGCGAGTTCCCCCGCATCCTGGAGAAATATACTCGGCGCTGGTCGTTGACCCTGTTACCACATTTCGAGCCGCTATCCTACAATTTCGTCGCCCCGGCAATACGCTCGGATGGGACGAAAGCGGTTTTAAAATTAGGTGTTCCCAACCCAGAGCTGATCTCTGAGATCACCGCGCTGCGCATCTATGCTGGCCAGGGCGCGGCACATCTATTCGAAGCGGACGCTGAGGGCGGCGCGCTGCTGCTGGAATATTTGGAGCCTGGCACTCCTCTGGCGGAACTCGGAGATGACCTGCAGGCCACCGAGATCGCTGCTCGAGTGATGATTCAATTGTGGGAGGCTTCTCCAAACCTTGAAGATCTCAAAAACAATGCTAGTCTCCAAAGCGTAGAGAAATGGGCCTTGGGTCTGAACCGGCTGCGTGAGCGCTACACGGGTGGCACCGGCCCATTTCCCCATAAACTCATCGAGCAAGCCGAAACCCTCTTCGATGACTTGCTCGCATCGACAGACCAACACGTTGTGCTGCATGGAGACCTGCATCATTGGAATATCCTCAAAGCGCAGCGACAGCCCTGGCTGGCTTTGGACCCTAAGGGCGTGATTGGCGATCCAGCCTTCGAAGTTGCAGCCTGGATGCACAATCCCATCGACGAACTACATACCTGGCCAAATTTGGGTAGAATCCTTTACCGGCGGCTGGATCAATTCAGCGAAATCCTGGAGCTCGACCGCCAGCGTTTGCTGGCTTGGAGTCTGGCCCAATGCGTGCTTTCCGCCTGGTGGTGCGTAGAGGATCAATCCAGTTACTTCGAAAGCACACTCGCAGTTGCAGAGGAACTGTCTGCTCTATATAAGTAGATTCCGGAATGTTCTTTATTTTCCTGTCATGGCCGTAGGCCCGCCTCTGGCGTGAACCTCGCAGGGGTGAAGAATCTCTGCCCCGCCGTATGCGCGCCCATGGCGAGGGCAGGAGACTCTTTGCTTCGCTCAGAGTGACATATTTTTTTGATACTTTCCGTTAAATATTTAAGAATTGAATAGTTAAATTTATGCTTAGAAATATCCTGTTAGGAGCAACGCTAAGGAGAAACGAATGCTTGATTTCACCCCTGTTCGAAATGAAGATATCACCTATGCTGAACTGGTCGAGGGTCTGACTGTAGACGTTTTGCGCGCGCTGACCAATGAAATGATCGACTATCAACTAGCCCTGATCGCTGAATGCAGCGATGTCGATGTGGTCTACGAACCCAAAGACCCTGCTGCCGATGACCCCTTTGCGGCAACCCCTGAGGAAGAGGATATGCCTTGGACCCTGGGACATCTGATCGTTCATGTGACGGCTTCTTCGGAAGAAGCCGCCTTCCTGGCAGCCGAATTAGCCCGCGGCGTGCCATATGAGCAACGTCGCTCGCGCTACGAAGTGCATTGGACAACGATTAAGACCATCGCTCAATGCCGGCAGCGGCTTGAGGAGAGTCGCCGAATGCGACTTGCCAGCCTGGAAATTTGGCCAACTGAACCTCATTTGGACAACACTTTCACATCTGAGCTCACTGGCTATACGTACAACGCGGTAGCACGCTTCGTCTTTGGCTTAGGTCACGACGATGATCATCTTGAGCAGATTGTAGATGTGGTCCAGCAATCGAAGGCAGCTCATGAAACCCTTTGATGAACTAACCAGGCTGGGGAGGATACGTCGTTTACGCTCGTTGGTGTTCGAGGCGCTCGAAGCGTATGACTTCCAGGTTGAGCAGGTCAAATTCTTCACCATCGAAACCAACACTATGTTTCAGATCCGCACAGCAGATGGTGAGAAACTGATGCTGCGGATCTACTCTGAAGAAGAATCTACGATCAAGGAAAATCAAGCTGAAGTGTTTTGGCTGAACGCGCTGATACGCGATACGGATCTGAAGGTTACCGAACCAGTTGCGCGCCGGGACGGCGAATACATCACCACAGTCAGCGTGCCAGGGATTCCAGGCGAAAGGCGCTGCGCGTTGTTTAAATGGATTCCTGGACGAGTGCTGGAAAACAGCCTGAGTCCCGAGAATTATTTCAAATTTGGTCAGTCCTTGGCCAAATTACATAATCATTCCAGCACGTTGAAGCCGCTGCCCGCCGATATTCAACCCAAGAAATGGGATAAGGTTTTCTACTATCCTGACGAGCCGATGGTGTACAATACGCCGCAGTACCGGCACCTGTTTCCGCCTGAGCGCATTGGGGTCTTGGAGAAAGTGATCGATCTGGCAGAGGGAGTTTTTGCAAGGATATTTGCCACCAAAGATGATCAAATTCTCATCCACGGAGATCTGCATTTCTGGAATGTCCATCTTCATCGTGGCAAACTCTATCTGATCGATTTTGAAGATATCAATCTCGGCTATCCAATCCAAGATATCGCCGTAACACTCTATTACGGCCGTGATCGGGATGGGTATCCAGAATGGAAAGCGGCTTTCAAGAGTGGGTACTCCAGCATTCGAGATTGGCCAGAGGAAAGTGAAAGAACGCTCGAAACACTCATGGCAGCCAGGACGGTAATGTTCATCAACTACGTGGCGCGCATCGATCCCTCTCCCGAGGAATATATCGAGCAACGCTGTGAAGCGTTGGTACATTTTTTAGAGAATGTTTAGAACTAGCTCGTTGTATTCAGATCAATTGTGAACATATAATCCAAATCGTGGAAAATTTGCCCTCACCCCACCTCCGCTTCGCTTCAGTTTCCCCTCTCCCAGTGGGAGAGGGGTTAGGGGTGAGGGATTGGATGTAGAAACATTTCCAACAAAAAATTGACACTATGATCGATTCCCAAACCCAATATACCGACCGCTACTTTGAAGAAGCCAACCTGAACGGGCAACGCCTGGTTTCCAGCCAATTCATTGAATGTTCTTTCGTCAACTGCTCATTTGTAGAATCTGTGCTGCTCGATTGCCGCTTCTCGAATTGCACGTTCATTGATTGCGATATGAGTCTGCTCCAAATGCCGGGTAGCATCTTTTCAGGAACGCATTTCACAGATTCGAAATTGATTGGCATCAATTGGACTCATGCAAATTGGGGTAACAATCTGCTGCAAGAGCCGCTAGTTTTCAAACGTTGCGTGCTCAATCATTCTACATTCATCGGATTGGCGCTCAAAGAGTTTCAAATAAAAGACAGCATCGCCAGCGATGTCGACTTCCGCGAGGCCGACCTTACCCAGTCCGACTTCGGTGGCACTGATCTCGCTGAGAGCCTATTCGCCAGGACAAACCTGAACAACGCCGATTTCAGTCGGGCGCGCAATTACAGCATCAGTCCCGAAGAGAATATTCTCACGAGAGCACGGTTTTCCCTTCCCGAAGCCATGTCATTACTGTACAACTTGGATATCCAATTAATTAATCGCGACGAATAATATCCGGATGTTTCCATCTTTCCCCAGCCCCTCTTTCTAAACACCACAAAAGGTGGGATGGAAAATAAGAGAGTTCTGGCTGCGTCCCGCGGCCAGGACTCTCTTTTTTACCAATCAGCGAGATCGTGGCATCCTTTGGTATTTCCCCAATCCCGCGTGGTTTGCGAAGGGAGTAGATTATAATAAGGCCAAATTTGTCATCTTTCCAAAGGAGGAAGAAATGGCGAAAAAGGATTTCAGCATCTGTAACGGCAAGATCGTCGTGACTGTCCAAGACAAGTACGAAGTTTACGAGAAGCCGCTCCCTGAAGGGCTAGACCCAAGTGTCAACTGGATTGGTAATTTCGGAGTCAAAGAAAAGTCAACCGGAAAAGAATTCAAAGGCAAAGTGCCCAAGAAATACGAAATCGAACTCCCTGATGTAGAAGGAAAAGAACTGTATTTCTGGGACAAGAACAAGAAAAACAAATTCACCGGGCAAACAACTCGAGTGAAAGGGAACAAGAAATTTCGAAAAGTGGAGTTAGACCTGGGCGATCCCCCAGTGGGTTGGGGATAATAAGATTAAGGTTTCTGCGACTCCTCCAAGGCCTTAATTATCTCGGCATGATGCGGAACACGTTCCAAGAAGGAGCGACGCAAGGCTTCGTCATTGATTTCTGCGGCCCGTATGTGGAGTTTTTTATTCATCGTAGCCAAAGTATCCTCTGCCCTGGGATCGCTAACTGCTACGAGCACCTGATAACAAGTGAGCCAGACTCGCAGCGGTTCTTCCGTCCCCTCGAGCGTACCGCCCTCATCGAAATATTTCAAGATCTCATCCATGTATTTTTGAGCGATGGGAATCTCGCCATGAACCAATGCCTGGCGCGCTAGACCTGCCAGAGGTTCCATGGCGAGATTCTGCTGGCCTAATTCACGTCGAATTTCCAGCGCGTTCCGATAGCTGGCCTCTGCTTCCCGTGGGTGGCCCATCTCCAGGCAGACATGGCCCAAAAAGGTCAGCGACCAGGCCTCCCCAGACCGATCACCGGTTTCCCGAGCGATTGAGCGCCCTTGTTTGGCATGCTTCATTGCCAGTCCATATTGCCCTTGCAACATGGACGCCATACACAGGTTGATGGCAGCATACGCTTCCAGGTAACGGTCTTCAATGTTTCGAGCAATATCCAAATTTTGTTCATAATGTGCTGCCGCAGTGACATAATCTCCCTGGATACTGGCGACCCATCCTAAATTACCTAATACCAACGCTTCTCCACGACGATCGCCGATCTCACGAGCGATTTGTAGCGCTTGGCCGTAATAGTCTCTGGCGGAGAAAAAATCTCCTGAATTGCCAAATGTGATTGCCAGATTATTCAGATTTCTAGCTACACGCTGTCGGTCGCCAATCTCCCGAGCAATGCCCAGGCTGTGCTCGAAATATTCCACAGCTTTTTGCTTCTTGTGCTGATCAAGCGTCAGCAATCCCAGAGTATTCAGCAAACCACTTTCACCAGCCCGGTCGTCAATTTCTTGGGCCAGGGTCAAACCCACCTGGGCTTGATTGGCTGCTTCAGAGAGATCACCTTGCTTGCGGAGCACCTCGGCCCAAATCGAGTAAGCCTCCACGGCAACATCCGGACGTTTTTCCTCTTGAGCGTGCGAGATCGCCTTTTCGGCTAACGATGCCGCCTCGACATTGTCAGTATTTCCGGTATAGATGGCCCAACGAGTCACCACTTCAGCTTTGCGAGAAACTAGTTCCGGAGTATCCGGCAACTCTACCAACTGAGATAACTCTTCCAGATCTTTTCTCTGCGCGGCACGCTGTCCCAGGATGTTGAAAACTGCCTCCCGGGCCAAGAGGATCTCAAAACGGTTTTCGATATCATTTTCCGGCAAGAAGTTCAAGGCGCGCTCAAATAATCGGAGCGCCTCCTCATTAGCAAAGCGTTGAGCTGCCTGGAAACCCGCTATCCTGAGGTATTTGCCTTCACGCTCTGGATCACCGGCAAAGTGACGCGCTAATTGCACAGCAATCTCTTCGACATGCCCAGCATAGAAATCTTCCAGGATCTCACCGATAGAGGTGTGCAGCCAGCGGCGTTCCCCTTGGCTGATCTGTCGATACAGATGCTGGTGTACCATGGCATGCATAAAGCGATAACGCGCCAGCCAATGCCGGCCCACATTAACATCATCTTGCTCATGGACCAGACGATGACGACCCTCGAGATCACGAGAAAGCTGCCGCAGTAGATTGCGCTCACCAAACTCCAATACTTTCGCCACTACTTGAGCTGTGAAGCTCATCCCCTCAACGCTGGCTACACTCAAGATCTCATAAAGCTCCTCATCAAGCCGGCCAATGCGCTCCTCGATAACGCCCTCCACTTTCGCGGGGAGGGTATCCCAATCCAAAGCGGGACCTTGCACCCAATTTCCATCCTTCTGAACCAAATCCCCCCTTTCTTGCATAGCCCGCAGCAACTCAATGGTGAATAGCGGGTGGCCTCCGGTATGGTTGTAGAGCGCCTTGCGGAACATCTCTTCCAATTGGTTGGGTTCACAATCCAGAATTTCATCCACGAAACCGCGGCTCTCTTTGTTATCCACGCCACTAAGATCGATCCACACATCACCATAAAGGCGTTTGAACTCAGCCAATATTTTTTCCATGGGATGGCGTTCTAATTGATCCAGAGAAATTTGGGTGGAAGTACGTCCGATGGCAACTTCTTCTGGACGATACGTGCATACAAGCAGGATCGCAGCCCCCTCTAAGCGACGCCCTAAATGGAACAAAAGACCTGCGGAAGCTGTATCTGCCCATTGCATATCATCGAGGATTAGGAGCAAGGGACGTGTATGGGAGAGGGCACGCAGTACATTGGAATATTGCTCGAAGATATGCCCTTGTTCAAGCCCCTGGGTGTGTTCCGGGGAACTATCCAATTCCGCGCGCAGTTCTCGTACCCAGGGAACATCATCTGTAATTGAAGAGGTTACCCGAGAGAGGAGGGTTTTTTTGTTCAAAAAGATGTCCGGCAAGTGCGGGCCGTGCTCTAGGAGAGTCTGAATTGCCAGGGGGATCGAATCCCAGGTTCGGCGAGCATGGCCGGTGGAATAACGCCCCGCGGCCCAATGAGACTCGACATCGCCCGTAAGCGTGCCCAAAACCTCGCGGAAAGGCAAGTAAGGGTCACCAAATCCAGAATAGGCATTACAGGTCCCCCAGGCAACCAGCAGATCTGGATGGGCTTCCATGGCGCGCCTGGAGAACTCATCTACGAGAGCCGTTTTGCCGCGTCCCGGCCCCCCAGTGACAAACACGACCCGCCCTTTGCCTTGCAGCGCCGTATCTAGGAAATTCCCTAATTGGTCCAATTCAGCCTGGCGCGCCACGAAGACCGGCCTTTCGACAACCTGACTGATGACCTCGGCTTCTTCATCGAGAAATGCGGGCAACTCATGGCGGATCCTGGGCAGCGCCGGTGGCGCAACTCTCGCTTCGAGGCGTACACCTGTAACCGCCGAACGAAACGCCGCTGCAAATGCCTGCGCATCAGCAAAACGTTCCTCAGGTTTTTTGGCCGTAACTTGTTGAATAACGGCATCCAGATCTTCGGGCAAACCGGGCAAGATATCTGGCAAATGGGGAGTAGGCTCTGAGAGGATCTTGGCGATCTGTGAGGCCTTACCTGATTTGGAGAAGGGGTGTTCGCCAGTCAGCAGCTCATACATCACGATGCCCAGGCTGTAGAGATCGCTCAAGGACGAGGCCGGCTCTCCTTGAACCTGTTCGGGGGCAATATACAGCAAGGAGCCCATGACCACCCCTGGGTTCGTCCGTGATGTGCCTTCGATCAAATCTTTGGCAATCCCAAAATCGGTCAAGTAGGCATTCCCGGTCTCATCCAGCATAATATTCTCGGGTTTGACATCTCGGTGGATGACATTGTTTCTGTGAGCCGAGGATAACGCTCCAGCAATCTGATCCAACAAATCTGCCGCAGCGAGAATATCCCAGGGCTGCTCTTGCAGAGAAGCATATAAATTTCCCCCATTCAACCAGCGCATCACCAAGTAGGCACCTTCAGCCTCTCGCCAATAATCATACAACGGTACGATATGAGGGTGCTCCAGGCGGGCCACTAATTTGGCTTCTTCATCAAATCGGGTAACAAACTCATCCTCTGCGGCATAGTGGGGCAGGATCATCTTGACTGCCACCTGGCGACCAACCGCAGGCTGGGAGGCGCGAAAGACCATTCCAAATCCTCCCTGGCCTATGCGCTCATTGATTTCATAGCCGCGCGCCAGGCACGACTCATAGGATAAGGTTTTTCGCTCTTCGGGTTGGCTCATAGGATATTCGCTTGATAGCTTTGCTTTGGCTGCTTTCATTATATTACACATTGGTTTCGGTTATGTGCACTTTTTCTTCGAGCCTAAATCGTTCTCATGCTGAACAAAGTGAAGCATCTAGTGCAGCGAAAGTCTCGTCGCTAGACCCTTCGGCTACGCCTCAGGGTGACATATTTCGATGATTAAAATTGTCAATGAGGGTTTCGAAAATATGTGGGGCAACGTTTCTCCTGGCGTTCTCAAAGCCAGTCTAACTCAGCAAAGGTCTCGATTTACAACTGGCTTTGATAACACGATAAATCGGTTCTACTCCATTGTGACAGGTGTCAAGAG
>CAYTKR010000119.1:0-15479 GCA_964438295.1 uncultured Anaerolineales bacterium
TCGGACGCGCACCGCTCGGCCGACACCCTTTGTTCAATGAAGATTATTTTTTGTTCTATTCAGCGAAAGGATCGTAGTTTGGATTCGTCCCCGCATAGATACAGCTTGGGCGCCCATCTAAATTGCACGAAGTTCCCTCGGAACAACGATGTCCCACGACGCGTGGGGGCTGATCGGGCAGCCATTCAGCAGGATGCACAACCTGAGCCTCTAGCCCAACTTCTTTACCGACATGATGGCAGTAACTCACTTTGATAACTTCCCATGTTCTTTCCGTCATCGCGATACCTCCAAATGTAGATTCCGAAAGATAATTGTGCGCGGCGCGCGCCGCGCACAATTATCTTTCGAGTTTCTATGTTTCAAAGTATAGCGGAATTGACCAATTCTGTCATAGTGTCAGGCATCGTGGATTCATATGACAATATTCTGGGTAAGAATTGTCTCAAATAAAAAATGATAATGGCTGTCACAATTCCTCCACTGAATCGTTTTCAACATTGCAGGATACAAATCCGATTCTAAAGGGATTAGCGTGGTGCTTCCCAGAGACGTCCCAAAAACCACCTGGGTTGAAAAGAATCCTGAGTGGTAAAATCGCCCTCATGAAACGTTGGCAATTCTGGCTTGGTGTGATTATCAGTGTACTTCTTATGTACCTGGCATTGCGCGGCTTGCACCTGGGTGATGTGGGCGCTGCGCTGCAAACAGCACGGTACTGGTGGTTGATCCCTGGTGTGGCGGTGTATTTTGTTGGCGTGTGGGCCCGAGCCTGGCGCTGGCATTATTTGCTGCGTCCGATAAAAGCCATCCCTACGAAAACCATGTTCCCCATCGTGGCGATTGGGTATATGGGCAACAATATCTATCCAGCAAGGGCAGGTGAATTATTGCGGGCCGTGGTGCTCAAACGGCGGGAAGACGTTCCTGTTTCTGCCTCCCTGGCGACGATCATTGTGGAGCGTGTTTACGATGGGGTCGTCATGTTGGCTTTTGTATTCTTGAATTTACCCGAACTAGCACGCCTGACGGTTGATTCTGGCTTTGTAGGGGATATTCAGACTCTAGCTTTGTGGGGGGCGGCCGCTTTCATTGGGGTGCTGGTGCTCTTTTTGCTGGCAGCCATGTTCCCGCAGAAAAGCGAAGGGCTGACTCGGTGGTTTGTTCAGCGCCTGGTCCCCGAGCGCTTCCGCGAGCGGATTTTGGCCATCGCCTTGCGTTTTCTGGGGGGATTAGAGTCGCTCCGATCGCCACGCGAGGCTTTGATGGTATTTATCACCTCGGTGGTGATTTGGCTGTTAGAGACTGGTAAATACTGGTTTGTGATGCACGCCTTCGATTTTCAGGTTAGCTTCTTCGCGTTGATGCTGATGAACGGCATAGTCAACCTGGCTACGACCATCCCATCTGCGCCAGGGTATGTGGGCACCTTCGATGCCCCAGGTATCGCCGTACTCAAAGCCTATGGCGTCGATGGTGCCATTGCGGCTAGCTATACGCTGGTGTTACATGTGGCTTTGTGGTTGCCCATCACGCTATTGGGTGGCTACTATCTGGCTAAAGAAGGGATAAAGTGGGGAGACGGTGTGGATACCTTGCGTTTGGTCGATGAAGAAATGTGAAGAAATTTGGTGTATTCGTTCAATGTTTGAGGGTCGAGCGTTTCTCGTAGTTTTATGTGCTCAATACGCCCTTCTGCACACTTTGCGCAGTTTTATGGAGTAAATTCCCATGTCTAAACGATTTGCCTTTGTATTGATGGTTTGTTTGATGCTTATCTTGGCTGCTTGTGCCGAAAGCACGACTGAAACTCCCGCCGTTTCGGAGGAACCCCTAACGGAACCATCTATAGAGCCACCAAAGGTCCTCGAAGATGTCATGCCACGAGTATTGATCAGCGAGGTGCTGGGAGGCATACAAGGTAACAACAACTTCGAATTCATCGAACTCTACAACCCTGGCAACGCAGCCCCATATGATCTCAGGAGTGTATCGCTGTGGCATCAACTGGCCGAGGGGGAAGCAGAGCAGTTGGTCTATCAGTGGGATGACCATGCTCTGATCCCCCCCCAGGGCCATTATCTGCTAGGGCGAGCGGGTGAAGAATATCGCGTTGCCGTTGATGCGATCATTGAATTCCCCCTGGTGCCCCAACGAGGTGGCCTGCAACTTCGCGGTCCGGCCGGAGAAGTGCTAGATAGCTTGGCCTGGGGCAGTGGAAGTGGGAACTATGCCGAGGGCGCCCCCGCGCTGGGAATGAGTAATGGAATTTCCCTGGAGCGCACACCGACCGGGGTCGCCGGCAATGGACTAGATACCCAAAACAACGCCGCTGATTTTTTGATCAAACAGTATCCTAATCCACAAAACACAGGCAGCCAGCCCGCGCCCGCCTGGGATGAGATGCTGGCCATCTCTATCGAGGCTCCTGAAACCGTTGAGCCCGGTGAAGAGTTTGCATACTCGATTTCCGTAATCAACCAAACGGGGGGATATGTGGATGATATCCTTGTTCAGTTCCCCATCCCTAAGGTCTTCGAAATCATCGGGGTTGCTGACGCCGATGGCGTGGAAATCAGCGACCAGGCAACCTTTTGGGATTTGACCCAGATTGGCGAGAACAATCAGGTTGTTTTGTGGAAGATCGCCAGTCTTGACGCAGAAGAGGAGCAGACGACTTTGGTCCAGGTCAAAGCACCCTGGACATATCTATCCGCCACAGCCTCGAATTATTCTGTGCAATCTGCTGATTGGCCTCAGGCGGGCTTTGGCGGAACTGTGCGGACAGAAGTGGTGGGGGGTGCAATTCCCATCGGGATCGCGCGCTCTTTCTTGAACGAAGAGATCATTGTCGAGGGCATCGCCACCATGTACACCGGTGGCTATTACGCTGGCAGCGGCAACACCAAATTCTATATCGAAGATAAGACCGGTGGAATCCAGGTTTGGGTTGATGATGGTGAGGGCGAAGTAGAAGTCTCCTTAGGGGATCGGGTACGCGTCCAAGGGGTGCTGCTGGCTTATCGTGGGGCGATGGAATTGGCGCCTGCCATTGATGGTGTCGAAGTCATCGAGAAGGGCACAGATATCGCTCAATGGGCGCCCACTCAAGCGAGTGTGGAAGAGGTTTCCAATGATATTCTGAACCTGCCTGGGAAGTTAGTCCAGGCTGAGGGAACTGTAGCCCGTGTGGAGGAGTTCACATATAGCTATGAGATCGACCTGGTTGATGATGCCGGCCATCTGGCGCGGATCTATGTCGACAAACTGACCGAGATCAGCGTGGAAGCCATTGAAAGCGGTGAGAAGTACCGCATCTCTGGCGTTATGGAAGTGCGCGACACCAGCCAGCAGATGTATCCCCGTATTCAAGAAGACCTTACGAAAATTTATCCACCAGGATTGTATTTGGAAATGGGTGCACCAAACAATGTCTCCGCAGGAGAGGACTTTACTGTTGCATTGACCGTCACCAATCACACCTCAGATGTGCTCAGGAATGTGGTTATCGATGCTCCGCTGCCCCTCTATGATTTTACAGTTGAAAACATCTCGAATGAGGGTGTGGAGGAAAATAGTGTCATTACCTGGACGATCCCTGAGTTGGCGGAAGATGGCGGTTCGGCGATGGTCTCATTCGATGCCAACAGCATTACATCCCAGGATTCACTGCGATTGGACCCGGCCCAGGCCGTGTCTGATGATGCGCATGGTGAAACCGCTACCAGTCAGTCCCACTATATTTTCCTTGGTGAAACTGTACCCATTTGGGCTGTCCAGGGTGAGGGATCGCGTTCGCCATATATTTTCAATACCGCTACACTCGTCGGCGTTGTCACCGGAGTCTTCCCAGAATTGGAGGGTTTTTGGATTCAGTCTTTAGACACGGATGCGGATGACAATCCGTTGACCTCGGAGGGGTTATACATCTTTATTGGGGATTTGGTAGTCGATGTGTTGCCTGGCGATTGGGTTCAGGTGACGGGCATTGTTAGAGAATCGTATCAGCAGACCCAATTACAAATCGAAACATTAGAAGATATTCGTGTGTTGAATTCTGCTAACTCGCTGCCGCTCCCCGTGGAGCTTGATCCGCCGGTCAGTGAAACCGATTCGCAGATTTATTATGAAGCCTTAGAAGGCATGTTCGTGCAAGTCACCGGACCAGCAGTAGCTGTTGCGCCGACCAATCGTTACGGCGAATATGCTTTGGTACGCGCGGAACATGAGGTCGAGCGCCTATGGCAGGGCGAAGAGAATGGCATTGCAATCCTAGTTGATGATGGCAGCGCCGCAACACACGATGACAGCTCGATGTTGGCCTATGTCATCAATACCGGTGATCAGGTCAGTGGGCTGGCTGGCCCTCTGGCGTATACCTTCGGCAGCTTTAAGGTTGAGCCGGTCACGGTGCAGAAGATCACGCCAGCCGAATCTGAACTCCCTAGTCTTCCACCCTTGGCAAGTGACGAATTCAGCTTGATGAGTTGGAATGTCGAGAACATGTTCGACTTTCAGGCCCCCAACCCGTCAAGCCCTCCAATGCCGGCTATTGACGAATATAAACTGCATATCGAGAAAGTTGCTAATACGCTAGTTGCCTCTGGACTGCCGACCATTGTTGGGCTACAAGAGGTGGAGAATATCGGCGTTTTGGAAGACATCGCTGAGCATGAAGCCCTAGCGGGTTATGAATATCAGCCGGTGTTAATTGAAGGCAGAGATAGCCGCGGCATCGATGTCGGTTATTTAGTACGGGGAGATCAAGCGACTGTGCTCCACGAACACCAGTATATAGCCCCTGAGGGTCTCACTAGCCGACCTCCGTTGCTTGTCGAAGTTGAAGTGACCACGGACACTGGATCAATGACGGTCTTGGTGCTCAACAATCATTTCACTTCGATGAGTGGTGGAGAGCAGGCCACTGAGCCTCGCCGTAATGCTCAAGCAGCCTGGAATGTAACTGTCATGGAAGAAATCCTGGCAGAGAAACCTGGTGCCTACCTGAGTGTGATGGGTGATTTAAACTCATACTATGACGCCCTACCCATCGATACGCTTCGGGAGGCTGGGTTGGTACACGTCTTCGAAGAGTTGCCAGCTTCCGAGCGCTATACCTATATTTATCAGGGCGCGTCCCAGGTGTTGGATCACATCCTGGTGACTCCAAATTTGATGGAGCTTCTGCGTCGTGTAGACGTTCTCCATGTCAATGCTGATTTCGCGCCCGCGGTGCCAGGGGATACCTCTCCCCAGCGAAAATCCGATCACGACCCAGTGATTGCGGTTTTCGCCTTGACACCATAATTTACAATGGGCTTTCACTTTCATGATTGGAGCCTTCTATCCTGTTCTTCAGGATATACTAAAGAAGCAGTTTCCGAAAAAAGGGTGGAATGGGGGCAAAGTCCCCATTCCACCCTTTTTTCGGACAGATGCAATTGATGTCCGTTCGGATATGGTGTAACCCTGGCTGGAATCTACAGAATTTATGATGAGTCGAGAAGACACCCTCCCTCATGAAAAATTGCGTGTGTTGATTGCCGATGATGTGCAGGCAACCCGAAGAAACACGCGGCTGATGTTAGCAGAACACCCCATGGTGGAAGTGGTCGCCATCGCCCGCGATGGTGAAGAAGCTGTCAAGCTTTCACGCCGACACATGCCCGACATCGCTGTAATGGATATCAATATGCCCAAGATGGATGGACTGTCTGCGATTCAAGCTATGACCGAGTTTCATCCGAATATCGCCTCCATCATAATCTCATCGGAAAAGGATGAACAGACTTTGCGCGAGGCCATGACCATAGGTGCCCGAGAATATCTGCTCAAACCGTTCACTGTGGAAGAGATTCTCATGGCTGTCAACCGAGTGGGCAAGGCAGTGTTGGAATATCGTAAACAGGCTGCGCAAGACAATCAGATCCGTAAGGAGCGAGAGAAATATCTAAAACAGCTGGCGCACGAATATGCCAAATCTCGACGCGTAGATAATGAAGCTCTAGAAGTGTTCGAACAACTGGCTTCAAACCCCAATTGTGAGTTACATTGGTTAATGAATCTAGCTTTGATCTATCTAATACGCAGGAAATGGGGCAAGCTGAAACATCTCGCAGCGCGCTTGGAACAGCAAACCCGTAAGCCAGTTGATCAAAATAAGTCATCCTAGCGAGGTAAATCAAAATAAGGGTTGGGTGGGTAAACACCCCACCCAACCCTTATTTTGATGAATTCGTTTAAAAAATATCGATTAAGAGGCGAAAATGAAAATTGCTATTATTGGCGCGGGTATCGCAGGAATGTCTGCGGCATACGACTTGGCCCGAGCAGGAAATACAGTCACCATATACGAAGCCAGTGACCAAGTCGGTGGTTTGGCTTCGGGATTCAAGGAACCTCACTGGGATTGGTCAGTAGAGAAGTACTACCATCACTGGTTTGCTTCTGATGAGCACATATTGGGGTTGATCGAAGAATTGGGCTTGAGCCACAAAGTTCTCTTTCCACGTCCCTATACGGTTCTTCAGCATAACGACAAATGGTACCCATTTGACTCAATCCTACAGGCGTTGTTGTTCCCTGGCTTAGGCTGGGGCCTCGACAAAATCCGCTTTGGATTCGTTGGACTATACTTGCGACTGACGAAGAACTGGCGCGCGCTCGAAAATGTCACAGCCCATGAATGGATGCTGAAATGGGTCGGAAAACGCGTTTACGAGAAGATGTGGCAGCCGTTGTTGATTGGCAAATTCGGACCCTATTATAAAGACGTCCCCATGGCATGGTTCTGGGCCAGGCTGCATGCCCGTACGACCCGGCTTGGGACATATCAAGGCGGGTTCCAAGCCTTTTGTGATGATTTCGCTGAACGGCTGCGAGAATTAGGCGTTGAAATAAAATTGGAAAGGCCCATTGAGCAGATTCATGCCTCTGAAGGAACATTGCAACTCTCGTTCGATGGACAGACAAGCCACTCCTACGATAGCGTGCTTTCCACCACTTCACCAGCGCTGATGGCGAAGATGGCCCCAGACTTGCCACCTGCATATCTCCAGGGATTGCTAGATCTCAAATCCATGGGAGCGGTAGTGCTGACACTCTCGCTCGAGCACCAGCTTTCTGAGCAGGGTTATTACTGGTACAACATCCCCAAGGATTTAGGCTATCCTTTCTTGGCCTTGGTTGAGCACACCAACTATGTTTCCAGGGAAAACTTTGGAGGCGATCATATCATCTATTGTGGGGATTATTTGGAGACGGATCACGAGTATTTCAATCTTACTCAAGAAGAACTGCTCGAGCGATTCATTCCTGCTTTGGAGCGGATCAACCCCAAATTCCAGCGCAGTTGGCTTCGCAAGACCTGGCTGCACCGTACGAAATACGCGCAACCTGTTCCAATGGTGAATCATTCAACGAATATCCCATCCGTTCCGACACCCATTGAGGGGCTGTATTTCGCTAGCATGAGTCAGGTCTATCCCTGGGATCGAGGGACCAATTTCGCTGTCGAAATAGGCCGCAGCGCAGCCCGACAAATGATGGGTTGACATGTACGATGATATCACTTCGATCTACGACCAGATCTTCCCATTAAACCGCGCCTTCCTGAGCTTCATTCCTGCCTATCTCGGTTCTTTGGGAAGCAAAGTATTGGACCTGGGCTGCGGTCCTGGCGATTACGTCGATCATTTCACTCGCCTCGGGTTCCCTGCTACAGGTATCGACAGCAGCGCAGAGATGATTAAGGGCGCTCAGGATGAGAAGCAAGGCACCTTCTTCAACTACTCTTTCACCGAAATTCACCAATTAACGGATACCTACGACTGCATCTTTTCGATTGGCAACAGTCTTTCCTATCTGCCCAACGATCTTTTGGAACCTTTCTTCGCCAACGTTTATCGCCTGCTCAATGCGGATGGATTCTTCGTCATGCAGGTGATCAATTGGGATAAGTACCGCCATACGAGGGAGATGTCTTTCGATGTCAAAACCCTCTCCGATGGCCGCACCTTTCATCGCAGCTACCAGCCCACTACTGAGGGGAAAGTGATCTTTCACACCGAACTGCGGGCGGGTGATGAAATCCAAGGCTCCTGGTCGGATCCACTCTATCCCAAATTGGTTGAAGAGTTAGTTCTAGAGATCTTTGAAGCAGAAATGAATGTGGTAGGAAAGTTTGGAAATTTCGAAAGTGCTCCGTTTGATCCGCTCTCCAGCCCGGCGATGATTTTGGTCGCGCAAAAATTGTCACTCTGAGCTGCCGCCTAAAAAGGGTAAGGCGAAGAGTCTACCGCTCCAACGTAATATCGACTACGGCGTTAGTGGAGATTCTTCATCCCTACGGGACTTCTCAGAATGACAATTAGAGTGGGGGATTTACAAAGCATGCTTTCGGATTGCATCAACAATCGAATTCGTATTCCAATGTACAATTTCTGCCGCATAATTCTTGACCACCTTTGGAATACGCTTATTGCCTCGCGGTAGGATCCCAATAATCGGTTTGTCGTATTTTTGGGCGATGAAAATTTCCCGCTTGCACCATGGCTTTCGAGCAAGATACATGCCGCAGATCACCAAAACACAGTTTGTCGGCCTGATCTGCTCGTCAATTTCTTTGATTAGCCTCAGACGCCGAAATAGGATGGTATAAAGACCCAAGACGGGTTTATCGTGGGGGATCGAATAATTGTGCCAATTGAAATGGGGTGCCACATCCAACAGATTCACCAGCCGATGATAATCGTCATCATAGGCCCAGGCATGGCTGATGAAGATGTTGTAGAGCTTTAATTTGGGCATGTTGATCTTTACTTCCTAATTCTATCCGATTAATTTGGTGACGTTTCATTGTGTTTATCTTAAATTTTCCAGATTTAGGGGTGAGCGGGGATCTCCGCGCCCCGCTCACCCCTAAATCTGAATAATCCTATGGCGATTAACCATCCCCAAATTTCATGGTTAAATAGTCTCATGGACGAAAAAAGAACTCACCCTCTTCGGCGCTTGTGGGGCTACGCCCGCGGGCACCAGCGCACTATGGTCATAGCGTCGCTGTATTCAATTCTCAACAAGATCTTTGACTTGGCTCCGCCCATGCTCATCGGCGCGGCAGTGGATGTAGTCGTGCAGCGGGAAGATTCACTGGTCGCTCGCCTGGGTGTCACCGACGTTGGCCAACAATTGCTGGTGTTGGCCGGGCTGACGGCGATCATCTGGATTTTTGAATCCGCCTTCCAGTATGCTTATCAGGTTGCCTGGCGTAACCTGGCGCAGTCGATCCAGCATGATCTCAGGGTCGATGCCTATGATCATGTTCAGCACCTGGAGATGTCTTATTTCGAGGAACGTAGCACCGGGGGACTGATGGCCATCCTGAACGATGATATCAACCAATTGGAACGCTTTCTCAATGTGGGTGTCAACGACATCTGGCAGGTGGTCACCACCGTGCTAGTTATTGGGGGGATCTTTATATATACAGCCCCAGATGTTACCTGGATGGCTGTACTGCCTATGCCTTTTATTGTTTGGGGATCAATCCGTTTTCAGCGTATGCTGGCCCCCAAGTATGCCGTGGTCCGGGAGATGGTCGGCATCATCAACGGGCAGCTCGCTAACAATTTGGGCGGGATTGCCACGATCAAGAGTTTCACTGCCGAGGAGCATGAATTGGGCAGGGTTTTTGAGGGGAGTGACGACTACCGACTGGCCAACCGCGATGCCATTACTTTGAGTTCGGCCTTCGTCCCATTGATCCGCATGGTGATTATGAGTGGCTTCATCGCTATTATGATCTTCGGGGGGCGCCTGACATTGGCAGGTGAACTCGCCATAGGGACCTATAGTGTATTAATTTTTATGACCCAGAGGTTACTTTGGCCCCTGACGCGCTTGGGCGATACCCTCGATCTGTATCAACGGGCGCTGGCCTCCACTGATCGTGTATTGAATTTGTTGGATACAGATGCGCGCATTCCTAGTGGCGATATCTCAATGCCCACCAAGGATGTGCGCGGAGAGATCAACTTGGAAAATGTGTCTTTCGAATACAAGAGTGCCGAGCATCGTTCGGTGATTCATGATCTGTCTTTGAAGATGCCAGCCGGTGAGACGATTGGTATTGTGGGTTCAACAGGCGCAGGAAAGACAACTCTGGTCAAGTTATTGCTGCGCTTTTACGATGTTCAGTCTGGGAGCATCAACCTGGATGGACAAGATCTACGCGACCTCGACCTTAACGATCTGCGTCGAGCGGTAGGATTTGTTAGCCAGGACGTGTATCTCTTCCACGGGACAGTGCGGGAGAATATTGCCTATGGCTCATTCGATGCCACCGATGAACAGATTGTCGAGGCGGCCAAAATTGCCGAGGCACATGACTTCATCATCGGGCTGCCCCAGGGTTACGAGACCATTGTGGGGGAACGCGGCCAGAAACTTTCTGGTGGCCAGCGTCAGCGTGTCTCGATCGCGCGCGCTGTGCTCAAGAATCCCCCCGTGTTGATCCTTGACGAGGCTACTTCCTCGGTGGATAACGAGACGGAAGCCCTGATCCAACGATCGCTAGAACGCATCGCAGTAGGGCGCACAACCATTATCATCGCCCATCGTTTATCGACAGTGCGAAACGCCGATCGCATCTTCGTGCTGGAACGTGGCCAGCTTATCGAGCATGGCCGCCACGAGGAATTGGTCGCCAGCCAGGGCATCTATGCAGGTTTATGGGGGGTTCAAACTGGGGTACGTGTAACAAATTAGGGATATGGAATGCAGAGCATTCCATATCCCTAATTTGGGTATTTCCTGTGCTCGACCATCATACAGCGGTCCATGACCACATCCAGGCCGGCAGCGTGTGCTTCATCAGCGGCCTCGTGGTTGATAATGCCAAGCTGCATCCACACTGCCTTGGCACCGATCTGAATGGCTTGCTGGACGAAGGGGGGCACTGCCTCGCTGCGACGGAAGATCAAAACCAGATCGACTGGCTCAGTGATAGATGGTAGATCAGCGTAGGCTTTCTCCCCCAAGGCTTCTTCTAGATTCGGATTCACGGGGATGATACGGTAACCTTGTCTTTGCATATAAGCTGGCACATAATATCCGGCTTTGTTTGGCCGTGATGAGAAGCCAACTACGGCGATGGTGTCTGTTTCTGTAAGAATCTTTTGAATAGTTATTCTGGAAGTCATTTTCGGTTCCTACTGTAGAGGCGCTCCGCCGGAGAATCTCTACCAAAAACTATAACCTCACTGACAGGAAGGGTACCAGCATCTCTTCCGATGTCAGCCCGCCGTGACGACCGCGCAAAAAGTTATCTTTATCTCCCCACCAGATATAAGCATTCTTGTTAGGAATGACGATCAGGTCACCCATGCGCTCACGCAAACGCGGGTGCATCTCACCCGGCCCGAATAATCCGCTACTAATTGCTTGTTCTGGATCGAGCAACGAAAATTGGTCTGACCAGGTCTGGTTGAAATAATCTTTGACGGCGTTCAATTTCCCAGGCCGGACATACAGGAACATCAATCGATTCTCCCCCGTGGGTTTTATGTGCAGCATTTCATCCAGTTGAGGGTGGTTCTTGTAGAAATACTCGGGCTCATCGAAGGTGTTTATTTGGCCGTGATCTGCGGTCAAGATCAGCAAGGTGTCTTTCCGATCAGAAGGTCGAAGGCGTTTCAGGAAAAACTCTTCGAAGGCATTGCTGAAGGACGCAAATTCGGCCAGCACGCGCTCATCATCAGGTTCATAATAGTGGGAGAGACCGTCGACTTGCCCCCAGTAGATCCACGAATACATGCGTTCCTTCGACCAATTTTCGATGAGTTGGCGTACATTGATCCACAGTTCGGCGGGGGTCCCAAAAGGTTTGATCTCCACATCCTGCATGAACATACGGGAGAGACCGGAATGCGCGATGTGATGTGATTGAAAGGCGTATGGTGTGATACCGTTTGCACGCAGGTGCGGACCCAGTCTAGGAACAGAGATGAACTGCTCTGGATCGAAGTCGGCGTGTTCCAGGCTGCCCAGGCCGCCAGTTTGGAAGCTCATGGGGGTATGCAGGATCATATTGGCGACCAGACCATATTCTTTAAGAAACATCTCGTAACCAATGATGCCATGAGAAGAGGGGCTTTGGCCGGTCCACAAGGTTGTGGTCGCCGCACAGGTAGTGCTAGGGGAGATCGAGGTTAGTGGGGCCAGAAGTCCGCCATCAAGGAGCGAGTTCCAGATTGGTATGTCTCCATTTTCAAGCCATCTTTGGAACCGGTGCAGTGCCAGAGCGTCCATCAGGACCAGGACCACGCGCCGAATACCTTCCCCTGGAGACAGGAGAATCTCGGGTCGCAATGGACCAGCCCCAAGGTTGGGCGCGCTCAGCCAGCTACATATGCTGGAGGGAATGTTGAGGATGGATTGATCTTCATATTTCGGATATATGAATTCAGCCCCCAAATCCAACCCGGGGAGGCGATGTTCTTTGAGATCAGCGAGTAATTGTGGTTTCATGTTGGGCATTGACTTCAATTTGGTTGTCTTTCTGATATAATTTCCAGTCCAATAAATGAACTAGAGAGTTTTGGAGGTCGAGCGTGGAACGTCGACGAATTTCCAGCCGGCGCATCCGAGAATGGCGGGAATATATTACCGCATATTTGATGATAGCGCCTGCAACGATCCTGATTTTCACGTTTGGAATTTTCCCAGTAGGATTTGCGGTTTTTGTTAGCTTGCACAAATGGCGGCTGAAGCGGGGTGATTTTATTGGGCTGGCAAATTATGTTCGAGCTCTCGACAACCTGGCCTATGTGTTGTTTTTTTGGCTTGCTTTGGGGTTGTTGATCGTAGGCATAATTGGATTGCGCAGGTTAATCGCGCAAGCGAAGGAGAATGGTGACCAACCCTGGTGGTTACCCTTACCTGCGCTTGTGTATTCTTCGTTGGTTCTCAGCCTGGTCTGGTGGGTTTTCAAGGTGCTGCCCGAGGTGCTCGATATCGCTGACAAGATCGTTGGGCTCGAGAAAAGCCGCGAATTATTTATGGAGTTACTGGGCGTTGCTTTTCGGGCCGAACAGGCATATGCTGCCTGGGGGATCTTTACCAAACTTGTGTTCGCAGCACTTCTATTGGGGGTGGCATTGTTTGTCGGACGAGTATTCCGCAATCCTCGCAATTTGGGATATTTAGGTAAATTCGTTTTTATCCAATTATCCTTACTCATTGGTGGGTGGCTGTTGTGGGTGACGTTCACAGCCGTAAGCGAGGCTTACCGTTTGGCATTCGAAAACGGGGGAGATCCGGGGATCTGGCTGCAAATCATCACAGTTAGCTCTGGGGTGATCATACTGGTGATCTCCTGGCGTACCTGGCAAAGCGCATTGAAGCAAGCGAGCAATCGCGCCTTTATTTTTTATGTGCTCGCTGCGTTGACCTTATTAGTTGGGGGGGTCTTGCTGATCACTGAATTGCCCACCGTTGTGGCTGCCGGGGATAAAGATATTTGGACAGGGCTAAAAGTGACCGTTTTTTACTCTTTGGGCACCGTACCTTTTCAACTAGCTTTTTCTCTATTCCTGGCGATATTGCTCTTTCAAAAACTTGCTGGCTCAGAATTATTCCGCATGCTGTATTTCTTGCCTTATGTCACGCCCTCGGTGGCCAGCGCAGCCATCTTCAGACAGCTTTTTTCGAACCGCTATCAGGCACCCATCAACCAACTTTTTTTGAATTTAGGCTGGGAGCCGTTGCAGTGGGTGCGCGAGCCGCGAGGCGTTTTTGGCATGCTGGCCGAGGGTATGAATTTCAACTTGCCAGAATGGGCTGCTGGCCCCAGCCTGGCTCTGGTTGTGATCATGATCTACTCGATCTGGACTTTCGTGGGCTACAATACGGTGATCTATCTGGCAGGGTTGGGGAACATCTCGACAGAATTGATTGAAGCTGCCCAGATCGATGGAGCCGGTCGCTGGTCGATCTTCCGCAATATCACCCTGCCATTGCTCTCTCCAACCACGTACTTCCTCTCCATGCTGGCAATCATCGGTACCTTCAAAGCCTTCAACCATATTTGGGTGATGCGCCAGGGTTCGGCGTTAGGAACGACTGATACCTTTAGTATCGTCATCTTTACTGAATTCTTCGAAAAGCTGCGCTTTGGCTATGCCTCGACGCTGGCTTTCGTGCTCTTCGCGGTCATTCTCAGCCTGACATACATCAATAACAAGATTCAAGGTTCACGGGTGTTCTATGGTTAGCACTACGTCTACTTCTCCCTCGGACTCTCAGCTTACCCAAACTATTTGGTTCCTGCGTAAATTATTTGGAAAGCTTCTCATTTATGCTTTCCTCATTTTGGGGGTTGTGATTTCGATCACGCCATTCGTGTGGATGATCATGACCTCGCTTATGTCGTTGGGAGAGGCACAGGGGATACGCTGGATCCCTTCAGAAATACACTTCGAGAACTATGTCGAGGCCTGGAACGAGGCCACATTTTCAGAGTATTTCACCAACAGCGTAATTATCACCCTGATCACGTTATCTGGCGAATTGACCTTTAGCGTGCTGGCGGCCTACGCCTTTGCCAGGATCAAATTTCCAGGTCGAGATGCCATCTTTGGTTTACTGCTCAGCACCATTATGATCCCATTCATGGTCACAATTATCCCCAATTTCCTGACCGTCACTTGGTTGGGACGAATTGGCCCTATCAAATGGATCAACAACTGGCCTGCCCTGGCCGTGCCGTATATGGGCAGCGTGTTTTCGATATTCCTGTTAAGGCAATTCTTTACCCAAATCCCTGATGAGCTTTATGATGCCGCCCGCATCGATGGCGCGGGGCATTTGCGCTTTTTGTGGACAGTGGTGCTGCCCCTATCCAAAGCACCGATCATGGTCATCATCGTATTGTCGTTCATCGGTTCATGGAACTCGTTAGCCTGGCCCATGCTGGTGACAAATTCTCCCGAATGGCGTCCCATTGCTCTTGGGTTGGCTCAATTTGTCGAAGAAGCTGGTCAGCGACTGAACTTGATGATGGCGGGCGCGACGATCACTATTATCCCGATTTTGTTGATTTATTTCATCACCCAAAAGCAATTTACTGAGAGCATTGCTCGCAGCGGATTAAAGGGATAAGCTTGGGGGGATTTTAATTATATTAGAGGAAAGTTGTGATAAACTAATTCTTAGTGGATTTTCTACCCAATGTTATTCCTTGCTTTTGGGCCAGACAAGTTGAAGTTCCGGGTGAGTGCCGCTGTGAAGTGGAACTCATCCCGGTGAAACTCTGGAACCGGTTCCAGAGAGAAGTCAATTCATCTTATCATAAGGAGAGAAGAATGACTAAAAGAACCTTTACCTTTTTGATGCTGCTGGTTTTCTTGCTGTCAGCTATTTTGGTAGCCTGTCAACCAGCAGCGCCCGAAGAGGCTCCTGAAGAAGCAGCCCCTGAGGAA
>CAYTKR010000120.1:0-15462 GCA_964438295.1 uncultured Anaerolineales bacterium
TGGGAGAAGGCCTAGCAAGCGCGTTATAAGAACTTCACAAGAAACCAGGCCCAATTATCACCATGATTGGGCCATTTCTTTTTAATATAGTAAAATCGACCAATATAATCTGAAAAGATACTCGGTGTTTAGGCGATTTCCCAGATTTAGGGTTACGTGGGGTGCATTGCACCCCACGTAACCCTAAATCTGAATAGTCTCATGGTGTTTCCCAGAGTCCCCAATATTCGAAAAGCATTAGTAATCAATTCTAGCTAAATAAATTAGATGGAGATCGAAATGGATAAATTCATGGAGTTAGCGATTGAAGAGGCTCGCAAAGGCTCAGATGAGGGCGGGATCCCGATCGGTTCTGTGCTGGTCAAAGGCGATCAAGTTTGTGGAAGCGGACATAATCAGCGCATTCAGCAAGACAATCCCATTTTGCACGCCGAAATTCACTGTTTGCAGGAAGCCGGTCGGGTTGGCTCGTATCGCGATACGGTATTGTATTCCACACTCATGCCTTGCTACCTGTGTGCCGGAGCGGTGGTGCAGTTTGGCATCAAGAAAGTCATTGTGGGTGAATCGGAAACCTTCTCTGGGACACGGGAGTTTCTAGAGCAGCATGGCGTCGAAGTTGTCGATCTCAATTTGGATTCCTGCAAACAAATGATGTCCGAATTCATCGAAGACAACCCTACCCTATGGAAGGAAGATATTGGTAAACTATAGCCTATGCGTGATGTACTAGGTGAGATCGCCAACTGGACTGACCAAGGGAAGTCCATAGCCCTGGCAACCGTAATCCAAACCTGGGGTTCGTCGCCTCGTTCGATAGGGGCCAACATGGCTTTGACCGCGGATGGCGGGGTCGCCGGTTCTGTCAGTGGTGGATGCGTTGAAGGGGCAGTTCTCGAAACTGGGATCGATGTTCTCGAAAACGGCCGCTCGCAATTGCTCCATTTTGGCGTTGCCGACGAAACTGCCTGGGATGTGGGTTTGTCTTGTGGGGGGAATATCGAGGTTTTTGTCCGCCCTCTCGATGCGGCGAAGTTTGAATTTCTAAAGGATGAAATAGAGCGGGGGGAACAAATTGCTTCGGTGGTGATCATCCGCGGCCCGCAGTCGTTATTGGGTGAGGAGTTGATCCTGGTTGATAACAGGGTTGTACAGGGTACCTTTGGGCCTGATCTAGATCGTCAGGCTTTGCACTATGCCCAAAGCGCGCTGGGCGAAGGCCAGCCCCGCCGGGTTGTGATCGAAAACGCCCCAGAGCCAATTGAATTCTTTATAAACGTGATTAATCCCGCACCAACGCTGATTGTGGTTGGTGGTGTGCATATCGCCATTCCATTGACGTCTCTGGCCAAGACTCTGGGGTACCGCACCGTAGTGATAGACCCGCGCAAGATGTTCGGCACCGACGAGCGCTTCCCAAATGTGGACCAACTCATTCAGGCCTGGCCAGATAAAGCTCTAGAACAGGTGGCGTTGACGAGTTCTACAGCTGTTGCCATGCTCACCCATGACCCAAAGATTGACGATCCCGCTCTAATAGAAGTCCTTAACAGCTCAGCCTTCTATATCGGCGCGTTGGGCAGCCGCAAAACCCATGCCGCTCGCCGCCAGCGACTCCTAGAAGCAGGTATCACCGAGGCTCAACTCGCGCATCTTCATGCACCGATAGGTTTAGATCTAGGGGGACGTTCGCCGGAAGAGATCGCCCTGGCGATCATGGCGGAGATTGTTCAATCACGTAATAAATAAGAAGCCCGGTTTCTTTCTGACAAATCCATAAAATCTGTATCCAGAAAACTCAAACCGCTTTCTTGATCTCTTCAACCGTATGTGGGTTGACAAGAGAAGAAGTATCCCCCAAGTCTTGCCCCAAATACGCGGCGCGGATCATGCGGCGCATGACCTTGGCATTGCGGGTCATTGGCAGGGCGCTGACGAAGAGTACCTGGCGCGGGGCTAGGGGTTTGCCCATTGCCCCGGCAACCTTGTCGCGAAGTTCTACACGTAACTCTTCATTTCCTTCAATTTCAGGTTTCAACACACAGAAGGCAATCACCTCGCTGCCCTTGATTTCATGCGGCACACCGATGACAGCCGCCTCTACCACCTCGGGGTGATCAACCAGGATGGATTCGACTTCGGCAGGTCCCAGGCGTTTGCCGGCCACCTTGATAGTATCATCCGAGCGGCCCAAGACATACCATTGACCATCAGAATCCACCGCGGCCCAATCACCATGCACCCAGGTATCTTTCCAGCGCGACCAGTAGGTATCCAAATAGCGGTTGGGATCTTTCCAGAAGCCGCGCGTCATACCAATCCAGGGAGTCTTGATGACCAGTTCACCAACTTGGTTAACGACAGATTGGCCATCTTCATCGAGCACGTCCGCGGCGACGCCAGGACAAGGACCAGGGAAGCTGGTGGGCTTGATGGGTAGCAGTGGATTACCCATCAGGATCCCGCCGGCGAGTTCGGTGCCACCGGTGTAGTTGATGATGGGCATCTCGCTGTTTCCCACAACGTTGAACAACCACATCCAGGGTTTGTGATTCCAGGGTTCGCCTGTCGAGCCGACCATGCGCAGAGATGAAAGATCATGGTTGTGTACCGGATCTTCTCCGTGGGCCATCAGGGCGCGGATCAGGGTGGGGGATAACCCCAACTTATTAATCTTGTGGCGGGCAATCATCGCCCAAAGGCGATCTGGACTAGGATAATCGAGGGTGCCATCGTAGAGGAAGCCGGTGCCACCCATAATCAGCGGCCCAAAGACCATCCAGGGTCCCAGCATCCAACCCATGTCGGTGATCCAGTAGATGATCTCATCGGCGTGAAAGTCCATACCAAAGGCGACGTCCTGGGTGGCCTTGATAGGGAATCCGCAATGAGTATGCACGGCACCCTTGGGACGGCCGGTGGTCCCCGATGTGTAGATCACCATCAGGGTATCCTCCGCACGCGTAACTTCAGTCTGAGCGTCCACGCTCTGAATCTGAATCAACTCATGCCACCAGTGATCGCGCCCTGCGGTCATATTCAAATCTTGATCCGCACGGTTCAATACGATGATGTGTTCCAGGGTGGGCACCTCTCGCGCGGCCTCATCGGCGATTGGCTTGGTAAAGACCAGTTTGCCGCGGCGGAAGAAGCCATCGGCACAGAACAAGGCTTTGGCACGAGTTTCATTCATGCGAGTGACCACCGCGCTGACCCCATAGCCGGAGAAGAGTGGCACGATGATCCCCCCAATCTTTGCGATGGCCAGAAGCGTGGCGATAATTTCGGGAACCATCGGCATGAAGATGCCGATGGCATCACCTTTGCCTAATCCCAAGGAGCGCAGCGCGTTGGCAGTTTGGTTGGTTTGCTGATAAAGTTCGCCGTAGGTAATGGTGCGAGTTCCCCCATCTTCGCCTTCGCAGATATACGCAATTTTCGATTCGGTGGATTTGCCGATGTATTTATCCAGGCAGTTATGCACGATGTTCATCTTGCCCCCCACACACCACACTGGCCATTCAATCCCGCGGCTCAGATCGACGACTTGTGTATAAGGTTCATAGAATTCGATCTGTAGAAATTTTATCAGCGCATCGGTATACCAGGCGACATCCTCTGTCGAGCGTTTCATTAGCTCATCGAAATCTGCTAGGTTATGTAGGCGCATGAACCGTGTCAGGTTGGCGCGTTCGATGTGCTCGATTGTTGGTTGCCAGACGATCTCTCCACCAAATTCGAATTGCTCGCTCATGGGGACTCCTCATCGCTGTGTTGTGGGATTTGGATTCGACGATTATTAATTAGGGTCCCCAGGAATTCCAGTTGTGATCCTCCAGATCTAGGGGTTTCGCAGAGACCTATAAGTTATTGTAACAAAACTTGTGGCTTCTCATAACGTCGTTAGCGATCGAATCAGACGAAAAAGCCGCTTTCACGCTCCGCCCAACGCGGTTGGTCTGCTACCCTTGGTTATGCAGCTACCTGAATATCATTCTCCAGCATATGCGTACAAAAACCCATTCTCATCGGCAACGAAGATCCAGTCCTGGGTAATGACCATACCTGCAGGCGAATTGCTGTCAGTGGAATATTTCCACACTTCAAGGCCAGACTGGGGATCGATGGCGATCACCTCACCAGACTCGGTTAACGTATAGAGCGTATCTGCTATGATGATTGGGTGGTCGATGATTTGCGCGGAGAGAGGATTTTCCCAAACGACATCCCCTGTACCGATATCCATGGCTTGGATGCTGGCACCATCTTCGAAGATGAGCAAGTTTTCTGTGCCTGTCAACCAGGATACACTGGCAATGAATTCCTGCTGCCAAAGGTTCGAGCCGGTGGTGGCGTCGATGGCTGTGAGGCTACCCTGTTGATCCAGGATGACAACGACACTTTCATTGGCGTAGATCGCCTTGATGATCCCTTGCGTGATGTCAACCTTCCAGCGCAGCACTCCTTCGGTAGCATCTACTGCGTATAGGCACGCTAAGTCGTCATTGTTGCCGCCAACGTAAACCATATCCCCCCCGCGAGTGGGAGTGACCAGTTCGGAATTCGAAGTTGGAAACTTCCAAAGGATTTTGCCTGTGCTAGCGTTGATCGCAAGTAATTCTGCAATTTGATCTCCGCTAGGGTTCAGTGCCGAAGTCGCTGCAAAGACGACATAGCGGTCGATCAGTGGAGAGTGCATTACTTCTCCATCCAACGTGATTTCCCACTCAGCCAGACCGGAGCGGGTGGTCATTGCGATTAGGCGCCCATTTTCGCCAGCTAGCAGAACGTCTTCGAGCGTGTTGTTCAGGCTGTTTGGCCATAACTTGGCAGGCGTCTTGAAGTCCCAGCGCAACTCTCCAGCCTCGATTTCGAAGGCCTGGATCTCGCTTTCACCATGTATCAGGACCACCACATCTCTGATTGTGACAGGAGATCGATGGATGGCAGCCCCGGTATCAACTTTCCACGCCAGGCGCAGTGTTTCAGGGTTGAGTTGGGTACCCTGGTTGCCAATGTTAACTACACAGGCAGTGATCAGAAAAAGAAAAACAGGAACTAGTAACAACCGACTAAAGTTGATTTTTCGTATCATTTGCGCTATTCACCAAAATTCGTGATCTATTTCTCCCACATGCTGACGTCGTCCAACGTAGCGATTTCTGACGCACTAAGGACTAGTCCAGCTCCGCCGAGATTATCTTCCAGTTGAGTCAAATTGCGTGGTCCGATGATGGGACTAACGACCAGAGGGTTTGCCAATAGCCAAGCTAAGGCTACACGCGATGCTGTCACACCATATCCATCCGCAATCTCCTCTGCCGCAGACAAAATTGCCCAACCGCGTTCGTTGAAGTAACGCCGTTTGGCACTGCTGACTCGCACGCTATCGGGCATCGGTCCCCCAGGCTGATATTTGCCAGTCAGGAAACCTGCGGCCAATGGGCTGTAGGGGATCACGCCTATGTTGTACGTCTCACAGACAGCGGATAACTCCCTCTCGAACTCTTTGCGGTGGGCCAGGTTATAGTGTGGTTGCAGCGACACGTAGTGGGCGAGTTTGTATTTTTCTGAAGCCCACAGCGCCTGCATCAAACGCCAGGCCGGGTAGTTGGACGCTCCTATATAGCGAACTTTTCCTTGGCGGATCAGGTCGTCTAAGGCGCGCAACGTTTCCTCGATGGGGGTTTTATCATCATGCCAGTGGGCCTGGTACAGGTCGATGTAGTCGACATTAAGGCGGCGCAGGGAGGCCTCCACAGACTGCATGATGTGATATCGTGATAAACCTTCGTTATTAGGATTCTCCCCCATTGGTCCACGTACTTTGGTGGCGATGATCACCTGCTGGCGGGGGATATTGAACTTTTTCAGCCATTTGCCGATGATTGTCTCTGCTACACCGCCGGGATTGCCATCCACCCAGCGGGAATAGATGTCGGCTGTATCGATGAAATTGATCCCAGCAGCGTATGCAGCATTGAGAATCTCGAAGGATAAATTCTCATCGGCTGTCCAGCCGAACTGCATGGTACCTAAGCATAGCTCGGAGACTTTGAGCCCTGTTTTTCCTAGGTTGCGGTATTCCACGATCTCCTCCTTGATTGACAGCCATTCTTTTTCTATTTACCCCGGAAGATATGTTTTCGTTCACTTCAACAGTATTATATATGCTCGTGTTGCATCAGCCTATACTAATTTTATTTTTTCCGCTCTGTTTTGATGCATAGAGAGCTTGGTCAGCACGGAAAAGAAGAGAGTCGAATTCATTATCATCTTTATCCAAAGGAGCGATACCGATACTAATAGTCACATTAGCCGTGCTTTGGGGTGATTCAAATGCGATTTTCGAGATTCTTTTACGTAGCCGCTCTGCTGCTTGCGTTGTAGAAGCCAAATCGCTTTCTGGCAACACGACGACAAATTCATCACCGCCGAATCGACCAATAATATCCCCTTGTCGTAATTCTTTGACACAGCATGCACTCACTTCTTGTAATACGTTATCACCAAAGATGTGTCCATAGGTATCATTAATCTCTTTAAAATTATCAATATCTAAAATTATCAAAGACAAATTTCGCTGGTAACGACAAGAGCGTTTCACCTCAATTTCAGCAAGTTTAGAGAATTGGCGCCGGTTGTACAGGTTTGTCAGCGAATCAGTGACAGCTAATTGCTGGACTTCCTCTAGCGCGTCTTTAAGAGCCTCTTCGCTTTGTTTTAGATTTCTGTAAAGTAACCGTTGCGGCTTATCTAAAGCTGTCTCGACTATGGCGATATAAATAAGGTAAAACGCAATCAGCTTGAAAAAGTGACCTATCAAGTTAGAGATACCATATACACTTATATAGAACGTAAACGCAATTTCAGCTCCGATGGTCAACATCTGTGCTGTGATCAACAACCTAATCACCTTTTCGTCAAAGGCATTACGATTTCTATGTAGTATGAGAACTGATACAAGAAGAATGACCGAAATTATATACTCGCTCGTCTTCTTGAAGGGAGTCAATCCAGTACCTTCCACATAACAATCAGGGAAGAAACCCGAATAAATTGCTATGATAACTGCTGTAGTCGCTACTGAATAAACAAGAACTAAGGTATAACCAGAGAAATTCTTGTTAATAAATAGAGGTGCGATGAGAAATGAAATCGATTGGAGATAGCGTGCAGCGATCCATAATTGAGTGGGCAAGTTGGCATCGAAACCTTGGAAAATCCCCATTCCTTTATACGCGAGGGTGTGAATCAGATCAAGGCTACTGACGAATAGCGAGGCAACCCCGATGAAGATAAAGAAATTATTATCAAGGCGTTTTCGTGAATTCCAGGCTATTACAAAGATAATGCATCCAACAACGATGCTGAATAACTCTACTAAACTGTGGAAAAGCAAGTAGCTGTAAAGGCTGGTGAGGTATAAACCAAACAGAATCGATCCATAGCGGATGAATTTCAGTAAAATTTCAAGTGCCCTCGAACGAAATCTTAATTTCATGTCCATATGAAAATACCAGTAAAGAAGAACGATTAATTATCACGTGAATTTACAAACTGTATCGCTGGACGGCTGCGAACCCATAACCAGGCTGCTTGTGCAGCCATTCCCAGGGTGAATGCGATCAGGCCGACATATAGCCCGTTGACGCGGTACATTCGCACCCCAATCCACATAATTGTGCTGATCGTGATCAGGAAGATCACCACCGCTTCAGGGATGCCGCGCGTCTGGCGACTGAAGAGGATGGTTCCCTGAAACCAACTTTGCAAGGTGTTTAGTCCGGGAAGCAACAAACCCAGCCACATCCCGGCAATCGCCAACTGGGTAAGCTCTGGTGAGAGCGCGGAAACACGGTTGAACCACAGGTCAGCCAAGGGAGTGGCGACGATGACTAACTGGAACAATGTCACAAATCCTACCAGCAGCCCGGCGAATCGTCGCAGTGTGGCGCTGGATCCGGGTTCATCCATCAAAGACACAACCACTTCATTGTATGCCACACCAATGCTGCGGAACAAGAAACTCAGGCCAATCACCACAGGCCAAACGGCCAATGACTCGAGGGCGCGAGGCATGCGACTAATGGCCGCACTGCCAATGGGCTGGATCATCAGTGTCAGCAGAGAGGTCATTGCCAAAGGTACGTAGAACTTCATGAAAGCTTTGAACGTCAGGGGCGGTTCGACTGCTGGAGCCTGGCGCAGTTCATCGCGAATCACTGGCCGAGCGTAGAGTCCGATAAATACCGCTTCCATGACCACGCTGGCGGCAACTGCGCTGGTGGCGACCACAATCCCGGAGTAGGTTCCAACGCTCAACCCTATGATCAATATTGTCAGGTCTGTGCCTAGGCGGACGAGCGTACCAACAGTCACTGCGTTTGGGTGGCCAAATCGAATCAGTACGCCCTGGTTGAATCTCCGGTAGGCTATCGACCAAGTCCAGGGAGTCATGATCTGTAATCCGATGCGGGCAGGCTCGATGATCTCTTGAGGGGCACCGATGATCTTCTCAATGACGAAATAGTATAAGGGGGTAAAGGCCACGGCAATGTGCAACACAGTTAGAATTGCCGAAGTGATCATCATGAAGCCATAGATCTTACGATAGGAGTCCCAATCTTTGCTCAAGGCAGTTGAAGCTGCCAGCAGCATAATGATAGGCGATTCGATGATCAGAGCCAAAGGGAATACGATCCCACCATAGGCTGCCAGGTTGATCTCTGGTTCAGGCAACCGGGCGACGAATGCGCTCAGAGCGGGGAGCTCGGCACCCATCAAGAGCCAGCTTCCTGCCAGGGGCAGCCAGGTCAACAGGACGCGGCCCAAGGGTAGAGGAGTCGGCTTGGGAGTAGGAGGGGTCACATTCATTCCTCTTCAGTTTTAGGTAAAGCCAGAATTGCCGGTATGGCAATCAGCGCGATAAAGGCACTGCCGTAGAATGTCGCCCGTAATCCCCAGGCATCACCTGACATTCCCAATAACATGAGCGCGAAGAAACGTACCAGGAAGCTCATCGACATATAGAGACCGTTAGCTGTGGCGCGGTTTTCTGGGAATTGATCTTGAACCAGGGCTAGCAGCACCGGTTGGGGGGCGAGACTTGCGAAACCCAACAATATCAAAATAGGGTAGAGCCACCAACCACCAACTTGGAGGAATATGAACAAGAATATTGCCGATGAAGAAAATAAAATGAGAAGGGTGGGTTTGCGCCCAACGTGGTCGCTGATCGTGCCGCTGACTAAGGCGCCGACTACCCCCGCCCCTTCCAGGATTGCCAATGAGATGCCTGCCATGGCCAGTGAAGCTCCTTCGCCTTTCAGAAAGGTGGGTAGAAGTGTGGATATGCTGGCTGTAAGGAAGGAGCGCGATAAGGTAATGAAGAGCAGTGGTAAGAAGAAGGTACGTAATTTGGGGATCTCTGAGCGCAGGCTTTTAGGTATTTGTACGTGTTCTTTGCTGGATACCTGGCGGAAACGCCACAGCAAAATCAATGAAGAACCCCATCCGATTACGATCAACCGATAAATGCCATCCAGACCCCAGGCAGCCACTGCAGAGACAGCGATCAGGGGACCAACTGTACGGCCTAACTCTCCAGCCGCCATAAAGAGACCCATCCCCAAGCCGATGCGCCTGCCAGAGATGCGGGCGATCATGGCCGGCGCGGGGGCGTGGAATGCAGCCACGCTGATGCCTACCAATAAGAACAACAGTGTGAGTGAAAGATAATTTGGCACAAAGCCCATAATGCCGATCAGCGAGGCGGTCGTTGCCGGAGCAAAGATGATGAAATAACGTAGGCTGACTTTGTCGGCGGCATACCCGATGAAAGGGTTTAATATCGAAGGGAGTTGCAATATGGCGGTCAACCGGGTAGCCTGAGTAAGGGATAGGGTGAAGCGCTCGATGATCAGTGGTAACAATGGAGGGATAAATGCTGAATATGTATCGTGGATGAAATGCCCGCTGACAATAGTGAGCACTTGCCCTAGTTTGAAGGTGGAACGGTTACCTGTATTTGGGGGAGATTGGCTTGTTGTGGCCATGCATTGTCCTTTTAATTGATGAACATATGAGTGCTAAATATACCGCGTAAGGAGGAGGGGTACAAGAAGGGATTTCGCCAATATCAACCCCATCCCCTGAAATTGGTATTGATTTCTATTTTCTATTCGTTAATTATTTTGAACTGGCTTTGGCATTTTCCCCATTGATGGCGATTTTTGCCACTAATAAGAACATTTCATTTACCCCATCTCCTGTCAACGCGCTGGTTTCCAAGAGGGGTGCATCAATCGATTCAGCAAAATGAGAAGCCTCGTCTGGGTTTTGAACCCTATCCAGATCGATTTTGTTGGCGACGACGACAAATTTCTGATCGGGAATGACCGCTATGATTTCTTCTCGCCAGTTTTGGAGATGTTCGAGACTTTCTGGAACTGTGACATCATAAACCAATGCTGCTGCCCGGCTGCCGCGATAGAAGCCAGGGCGTACAATTTGGAATCGTTCTTGCCCAGCCATATCCCAAATCGATAATCGAATTTGCCCGTTCGGGAGATCTACAGTTTTGGTATAGAAATCTACACCGATTGTTGCCACGCGAGAGATATTAAATTTCCCCTCGGTATACCGTCGGATCAGTGATGTTTTACCCACATTTCCATCCCCTGCAACGACGACTTTGATTGTGGGAATACTCATGGCAGATTCTTTAAGTGACGCTGAATTGTGGCCTATTTTTTCCACTTCCCCAGAAAAAATTCGTGAGGAAAGATCAACTCAGCCATATTGATTGGCTTTTCTACCAGGAAAGTGCGGTTAGCTCCTTCGAAATGCTGATGGAGTTTATCTAAATATTCGAGTTGTTTTGGTATGGGTTCATTGGAAAATACTGCCAACAGAGTAGAGAATTCCCCTGGTACAAAGCATACCCATTGCCCGCTTTCTATCTGAGTCGAGCGCATACCCGCTCCGAAGATCTCCGCTGTTGCAGACCGATAGGAGGATAGCATCGGGATAACCAGATCGGGATCCAATTTGAATCTTCCCAAAGTTCCTAAGGGTAGACCGCTCTCATTTTCATAAATTGCATACGCCTGGGCGCGGGCTATGTGTTGCTTTCGTATGAACATGCTTTGCCCTTCGGTGGCAGCATCCTGCCAATCGTCTGGCTCAGTTTGCATAACGGATTCAATATTGCGTATTTCGCGTTGATAATGACTATAAAGTTCCTGGAATTGAGATCGGTTAATTGATCCATCAGCAAGATCTGATACCAGTTTATCAATTTTATGGTGAACCTTATTTATATATTCCTCGGCCATTTCTGAATTGGAGGATGACTCTGCAGAAGCTGCGACTCTAGATCCCGTTGCAATGGGATTCTCGATATTCTTCCGTCGTTTCAACCATTTCATTTCTTTTCGTCCTTACTTTGGCGAGCTAATCTAACTATACCGCGTATCCGTTTGGGTAACAATCAGAAAATAGTACCAGCGCATTTAGCTCTTCATGAATTCGACTGGTAGCCCCAATATGTGAATTTTCCACGTTGTCTCCCGGAGTTCCACAGGATTGTTGTCTTAAATGCTATAATGTAGGCCTATCAGACGGAGCAGGAAAAGAAAATGACTACACAAATTGCGATTACACTATCCATAATTGTTGGCGCGCTGGTGCTTTTTGGTATTGATAGATTTCGCGTCGATGTTGTTGCCCTGATCGTGTTGTTGACAGTGGCGTTGACCGGTTTGGTTGGTCCCGAGGAAGTTTTTGCGGGATTTTCCAATCCAGCTGTGATCACAGTATGGGCAGTTTACATTGTCTCTGGGGGGTTGTTCAAGACAGGAGTTGCTGACCACTTAGGGAATTTTATCCTGCGATTATCTGGAAATAGCGAGATGCGCATGATCGCGGTGATCATGCTGGCCTGTGGGATTATTTCGGCATTCATGAACAATGTTGGAGCAACAGCAATGCTTCTTCCAGCAGTTGTCAGCATTTCCCGCCAAACCAAAATTCCCGTTTCCAAATTGCTGATCCCATTATCTTTCTCTTCCCTCTTGGGTGGCAAATTGACCCTGATCGGCACTCCGGCTAATATCCTAGCCACCAGCATCGTTGCGGAAAATGGACTGCCGTCCTTTGGATTTTTCGATTTCACGCCCATCGGTCTGGTTGTGTTTGGGGTAGGAATCCTGTATATGGTCTTCATCGGGCGACATTTGCTACCTGTTCGACGCGCGCCTGGGGAGGAATTAGCCACTCGGGATTTGCGGAAATACATCAGCGAGGTGCGTGTGCTCCCTGATGGCACGTTGGCGGACCGAACCTTATACGAGTCGCGTCTGGGTGCAGATTTCGACCTAACCGTTATCGCCATCATCCGCGAGGATGTCGAATTGGCTTCCATCGATCGGGATACGTGTATCCAGGCTGGAGATATTCTGTTGGTTGAAGGTGTCGCTGACAAATTAATCCGCGCGAAGGATGATTTGGGTCTGGTAGTCGCCTCAGAACCTCATATTCAATTTAGCGAACTGGATGATGATGTTGCCCATATCGTAGAGGCTACCCTTGCACCGCGCTCAGCGATGGTAGGGCGCAGCCTGCGCTCGATCAAGTTCCGTGACCGCTATGGCTTCAATGTGTTGGCGATATATCGACAAGGTGAGGTGATAACCCGCAGACTGCAAAGTCTGGAGTTGGAATTTGGTGATGCCTTGCTGCTGCAAGGACCCCGACATCGCCTATCGGGATTGAATGTCAAAAATGACTTCATGGTATTGGAGCCTGTGACCATTTCTGAGCGCCGTCAGAAAAAAATGCCTATTGCGATTGCCTTGATGTTATTGGTGATCGGTCTGGTCTTGTTTGCGGGGTTCCATATCTCCACAGCGATGGTCATTGGTGCAGTAGCGATGGTGATCACTGGTTGTCTCACTATGGATGAGGCTTATCAGAGCATCGATTGGCGAACTGTCTTCCTGGTGGCTGGCATGTTGCCCTTGGGGACGGCCATGGAAGCGACAGGTACTGCCCGCTATCTGGCAGATTTGCTTTTAGGGGCTGTGGGTGGCTTAGGCCCGATCGCTGCTTTGGGAGGAATTTATCTGCTAGCAGCCCTGATTACGCAACCGATGTCGAATGCTGCCGCAATGGTGTTGGTTGTGCCAATTGCCCTGGATACTGCCCAAGGCTTAGGAGCCAATCACCTGACCTTTACATTAGCTGTTGTCATTGGCGCAGCGACCAGCTTCCTGACCCCTGTGGGGCATAAGGCCAATGTGTTGGTATTTGGCCCAGGGGGATACAAGTTCTTCGATTACGCCCGTGTGGGGGCACTGTTGACCCTATTTTTATTCATCGCATCGATGATCGCATTGCCCCTACTATATCCATTATTCCCTTAGAACTTCATTGGTCTCTTGAAATAGCCGGGGAAGATGGTAGATTTGGGAGTATGAAGTGCGGAGCACGCCATACTCCCAAATTAAATATCGTCCCTCGCCTTCTCATCCAAAATAATTCAATGAATAGATCGCCTAAGATTGAAGGGAGATTTGATGTCACTAACGTACCGCTGTGATCAGCAGGCAATTGAACTCGCTTTGGCAAAGATGAAATCTGATGGTCTGGTTTCCGATGAAGCCAGATTTAATTTTTCTGCTTCGGATGGCCTAAGGAGCGAAGTCGCTTATCGAGATTTTGATTTCCTCACCCGCTTGTCCAGAGTAAGCGAAGTCAAAACCGGGCATTCTATCCTGACATGGATGAAAGCTCAAAATATCATATCTGAGAAATCAGACTTTGATGAAAATCGGTTTGATGCCTTTAGAAAAGAGATCAAAGAGAATTTCACTATCCCAGGAACATCCATTACCCCAAATATGGAGCAGTTGTTATACATGCTTTCTACGCTAAAAAGACCCCAGCGTGCGATCGGTTTGGGAACCTATTATGGATACGCATTGATCTGGGCCATTGGAGCAAGTTGCGGGATGCAACAAGCCTATGCCCCAAAGGTGGTTTATGCCATCGATATCGATAGCAAAGCAACCCAAGGAGCCAGGGAGAACTTCGCCCAACTCGATAATACTGACCATGTTAAGTTCATCACTGAGGATGGTTTGAAAATGGTTGTAAATATCGAGGGCCCCCTGGACTATATCTACCTCGATGTGGATAGCAGAGAGATGGGCAAAGAGGTCTATCTTGAATTGTTGAAGCAGCTCTATGATAAGCTGGAATTTGGTGGCTGGGTGCTAGCGCATGATACTTGTGTGCCCCCATTTGCGGATCAGCTTGAAGGTTATTTGGCATTTGTGCGTGATCAGGTGAATTTCAGCCAGAGCATTTCTTTCGATATCGATCCATTTGGGCTTGAGTTGTCTGTGAAGTAGATTTCCTATGCAGGTAAACCCTGGTTCCTTGTAGAAAAATGACGATTTAATTCTTTAATGTGAGGACAATTGACAAATAAATCTTATTCGAGTATTTTATGGGCAACGGAAATCTGATGGGAGATTTAGCACCAATTTGGTAGCTGAACCTGCTCGCAAAAACCGACAGAGCACACCAAGATACCAATGCAACTCCTCTGAGGTATTAAAATGGCGGGGAACTTCCATCAAGAAATTTTGCCGAATCTTGAAGGAAAGGAGGTCAATCTAAATGGATACTCTCATGACAATCGAGGAATTCAACGCGAAATTATCTTCAGAAGAAGAAAACAGCCCATTGGTGACAGCTCTGCGTAAGCTTACAGGTATCGAGAAGCCAGAAGATATCATCGCACTCGCTGAAGAAGCTTCAACCTGGGAGTCTTGGAATGCCGTATAGCATTCTCAACCCTTCCTGAGTCAATAATTTGATGCAGGACATTGATCAGGATGATTCAAACCCAATAGCGTGTGGCTGATCCCCACACGCTATGTTCTTAATTTTGCTGAGGTTGCTTATGAAAGACGATACAATTAAAGATCAGATTCTGTCGGTATTTGAGATAGCAAATTGGCCTGAGATGACGGAATTCATTGAAAGAGCTGCAAGCAGACCACGTCCAGATTGGGATCTGCCACTACTGGCCTGCCAGGCTGTGGGTAGTGACCCCTCTGCGTCCATCCCAGGAGCGGCTGCGGTAGCTTGTATGTATGTCAGTATTATCCTGGTAGATGATATTCTCGATGAAGATCCCCGGGGGGAATATCTGCGCAGTGGTGTTGGCCCAACGGCCAATATGGCGCTGGCATTTCAAGCCGCGGCATTTCGAATCATTAGCCAGTCTTTGGAAGACGCTGAAATGATCGTTGCAGTCAACGCAAGCCTGGCCCGATTGGCTTTGGCAACCGCTCTGGGCCAGAGTTGGGATGCTCAGAACTTGGTTGGTGAGGAAAACTATTGGAAGGTAGTTCAGGCCAAGAGTACCCCTTTCTACGGGGCAGCGCT
>CAYTKR010000121.1:0-15389 GCA_964438295.1 uncultured Anaerolineales bacterium
CTACCAATGACCGTATTGCGCTCAAATTGCGCCCGTGTTGGCGCAACTCAAAGTAGATTTTCCTGAAGATGTGCGCGTTGTCTACCGTCATTTCCCGCTTGCCTCTATCCACGATAAAGCACTTCTAGCGACACAAGCTGCTGAAGCAGCCGGCCTGCAAGGCAAATTCTGGGAGATTCACAACGTACTCTATGAGAAAGCCACCGAGTGGAGCAGTCTCTCTGTGGGGGATTTTCAAACCTGGCTGATTGATAGTGCGGCGGCCTTAGACTTGGATGCAACGCAATTCGAGGCTGATCTGACCAGCGAAGAGATCGTCGCCTTTGCAGAAGGAACCTGGCAAGTTGGACAAGAGATTGGCCTGCCCGGCACGCCATTCTTTGTGATCAACAACAACCCCTACAACGGCCCCTTGGATTCTGCAAATATCGCATCTATTCTCAGCTTAACCGAATTCGCTGAGCGACAATATACCGAATGCCCTCCAGCAGTTATTGATCCGCTTAAGGGCTACACTGCCACCATTCAAACTAAAAAGGGTGATATCGTCATCGACCTGTATCCCGATGTAGCCCCGCTGGCAGTCAACAGCTTCGTCTTCTTGGCCCAAGAAGGCTGGTTCGATGATGTCAGTTTCCACCGCGTTCTGCCTGGTTTCATGGCTCAAGGCGGTGATCCCACAGGGACAGGCATGGGTGGCCCAGGATATGCCTTCAAGAACGAAGTTTCTGAAGATCTCTCTTTCGATCGCGAAGGGTTGTTAGCCATGGCCAATTCGGGCGCAGACACCAATGGCAGCCAGTTCTTCATCACCTATGGACCAGCGGCACACTTGGATGGAGGGTACACGATCTTCGGCGAAGTGATCGATGGTATGCAAGTGGTACAAGACTTGACCCCGCGCGATCCGTCCCAGGGAGGCGATTTGCCTGATGGAGATACGATTATAACTATATCCATCCTAGAACAATAAAAACAGGTTGAACGTTGCGCGATAAGCGTTCAACCTGTATAATTCCGACCGCTATTTACAGACAATCTCGTAGAAGCTAAACTCCTTGGTTCGTTTACTCAAAGAAGTTTAGCTTCTTAGTGAACATGGAACAACTATGGAACTTATCAATTTCTTCATCGATTTTATCCTGCACCTGGACGAACACCTGAGTACCATCATCTCACAATATGGCACCTGGACCTACGCCATCTTGTTCTTGATCGTCTTCATGGAAACGGGCTTTGTGGTGACCCCATTCCTGCCCGGAGACTCCTTGCTCTTTGCGGCAGGCAGCTTCGCTGCATTGGGTGCATTGAACCACTGGATAATCATTGGGTTGCTATGCATCGCCGCTATCATTGGTGATACGGTCAACTATTGGATCGGCAGCTACATCGGAGACCGCGCCTTCAGCGGCAACATCCGCTGGCTCAAGCAAGAATACCTAGAAAAGACCCAGCAATTCTACGAAAAGCACGGTGGGAAGACCATCATCCTGGCACGCTTCGTACCCATCATCCGCACCTTTGCGCCCTTTGTGGCTGGTGTCGGCACCATGAGCTATGGAAAATTCATCACGTACAATGTGGTCGGTGGCATCGTCTGGGTGACTAGCTTTACACTGCTGGGCTATTACTTTGGCAACCTGCCCTTCGTCAAGGATAACTTCGAGTTAGTGATTTTTGCTATCATTGCTATTTCGTTCATTCCGCCAGTAATGGAATTTTTCAAGGCGAGAAAAGAGATCAAAGAAGAGAGAGCTGCGAGAGCAGAGAGCGAAGCGTAATCATTTACCCCCTTGCTATGCAGTGAATTTAAACTAGATCAGCGCAGAGACGCTCCGGCGGAGCGTCTCTACTAATTTAAGGTACTAATCTGAGATGCCCTTCGGCATCAGCTTCAACATCCGCTCTTGCCCACAGCATGGGGTGATATTGAATGTTTCGCCATAGATCTGGCTGATCGGCATAGTGAGGGTGATAAGGATGCCCAGACTGACCGGTGGTGTTCACCGTCAATGAGTTGGTCAGGTCGCCTAGATCGACGATCATGCGCATGGAGGGTAGCCAGTCGACTTCATAGGGGTTGTCTGCATCCCAACCGGTTGCGTTGACGATGGCACTGCCACCTGCCGTCGGGTATGGCCCGCGGTCGAAAGCATTCTTGATAAAGGGGAAACTGCTCATGACCTGATTGTAGAAGGTCAGGGTATGCAGATCGCCCCAGGACCAACCAGTCGGGGCGTTACCCTGCAATTTTCGAATTTCATCAAAACCTGATGCAAAGGCAGCGACAAAGACCTCGTCCCTGGTTTCGACTTCGGGGGTGGTCACATCATCCCACCAAGGGCTATTTGGAAGAGTCAGCAAGTTGCGCATGATCTCCTTGGCCCCGGAATCCACGCCAACGCCATAAAACTCGGGGAGATCATCGGAAAAAGTCAAATCCAAAAGATTGCGCCAAAAGGCCATGTATAAAGCCGCGGGGGCAGAATCCATGTTCAATTGGCCATCCCAACCCAAAAGGAGTTCACGGGCATCTTCAAGCTTGGCATCATCCAAGGAGATGTCGAACAACACCGGCAGCAGCATCTCAGCCATCAAATCTAAATTATCGCCCTGCATCTGCTGGATGTAGGGGATATCGATGGGGCCGGGGGCGTCTGCGAGCATATCGATGATGCGCTGGGCGCGATAGCCATAAGACCATTGGTAGGTGATCAGATAGGGATAATCCGTTCCGACAACAGCGTTATTGGCCGTGGCGATATAGCCTTCGAGCGGATTGAACGCGTAGGGCAACTCTTCGAAGGGGATGAAGCCACCCCATTCGTATTCGCCTGTCCAGCCTGGAACAGGCAGCATGCCATCGTGGCCCTCGCCACGCATAGGGATGATCCCAGGCATCTGGTAGCCGATATTGCCTTCCACATCGGCGTAGAGCAAGTTCTGCGCGGGGACAACGAATTCTTGGGCAGCCGTGCGGAAATCGTCCCAGTTCTGCGCCAGGTTGAACTTCCAGATCGAGCAAAATATACAGGTGGGTTCCAGGGCTGTCCACCGTACAGCCAAGGCATATGCTTCAGGCACGTCAATGTCTAGGGCCACATCCTCCGCGAAAGTATCCAGGCCGTAATCCTCGGTGATCACTGGACCGTGGTGAGTCAATCGCACGGTGTGCTCGACGGTATCTCCACCAGCAACTTGAATCTCTTCTGTGACAATTTGCATATCGACCCATTCGCCCTGGAATTCGTACTGGTTCGGGTTTTCAGGGTTGACTTTCTCGATATAGAGGTCCATCACATCAGGGCCGACGTTGGTAAAGCCCCAGGCGATGTAGTCGTTGTGCCCGATGACCACGCCCGGCACCCCAGCGAATGAGAAGCCGGTCACATCCATAGCGCAAGCCTCGGTTTTGGGCGCGCAGTGTAGGCCGACCTCGTACCAGATCGAAGGCATTTGCGCTCCGAGATGGGGATCGTTGGCCAGCAATGGCGTACCGGTGTTGGTCAACTCACCCGAGAGTGCCCAGCTATTGGAGCCAATGCCTTCGAAACCGCCACCGCTAATCGCGTCAAGGGCTGCAATTTGGGCTTGCAACCCAACGAGAGTCGCATCAGGCATGTTGAGCGTCAGACTTCTGATGTTTCTGGAAACATCGGAAGTCTCATATCCTGGCACGATCTCGGGATGGTCATCAGGATAGGGTGGGAAGAGGTCGGCAACTTGCTCCGGAGTGAGATCTTTGAGCAGCATGGCACGGTCGATCTCAGTATCCAGATTGCGGCGCAGATCCCAAGCCATAGCTTTGGCCCAAGTCAGAGAGTTGAGTGTTGTCCAGGGAGCAGGCTCATAATCGCGGTTGAGTATGGGGAGGAAGGCATATTCCAGGGCAAGGGCTGTTTCGGTATGTTCAGACAGATACGCGTTGACCCCATCGGCATAGACTTCCAGGATGGCGCGTGATGGAGCATCAAGTAAATCCAATTCCTGGCGGGCGACCCGCTCCCAACCCAATGTGCGTAGGAATTTGTCGGTATCCAGGGTGGCTTCACCTAAAAGTTCAGAGAGGCGCCCTGCGCCCTGGTGGCGCCAGAAATCCATCTGCCAGAAGCGATCCTGGGCGTGGACGTAGCCCTGGGCAAAGAACAAGTCATGCTGGCTGGCGGCGTAAATATGTGGAATGCCAAATGAGTCGCGATAGATATCCACGGGACCGTCGAGTCCAGCGACCTGCAATTCACCATCAATTTGCGGGAAGGATTTTTCGGCCGTCCGCTTGACCCACGGCGGACCAGCGATAGCGACGATGGCGATAAGGATTATTAGGACAATGAGAACAACTATTAAAACCCGACCGATTTTCTTCAACATGTTTTCCTCCTAATTGTGTGAGATATTAGAAATTGGATGTTGGGTCCAACTTCCACATTCCAACTTCTAATCTCTAACCTCTAACTTCCAAACGCCACCACAAACGCCACCGCGTGGGACTTAGAATGACTGAGACTAAGCGACCAGATTTGCAAACCCATTTCATCTGCCATTTTCTGGGCCTCTCCGTGCAGATTCAACACCGGCGCCCGCTTCTCATCACGCAGAACTTCGATTTCCCTCCAGCGCACATCGCCAATACCACAGCCCAAGGCTTTGGACACGGCTTCCTTGGCGGCAAAACGTCCCGCAAGAGAGGCGGCATCCTCACCACACAAGACCAACTCTCTCTCTGTGTAGACTCGCTCTAGGAAACGATCGCCGTTGCGGGCGATGGAGTCTTTGATGCGTTCAATTTCGATCAAGTCAACGCCGGTTCTAAGTTTCATGGTTCAAGTTGCAAGTGTCAAGTCGCATGTTGCACGTTGGAACGCTAAACGCTGAACGTATAAACTTGCAGCGTGCAACGTGCCAACATCTAGAATCCTATCACCCCTATAGATGTAATTTCTCAGAGCACATAGAGAACTCAGAATTATTATGGTTCTTCCTCCGCGCTGTAATATTAAAGTCTCTCCAACACCCGCCGGGCGATGCTGGGCGCCACCTGCTCCGTCTCAGAGATATCCTTGATATGGAAGCGTGGCAGATCGCGCACTTCTTTGGGAAGTTCATAGGCCGCGCCAATCATCACCACCATTGCTGAAACCTTATTCTCTGCCAAAACCAAATAATCACGCACGATCCAAGGGTTGCCCATATCGGAGACCATCAGTAGTCCCGCCTGAACGCTGCGACGCTGGGTTTGTAACAGCATGCTCAAATCCTGCCTACCCAAATCTTGCTTAAGCAAAACATCTACGCCGCCATCTTCCAGAGCTTCCTTAAGCGTGTAAGCAAACTCGATATCCGCCACAGCGCTGGAAAGATACAACCGAGGGTGTTGGTCTGGTCTTGTCGGAGAACGGAAAACTTCTTTGGTTGGGGCGATCTCATCCAGTTCCAACCAATGATCCATCACCAGCACATGTTCGTCATCCTCATCGTCATCCTCTGCAAAATGAATGCGCACCTTGATGTTGAACTCCCCCCAACCGTTCGTCTGCATCCGGAATTTCGAAGCCCGATCGGTCACTTTTCGCACCGGGTTTGGGAACGTGGGATGCAATACATACTCCACATAGGCTACTTCTTCCAGGTCATCCGGCGAGCCGTCCAACCATACCGCCCAATTCCACCTACCTTCACCACTTGGGCTCGCTTCTTGTCTGATAAACAAATTCATTGAGCGCCTCCTGACGTGGGGTTCAACTCAATTTCAACCAACTGGGGACTGAGCTCTGAAATCCAGTGCGTCTGGCCATCATCGATCTGCAGTTGGATCAGATGATCATCCTGAACCCCCTGAAGATAAACTACTGCGCCGCCGCCTTCAGATTCCGTCGTTGTTGTCAACCAATCCGTTTTTCTCCCCGTGGAGGTTTTCATAAAGCGGAACTGGCATTGGATTTGTCCTGTGAGATGCCCAGGATTCTCGGCCAATGCTTTTGGCATGATTTTCACTTTGACTAATCGACCCGACTCAGCTTTCCAGATCTTCACAGTTTCTGAGAGTGCCAAAAAAGCGTTGAGCTTATCATCGCGGTCAAGAGGAATGTGCTCGTGATCACCAAAAGCCCCACCGGTTTCCACCTCGGTTTCGATCAGGGCGATAGCCCTCTTCTCCGCTCCCCGCGCGAAATTGAGTTCATCGCGCACCCAATCATGCGTAGTCCATCCCCCCGAAGCCAGTTGATCGCGCCGGGTGAGCAAGGCGATCAATGCATCAGCCTCATCGATCCTGGTTCTGATCTCATCCGTAAGCTGCCCGCCCCCCAAACGTCTGCCCGTGACAACATTGACATTGTGGCTGAAGAGCAATTTTTCCACTTCAGAGACCAACTCACGGTCAGAATCACGGAATGAAAATGAAAGAAAAACATTTTCCATAGGCTCCTCCTCACCTCGGAGCTACATGCTTAAGATTTTCCAGAATTATGGGTGAGTGGGGTAAAGAGCACTCCACTAAACCATAATTCTGAGAGATCACTTTAACATTTCTTTGAAAACCAACAAAAATATAAACGTTAAGGACCAGCAATAGCAACGGCCAGCTTATCCGGATGCAGGTACTTGTCGGCCGCCGCCAGCACGGTTTCTGGGGTGACCGCACCAACCAAATCAGCGTAACGCAGATAATAATCCATTCCCAGGTCGTAGCGCTCCAAATTAAGCAGCGCACCCGCCACACCGCCATTAGACTCCAAGGCCAGAGGTAGTCGCCCAATGAAATTCGCCTTACTGTCAGCCAATTCGCCGTCCTCGACAGGCTCAGATACAAAGCGCCTTATCTCGGCCCGGATCAATTCCGCGGCCTTTTCGATATTGTCAGGATTGACACCTGCGTTCACCGACCACGGTCCCGGTCCCATTCCTGCGCTCAGACTGCTGTATGCATAATACGCCAGCCCAGCTTTCTCGCGCACTGCTTCCCCAACGCGTCCCATCATGCCGAATTGTCCGAAAACGTTGTTCCCCAAAGATGCCGGCAGGAAATCTTTAGATTTGCGTGCCAAGCCCGAAGCACCAATCACGATATCGGCCTGAGATTTTCCAGGGATCTCGACCGATTGGGTGACCAGTTCCTTGAGCGGCGTGATAGAAGGGAGTTGAGGAGGATCCGGTTGATCAGGGTTTGTCCAATCCCCTAAGGCTGCGCGCACTTTCTCGACCGCATCCTCCGGGGAGACTCCCCCAACCACGGCCACGACCATGCCGCGCGGTCCATAATGTTCCTTGTGAAAGTCAACCAGATCCTGACGAGTAATAGCCTGAACTGTCTCCGGGTAGCCATCCTCTGGGCGGCTGTAGGGATGATCTTTGTAGACGATTTGGTCGAAGGTCAAACCAGCCATATCGCGTGTATCTTGAGCGCGTAGGGTCAACCCAGTCAGCAACTGTGCTCGCAAGCGTTCGATCTGCTGCTCGGGGAACACCGGCAATCGCAGTCCTTCAGAGATTAATTCCATCAGCAGGGGTAAGTCTTCAGCCAACGACTTACCTCCAAAGCCAGTGGTATGCGTAGCGCCATTGAAGCTCAGTCCAGCGCCGACTGATTCCAGGGCTTGGTAAATCCCTTGAAAATCGCGTTTTTCGGTACCTCGCATTAGTGCAGCGGAAACGAAGTCCGCCAGCCCCAGCTTCTCATCCGGATCGAAGAGTCCGCCTACGTGAAGATAGCCACTGACATTCACCGATGGGCTGTTAAAGTTGGAGCGCGCCAGCACGGTAATGCCGTTTGGTAATTCGACGCGTGTAATATCATCCGGTCCCGGCAGAGAGGAATTCTGCATAGCCTGCCCTGTCCCCACGCCGACGCCGATGCCGAAGGCGCGCCTCTGGCGAGGGGATGTCGAAGGGGCAAATTGTGAATTGTGAATGGCGTTCATTTTGCCACCTCGTTGTTTTTCATGGGCAAATACGTTCCTAAAATGCGGTTGCGGGGTACTAAATACTTCTGCGCGATGCGCTGGACATCGTCGGGTGTGACAGTTGCCAACCGTTCGAGATAGCCCGTGAACCAGTCGTAAGAGTCGAACATCTCTGTGAAGCCCATCCAAAAGGCTTGGTTGGTGATGCTCTCGCTACCATAGGCGAAAAGGGCTCGGGCCTGCTTGACAGCCCGGTCAACAGCAGCCTGGGTCGGCGGAGTATCCTGCACACGCTGGATCTCTTCGTCCAGGGCGATAATGACATCATCAGCGGTACGCTCAGGATGGACAGTCATTGTGATACTGTAAACATAAGGGTCAATGGTAGCGGGCAATCCGCCGCGCACACCTACAGCCAGATCACCTTCTACCAGCTTGAGATATAGCCGCGAGGTCTTATTAGAAATCCCCCCCCCAAACATATTCAACCCCGTAGGACCGGTCAGTAAGCTATCTAAGACAACGAAGGGGAAGAAGTCAGGATCAGATGCCACCGGCGAGTGGTAGTAAGCACTAACATAGGCGGTATCGTCCGAGCCTTCAACAGTCAGGCGGTGTTCGCCGCGTTGTGGAGGCTCTGGGCGCTGCTGTCGGCTTGGTTCGTCGCCAGCCTGCAATGGACCATACAACTCCTCGATGCGTGCTTGCATCTCTTTGGTGTCGAAATCGCCAGCTACGACCATCACGGCGTTGTTGGGCCGGTAGTAGCTACGGTAGTGGTTATAGAGATCATCTCGTCCCATGGTTTGCAAATCGACCATATCGCCGATGATCTCATAATGGTACGGGTGCACCCGAAAGGCAGTCGCACGCATGACTTCACCAAGTTGGAACATGGGCTGGTTCTCACTGCCCTGACGCTCGGAGATGATCACCGTACGCTCGGACTCGACTTCCTCAGGGTCAAAGATGCTGTTGACCATACGGTCGGCTTCTAACCGCAAGGCAAGGTCGATCTTCTCGGCAGGCATTGTCTCGAAGTAAGTAGTCCAATCCAGGTAGGTGAAAGCATTCCACATCCCGCCTTCTCTGGAAACTGCCTTATCGAGAACGCCAGAGGGGAACTGGGGCGTGCCCTTGAACTGCATATGCTCTACCCAATGGGAGATGCCCGTCTTGCCCGGGACTTCATCGCGCGAGCCGACCCGATACCAAATCCAGCTGCTGACGATCGGGGCAGTGTGGATCTCCTTTAGCATCACCTGCATGCCATTGGATAGTTTGTATTTCGTAATGGAAGAATCCATGAATAGCAATACCTCACAAAATAAAATTTCATCAAACCGTAGTATCTCTACGGGATCAGGAACCACTCACATAAGTATTTTAGAGGACCCTGACAAATTTCGGTATCCTCCCAGGAGTCGTCCATTTTCATTAACAGACTTTCATAGGGAGATACCACACCGATCAGTCCACTAAAAGGTGTACCCAAACCTGTCTCACTGAGTTCTATGTACACGGGCACATCAAGGTGAACTGGCACTGACTCATCAACGGGGACGGTGATATCTAAGGCAATTGGCAGGCTCGTGCCAGCGGGCAGAACAATATTGGCAGGCGCATTGATATTGATCACTCCTGCAGAAATTGATACCTGAGCACCATTGATCTGCGTGGGTTCAGTGAGTGTGACTCGGGTTGTCGTGGATACCGGCAAATCGAATCGAACTGGAATTGTATCATCAACGAGAATGGTCTCATCGATAACGGCTTTATTCATTTCTTTGAAATTCTCGTGCAATCCATTAACCAATTGTGTAGAAAGGGCATCCTTTAAATTGAAAAGTTGCTGTCCTAAGGAAATGAGCAGTACGATCAGGATGATATTCACCACGAGGGAAAATACGCTCATCACCGTCCAGAAAGCGGGCATCAGTTTTCCCTGCCAGATGAAGCGGCGGAAAATTGCCCTCGCGAATAACGTAGATGTAACCTTGGATTTGGTGGGGTAATACGGTTTGTACGTCATTGGCACCACTCCTGGCTTCTCGGCGGCTTGACTGACAATGCTCAACAGACAATGGTAACAATATAGCATAACCCCAGTTGGCAGTAAACCATTAGCTCTTTGGAAATTCAATTCGGCAATGCATAGAAAATCTAAGGCTTCGCTAAGGTATGTTGGCCAAGGCTAGGTATAATAATGACATCGCTTTAGAAAATTTTGGAGGAAACACGTTTATGGAAGTTGGAAGAAATTTGGTAGCCGTAATCGGCGCGGGACCGGCCGGCTTGTATGCAGCCAAAAAACTAGCCAAGCTAGGGGCACAGGTCGTCATTTTCAACCGGGACATCAAGCCAGGCGGTCTCGCCGAATACGGAATTTACTATTCCAAATATCGCATGAAGGCTGGTTTGCGTAAGCAATTTCAGAAAATCCTCTCGGATGAGGCGATTACTTATTATGGTAATGTCACCGTTGGAGAACAGGGAGATCTTACCCTCGATGAAATTCAAGATCTGGGTTTTCAGGCGATCGTAGTTGCGGTTGGCGCACAAGGCACAAAGTGGCTTGGTCTACCTGGGGAGGAAATTAAAGGTGTATTCCATGCCAAAGATCTGGTTTACCACTACAATAAGCTGCCACCATTCAGCGAGTATGAATTTACCATTGGAAAAAGAGTTGCATTGATCGGTGTTGGCAATGTAATGATCGATATCGCCCACTGGATGATCCGCGATAAGAAAGTCGATCAAGTCATTGCCGTAGCGCGGCGTGGTCCAGCAGAGGTCAAGTTCACCAAAAAAGAGATGGAAAATGTAGCCAAAAACATCGACTTGCAAGCATTAGATCAGGAATTCGAGCGTGTCGCTGAGCGCATGCACGCTGTAGACCAATCCCCCGAAGCAGCCAAAGATTTCATCCTTTCAGCGCTCACCAAAGCGAAAGACCCTGTTTCTGAATCACGGTTCACTTTTTGGTTTCTATCATCTCCAATGCAAATCATTGGAGATGATAAAGGCAACGTACGCGGTCTAGAAGTACAAGATACCAAACTTATCATACGCGACGGTGATACCAAAGTCCATCGATTGAGCACAACTCGAGTTCTCGATGTCGATACGGTAGTTTTTTGCATCGGCGATAAGGTAGATGATTCTTTTGGGCTGCCAGTCCAATGGGATGCTTTCGTCAAGCACCCAGCACCAAAGTATCCGGTCAACGAGCTCTCATATGAAATATTCGACCCAGAAACAGAAAAATCGCTCAAAGGAATTTTTGTGGTCGGGTGGTCTCGAGAGGCGAGCAGTGGGTTGGTCGGCTATGCACGCAAAGATGGCGAAAATGGTGCGGAAGCTGTCCACAAATATCTCGAAAACCTACTTCCACCTGAAAATAGCGATGATCTCTTAGCAAGGATCGAAACTAAGATGAACCAGTTCTCTCATCCGGTGGTCGACAAATCGACTGTCGGACGCCTGATCGATATCGAGGCAGCGCGAGCAGTAAAACAAGGAAAAGAAGAGTTCAAATTCGACTCCAATCAGGCTATGCTAGAAGCTCTAGAATAAAATTTTGGCAACAATAGACAAACCAAAAAAAGAGTGCCGAGGTTCTACGAACCTCGGCACTCTCTATTTTCGGTAGGCCTCGCAAATAAGTAAATGCCGGAAAGAATCCCAAAATAAATTGTGAGAAAATACCGGCATTTACACAGGTTTTGCGGTGAAACCGGTCGGTATTATTTCAAGCCACAAACCGCAAAACACTTAAGCTATTCGTCCATTTTAGGGGGATTGGGCAAAACCACTAACAAAAATCCGATGGCGATAACCACTTCCCCTAAGATCACGCCCGCAGCTTGCAAAGGGCCAAAATAAGGCACTTCTGGGAAAGGCTGCGTGCCAAAGCCGAACACATCTGCTAGACCAGAGACGAATGCAATCACATAACCGGTGCTTACCAGACGCAAGCCAATATCTGCCGCCAACGCTCTCTCTGATTCTGCCCATTGGATTGAAAAACTCATATAGCCCCCCACACAAATCACGGCCAAACCAAGCAGGAAAACGGCGATTTGCACAAAACCCACTACTGGGCTGCGATCCAACCTAAATAGATCGGGTTCGAGTCCTAAGAGAAATAGCACAAACCCCAAAAACACAACCCCCAGCCCAATCCAGACCCGACGAGGTCCATATTTGGATCTTTTCGAAAACAAGGTCATTATCCTTTCGGCAGGGTATTCTCCAAGAAATCTATCCAATTCTGCCCAAATACGGCAGCCAAATCGCCTTCAGTATAACCCTTTTTTAATAATAGCGGAGCTAGCTTCGCTAAATCGGCAACCGTGTCGATTTCAGCAGGGGTTTGTTGGAGGCCAAATCCACCATCGAAATCACTTCCTAGTCCTATGTGCCGGGCATCTCCGGCGATCTGGCAAATATAATCGATCTGAGCGGCCACATGCTCGAGTGTTACCAAATGGCGGCCATCTCGTTCTTGCCAGCCCGCCAGCAAAAATGGATTGAAGGGCACCACGCCAATGGTAGCATCTCGCTCAATTAAACCCTGGATGACTCGGTCAGAGAGAAAACGGTTGCTCTCTGTTCCATCTAAAAGGGCAGCCGCATTGGCATGAGATGCAATAATCGGGCCCGCGTAGGCATCGATAGATTGAAGAACAGCTTTCTCGTCCATGTGACTGACATCGAGGGTGAATTCCAAATCTGCCATGCCTTCTAGCAGTTGATAGCCTTCTTTGGTCAGTGGTCCAGGTTCCCCAGTGCCTCCGCAGAAACGCGTCCCGGCCCAGGCTGGGCCGATGATGCGCACACCGCGCTGCCACCATTCGACCAACTCAGAGGGAGACCTGACAGCCTCGGCACCTTCCATCAAGACAACCAGACCCACTGGAGGGGTGGCGGTTTCAATCTCCCATTCAGATAGGTGATCCTGCAATTCGGTTTGTGTTTCCAACAGCCGGAATTTCTCCGGATGATCATCCGCCAGACGATGATAGACATCTATCTGGTCCTGGTAGCGTTCCAGAGCTTCAGAAGAATCAATATAGCACTGCACATCCCAGAGACCAAGTTTACGTCGGGCAGGTGCGGCGAAAAGCGTAGCGAAGACAATTCCTATGCGGCCACGTTGATAATCTGGCCAGCCCAGCAAGGTGTCGCCATTATGAAGCGGGGCTTCCTTTCCCCGCTCGCGGCGGCGCGTTTCTTCTGCTGAGAGTGTGTAATCACGGCCGAATGAAAGCACATTCCAGGCCAGGTCTTGGTGAGCGTCTACGATTATCATGGCAATATCATATAAGAACGTCTTGTGCAATTTGGCGGTCGATCTTCCCCATGGGGTACTTCTCAAATTCCGAGGGACGCTCCCAACGTAATTCGGTGTGTTCCAATGGTTGAGGATTTCCATCGACCAGTTGAGTGAGGAAGGCGTGTAGGGTCACACGGAAGTGGGAATAGGCGTGTTCATAAACTCCCAGAAGTTCTCCCACTTGGATATCTACACCTAACTCCTCAGAAATTTCACGCTTCAGGCAGGCTTGCAGGGTCTCCCCATGCTTTACCTTACCCCCAGGGAATTCCCACATACCACCCAGCAAGCCGCCCTCTGGGCGTTGGGCGATGAGAATTTGTCCATTGCGTTGGATCACGGCTGCCGTCACAGTATGGTGTGGGATTTCAGGCTTCTTCTTCTTAACTGGGCGCTGCTCTTGTATCCCCAGCTTTAAGGCCTGGCAGAATTCAGACACTGGGCACCGTTCGCACTTTGGATTGCGAGGCGAGCAATGGCTGGCGCCTAATTCCATCAGGGCTTGGTTGTACTCTGCAGCCTGCCCGGGGGGCAGATGCTCACGCGCCAACGTCCACAATCGCCTCTCCGCTTCAGTGGAGCCTGAGGGTTTGCTAACATCGAATATGCGCGCCAGGACGCGGCGGATATTGCCATCCAGGGTGGCTTCATCCTGACCGAACGCAATCGATGCAATCGCGGCAGCTGTATAGGCGCCAATCCCTGGTAATTGCTTCAATGCGTTAAGGTTCGCTGGGAGCTCTCCCCCATATTGATCCATGACCATTTGCGCGGCTTTATGAAAATTGCGCGCCCGGCTGTAATAGCCTAACCCTTCCCAATAGTTGAGCGCCTCTCGTTGAGATGCCTCAGCCAGCGTTCGAACATTTGGGAAGCGCTTCATCCAGCGCTGGTAATACGGAAGCACAGTTTCTACGCGCGTCTGTTGAAGCATGATCTCCGAAACCCATACAGCGTAAGGATCATTGACTCCTCGCCAGGGTAGATCACGCGCATTGGCTGCATACCACGCTAATAATTTCTTTGCTAAGGGGAAGCCCATCAATTTCTGCCAGAAAAAATAGGATATCAGGCGGCGAAGCCGCCTGATATCCTATTTTTTCCACTATCTCTACATTTGGAAACCAGGCCGGTCTTGAACCGTTCTGAATTCCAGATCTTTTACATAATCCAGTAAGCGCGCTGTCAGGGCATCCCACTCCTGAGAGAGGATGATCTGACGCAAATCTTCGGGGCTGGCAGTTCTTGCGGCGGCTAAGATTTGGGGCTGTTCACCGTACACCGTTACCCAGGCTTCGGTGGTTTCTAATCCCAATTGCTGGATTTCGGGGATGAATTCGCGCACCACAAATTCAAAATACTCTTGTTCGCGCCCCGGCAAGATATTCCATGTCATCAACAGTTTGACAGTCATATGATCGCTCAAATTGCTAGACCTGGTAATCTAACACCACCACTTGGGTCTCTGTAGGAACTGATGAGGCAGTCACCGAGAGTTCTTCTACGGGTTTGATGGTTCCCAACCCCATCTCTTTGAGGAATTTACTGAGCGGGTCGAGCTTGATCTTGCATTGGGATGAGCCATAGTGCATAGGGATCACAATCCCCGGCTCTAGCAAACTGATCACCTCAGCCGCTTTGGCTGCGTTGAGACCTCCACCCCCTCCCACAGGGACCAGGGCGATGTTGACGGTTCCCAAGGCCTCCACCTGAGATTGGCTGGGAACCCGGTACAGATTTCCCAGGTGAGCAACGGTTACTCCTTCGTAATCGAACACATAGAGTGTATTGCGTAGTTCATCTTTTTTGCGTTTGTTACCGCCGTTTGTGCGCACTGCCGTGATGAAAACATTGCCTATTTCATATTCTCCAGGACCATTGACCACCCGCTGTTTCGATTTAACCGCCCCTTCATTGTTGTAGGCGGGTGAATCTTGGCTTATCGAAACAATGTGTCCACGCAAATTCAATGGCCCGTACCCGACAATTTTGTCGTCGTAGGGGTCTGTAACAACTGTCGCTAGTCCGCGGGAGGAGAGTCTGAAACAAGAATGTCCATGCCAAGTTATTTTCATTACGTTTCCACGTCCTTACACTTGGGTCTCTGGGAAACGCCCTGGGACTATCCAGATTTAGGGGTGAGTGGGGTG
>CAYTKR010000122.1:0-15329 GCA_964438295.1 uncultured Anaerolineales bacterium
CTGCCACCCCCTACTTTCGAATATCACTTAATCCACAGTCAGGGTCTTGCTTAAGTTCCTGGGGAAATCAGGGTCAAAGCCACGTGCCAGGCTGATCTTGTATGAAAGCAATTGCAGCGGCAATACACTCAAGATAGCATCGATATAGGGGCGTAGTTCATCCGGCGCATCCACGGTAGGGATGACGATGAGATCATCAGCATTGGCACGCAGGCGGGCATCTTCTTCAGCAATCACAATGGCGCGCCCGCCGCGGCAGGTCACCTCGTTGATGCCGCTGACGATGAGCGGCACATCATCGGGGCCAGCCACAAAGATCACCGGATAGCCCTCAGTGACTGCGGAAAGAGGTCCGTGCTTGAACTCGGTAGAGAGCATGCCCTCACAATGGGCGTAGGTGATCTCTTTGAGTTTCAAAGCCCCCTCCAGAGCGATAGGATAGGTCATCCCATAGCCCAAACAGTAGAGATCATCCCAAGGAGAGATTTTCCCCTCCACATCGGGAATCTGCTGCTCGACAGCTTCTATGGTCTCGTTGATCCAGCGGGGCAAGTTTCCCAATGGGGCCGTATCATGTCCGCCCATCCGCAATGCTAAGTACAAAAATCCCACCACCTGGTTTGTGAAGGTCTTGGTCGCTGGGACGCTGATCTCATAGCCACATGCCAGGGGGACGTAATATTCGCTCTCACGCATCAACGTTGAACCGACCACGTTGACCAATCCCAATATCCCCATGCCACGCGTCTCAGCGGCCTGAATAGCATTGAGTACATCTTTGGTCTCACCACTCTGGCTGACGAAAATACCAACATCTTTAGCACTCACCGCCGGAGCGTATTGGGCGATGAACTGTGGGGCGAGCACTGGGATGGTGACGCGCCCGGCCAAACGGCTGAAATAGACCGAGCCCAGCAGCCCGGCATGATAGCTAGTACCGCAAGCAATGATATAGATATTGCGGGCTTCCTTGAGCTTATCGATCAGGGGGTCGACATCGGCGGAGTTCTCCATCAGGTGGAATAACTCCTGGGCGACCTGGGCCTGTTCATGGACCTCCTTGACCATGAAATGATCGTAGCCGCCCTTTTGAACAGCCTCCATGCTCTCTTCGACCAATTCCGGCTGGCGCTCGATCTTGGAGCCGTCTTCCACTTTGTGGATCTCGTACCCATCAGCCCAGAAGGTGATGATCTCACCATCTTCCAGGCGTACGATCTCCCGGGTGATATCGAGCACCGAAGGCAGATCTGAGGCAATGCAGGTAGCACCATCGGCCACACCGGCTACCAACCCCGAACCTTTCTTGATGGCGTAGAGGCGGTCTTCACCGATCACCCCGATCACAAAGGCATAATCCCCCTCCAGGTCGTTGTACGCGCGCCGGATAGCTTCCACCATGTCATAACCCTGGTCGACGTAGCGTTCCACGGCATGCACGCAGCTTTCACCATCATTCTCGGAGCGCACGGTCATCCCCTCTGCCATGAACTGCTGGCGTAATTCGACATTGTTGACCACGTTGCCATTGTGCGCGCCGACCATGTCTCCATCAGAATCCAAATGCGGTTGGGCGTTTGTATAGGATGGTGCCCCAAAAGTGGCCCAGCGCAGTTGTAAGATGGCTCGATCTCCAGACATTTCGCTGAATTTGAGGCGATCTGCTACCTTTTGCACTTTGCCTACATCTTTGCGGAGATCGATTTCTCCCTCGGGGGGGATCGTTGCTGCTCCAACGGTGTCATAGCCCCGATAGGATAGGCGATGGCCCGCTTCGATCAAGGTTGGGCCAAGTTGTTGCTTTTCTTTGGTAACAATACCAAAAATTCCACACATGAAGCATCTCCTATAGAAAGCTCCCGGAGAAGGGGTGTGCGCATGCGCACACCCCTTCTCCGGTTAATTGTCATTTGAGAGTAATTAAGTTTGAGAAAGATTCTACCATGTGGGTTTGTTGCAGTTGGGCTTGAAATGGTATATAGTATTTACAGATCGATCTTCTCGATCGGGGATGGAAAAAGTTTGCGAAGGGAAATAGTTGAGGTGAATGATGGAAGATATCACTGGGAAACAATTGAACCGCTACCAGGTTGTTGAACCCCTGGGTAAAGGGGGTATGGCAGCGGTCTATAAAGCCTATCACCCTGAGACAGACCGCTACGTGGCCTTAAAGATCTTGCCCAGACATTTCGCCAGTGATCCTGAATTTGTGGGCCGTTTCGAACAAGAAGCCAGGCTGATCGCTCAACTTCAACACCCCCATATATTGCCGGTTTTCGATTATGGTGAAGCCGAGGGCTATACCTATATTGTGATGCCCTTTGTCGAGACAGGCACCGTGGCTGATCTATTGCGCGGGGTGCCGCTTCCCCTGGCACAAATTCGGCGGATTGTTTCCCAGGTTGGGGATGCCTTGGATTATGCGCACTCAAGGGGCATCGTGCATCGGGATGTCAAGCCCAGTAACATATCGATCGACGAGCGCGGCAACTGCTTGCTGATGGATTTTGGCATTGCCAAGATGGTCGAGGGCACCAGCCACTTCACCCAGACCGGGGGCGTCATTGGAACCCCGTCTTATATGTCACCAGAGCAGGGCTTGGGGATGATGCCCGATGGCCGCAGTGACATCTATTCTTTGGGCGTGGTGCTGTATCAAATGGCTACCGGACGCTTGCCTTTTGATGCGGAAACCCCCATGGCTGTAGCCATCAAACATATCCACGATCCCTTACCCCCACCGCGCTCGGCAAATCCGAATCTGTCTGAGGCTATTGAGCGGGTCATTCTCAAGGCCCTGACCAAAGAGCGCGAGGATCGCTATGCCACTGCCGAAGAGATGGTCGCCGCTTTGAATGCCACCGAAAAGCATGTGGCGGAAACTGTTAGAGCCGACGCGACAAGAAGAGCGGAAACCGTCATCTCCCCTGTTAAGGAACCAGAGCCTGCTCAGCCTGAACCCCCACAAATTTCAGAACCATCGTTGCCCGCCCCGGTTCACCCTCCAAAACCCAAGGCTCGTCCGCGCTGGCTGACTTTTGGATTCATCCTGGGCGGTGTTGGTGTGCTGGGGTTGGTGGCTGTGGCCGCGGTCTTAGGGATTCTCTATTTCGGCACGGGGTTGTTCGGCCAGCCCCAAGAGCCAGAACTAACCTCAACGCAAGTCATCCAGCCAACCAGCGCGCCTGAAGCGACTGCCATGTCCACGGTAACTCTTGAACCACAGCCGACACTCGAACCGACGGCTGAATTGCAACCGGCGATCATCTTGGATGACACAATTTATGTCTATGATGCCCAGGGTCTCGAGGTGCTTGGGTCCGCGGGTACCTGGGAGGACAGTACCATCGTCAAACGTTATGATCAGGCCGAACTGGTGGAAGATCCCAAGGGCATATTCGGGCAAGTGGCCAAACTAGCCGTGCATGGGTATGGCCATGGGGAGCAGACGGCTGAGATCGTCATATCTCTCTTGATTCCATACGAGGCAGATATTGTCTCTATCCCTGTAGCGACTTCGTTGAATGGCCCTGTGGACGAGTCAGACAGTCAATCGGGTTTAGAGATTGGCGTTGCGGCAGGGGGCGAGATGGTCTGGACGTATGCCTCTTTCTTGATGGAGACGGAGTTCGGTGTGCCGTATGTGCAAGCTTTTGCCGAAGTGAGCGCGTTTGGTGGCGAACAGGTTGAGTTGCTGATCCGATTGCGTCAACTGGATGTTTGTTCGGGCACACAATGCTCTCATAATGCAGAATTTTTTATCGGGGATTTGTTCTATGCCAATTTGCCAGATATTTGCACACCACAACGAGATGGCAGTTATTTGTTGTATACCCACTATGACGACCCCTCTCCAAGTAAAGTGAGCGAATGCGATGATCCGCAGTCTTATCATTTCATGGATGTGCAGGATGGACCTTATAACACCTATGGCGCGGGTGAGGATATCTATACTGTCACTTTTTCGTTGCCCGAAGAGTTCCAGCTTATCGAATTTGATCTGTATTATGGCATGAACCCCAGGGAGATCTCCATCAATGGCCACATCCTTGACGCCAATGAATTTCAGGCGGCTTTTCCATATAATACGGGATTTTATCTCAATATCCCCGAACCGATACGCTATGCGCCGATCAACAATAATCCGGATGCCATTGCGCCCTACTTGCAGCCAGGTGAGAACGCGATTTCAGTGACCATGTACGCCAATGAATTGTGGGAAGAGCGTCCCTTTGATCTCTTTGCCCGCTTTCAAGTACCGAGCGAGTAGACCTGGCCGTGTGTTGATATTGGGTGTTGGAAGAGGGTGATTAGCCGTGACACTATTGCCCCTGCTTGCTCTGGTAGTGGCGACGCTGTTTAGCACGGTTGCCGCAATCGTCCATACTGCACCAGCGGCGGCTGCGATTTTTGCTAGTATCAATAAAGAGCCAGCCACAACCGCGGTCGTCGGCGCATTGGCCTACACGGCGCAGGTCGTCTGAAGTCAATAACTCTGCGGCTGAACGGACGATGGGGTGGAGCATCGAGTCGAGTGCTCCTTTTTTCAGTTCCCACTGCCATTGATAACTTTCTTCGATCTGGACAATTTGTGCGCCACCCATGGCGTTGGAAAGGGCGCTGTTTAACACCGTAAGTTCGTTATCTGCAGGAGATCTTCCTGTAGCCAGGGCGGCAAATATCCGGTAAATGACATCTCGTAGTCCCAAGGCTTGTTCCAATACCTGCTGCGCTGCGATCGGTTTCCCTTGCGCGGCCTCGAGTAGTTTTTTTGTTTCGTGTGAGGTGAGAATGCCTGAATCATCTGCCCAGGCGACCAGATCTGCATAGTTGTGCAGGGTTTCTTGTGGGTGATCGCTGGCATGCATTTCCAGTGTGTTGGCAAAATCCAGGCACAGGTAGTTGTCGTTACTCATATCGAGAAGGATGTGGTATTACTCTTAGAACTTAAGCACTTGAAGTATGGTGTGCCGGAAATAGGGGCTGGGGGCGAAACCCCCAGCCCCTATTTCCGGCAATTTCCTCGCCGAACTGCGTAAGTTCTAGACTTATAACCGACAATATTAACTTGACAGGTTAGAAAAGCGATGATATATTCTAACTATCAAAATAATTATAGCAGGTTATATTGTTTTGATCAATATAGAATTCTGTCATTGCGAGGGAGCATCAGCGACCGAAGCAATCTCTTACTCATCAGATGTCATTGCTTCGCCCCACTGGGGCGAAGCAATGACACATAAGAGGATACAAACCCAATGAAAAATCTCGGCCTATATACCGCTACCGTGTTGATATGGGGTTCTACCTGGATTGGTATTAAGTTCCAACTGGGAGTTGTCGACCCGGTGCTCTCAGTGGCTTATCGCTTCACTCTGGCTGCATTGATTATGTTTGTGTTTTGTAAACTGCGCGGCGTAAGCCTGAGATTTACCTTCCGCCAGCACTTGTTCATTGCATTGCAGGGAATTTTCCTCTTTTCGATTAACTATCTCTTGGTCTATCTGGCAGAGCTATATCTGACCAGTGGGTTAGTAGCGGTGATCTTCTCAACCTTGGTGTTTATGAACATCATTATAGGCGCAATCTTCTTGAAAACTCCAGTCCGAATAAACGTAGTCCTCGGCGCGGTGATTGGGCTGATTGGTATTGCGCTGGTTTTTTTGCCGGAGTTGAACGCCTTCAACCTTCAAGATGCCGGATTTGTGGGTGTACTGCTCGCTTTTGGGAGTGTAGTGTCCGCATCTTTTGGCAATATCGCCTCGGCGCGCAATCAGCGGGAAGAGTTACCCTTGGTGCAGACCAATGCCTTCGGCATGGCCTACGGCGCGCTGCTGATGTATATCTACGCGCTCATCCAGGGTACTCCTTTTCAGTTTGACTGGTCATTTTCTTATGTGAGTTCGATGATTTACCTAGCGGTATTCGGCTCGATCCTGGCCTTCATGGCTTACCTGACCCTATTGGGTCGTATCGGCGCGGACAAAGCAGCATACGCGACCCTTCTTTTCCCCATCATCGCTTTGGGATTATCGACCTTGTTCGAAGGGTATCGCTGGACTATGCTGGCGCTGTTAGGAATCATTTTGGTGTTAGTGGGAAATTTCCTGGTGCTCTTTTGGAAGAGAAAATCATCTGGCAACGTAGAGCAATAAATCCATCAGCCCCTGAACATCTGGTCCCTTTTGCTTCCCGCTTATATAAATCCTGATCACTGGATCTGGAATATCTATGTTGGGTGAACCCTCACGCAACTGAGCCCAACGATCCAGTATCAAACGGTGGATAGCTTCCTGATCACTGTCGGCGTTACGCAAGAAAACAACCTTGTCGGCGGGAAATGTATCGAAGATGAAATCGACTTCATATTGCGCGCCCTTACGCTGCTCAGTGTATTCCCGGACATCGAACAGAACCACATCTGCCACCTTGACAAACTCATCCACAATCAGTTTCCAGGTATTCATATAGGCCACCATCCGCAAATCCTTGAAGGTGCCATCGGTATGTCTGGGTTTGGCCATGACCTGTTGGATGCGCTGACGGGCGTGTTCCTGATCTCGAACAGGTCTCCGAATGATCAAGCCATACCAGTCATTGATCACGATCAGGGCGAAAATAGTCAAACTCGCCCAGGGGCTTATGACGCCTGCAAAAAACACTAGGAAGAATTGAGTCAGCGTTCTGAATTGGAAAAACCGGTAGCGGTGTCTTGCAAAGTCGGGATCATCTATGGTGAAGTGCAGTCCGAATTTTCTCCAAAATCGGATCAGTCTGTCGAAGGTCAATACAGCAGACCTTGAGGAACCAAAAACTCTCAAGACGAGTAGTTTTACGTTCGGCCCATCGTGTGGAGCGAACCAACGTTTGACCAGCAGCCCGAGGTGAAAAACCACCGCAATACAAACACCAATAAAGAACAACATTGGCGTTGCCTCACTGGAGAGGCTGTCTTCTGGAGCGGCACCCGGGTAGGTGCCGCTAATCAGAATCCCTCCTAGAAAGAGCCAGAGCAAGATATCGTACCCCGGATTCATTAACGGCTTGATGATCATCTCTACCCACTTGAGTTGAGGAGCGGCCAAACCGAAAGACCAGTTTTCCGGGCGGAAATCTGCTCGATTGATGGCATAACTGATCGATATGAGAATAAAATATATCACGACCAAAGAAATCACGACCCACCACGTCTCCTGATAAACCTGGCGGCTGAGTATCCCCATCAGCATTGGAAGCATGATATATACAACACTAGCCAGGAACTCAGAGCGCCAACGGCGATTCAGGTTTTTCAATGCCTGTTTGAGCACCTTTTCGCGATGCTCAACGGCTCCAGGTAGTTCATTTTTCATATCGAACTCGAGGATCTCTGGTTGAACCTGAGCAAGCCGTTCGGGTGCATCGAGTACCATGGGGAATTCTGAATCGACGTTTTCCGAAAGCGCATGCATCGACCTTTTTACTTGTCTCACCAAGATTGATTTGTGAATAATGTAGAGTAATGGGAAAACTATGTAAGAAAAGAACATCGTCCCCCAGAGATCTGCATCGTCAGTCCCACTGTTTTGAGCTGCCGCTGAACTGACTAGAATGAGAGAAAATAGGATCGTAATGGATAGCCCCCATGATTTTAAATGAATAGCGCGCATAATTTCCTCCGACCTACCAATAAACTAGCACTCAGAACTAATGCCGGCCTCTATTTTTAACACCAAAGTTGGACTAAAGCCTCTTTTTGGGATGGATTTTGTCCAAAATATTAGTGAATATGTAAACAAAAAAGCCTGGAAATCTAATAATCCCCCCCCGAACAGATGAAAAAATAGGTGCGTGCTGGCGCAAAGCGCCGCACGCACCTATTTTTTCATCTGTTGGATCAACTTGGCCACCAACGCCGTCCAACCGGTCTGATGGCTGGCGCCTAGCCCCGCGCCGGAGTCGCCGTGGAAATACTCGTAGAACAAGATGTGATCGCGCCAGTAGGGGTCGTTTTGGAAGATCGGGTTATCGCCGTAGACTGCTCGCCTTCCATGTTCGTTCCGCAGGAAGATCGTTATCAGACGGTGGGAAAGCTCATTCGCGACCTCATCGAGAGCAAAAGAATCTCCAGAGCCGGAGGGCAACTCAACTTGCAGATTGTCACCAAAATAGTGGTGATATTTTTGCAGCGCTTCGATCATCAAATAGTTAACTGGAAACCAGATCGGCCCGCGCCAGTTGGAGTTGCCGCCGAACATGCTTGTTGGGGATTCTCCGGGCTGGTAGCGAACGGAGTGAATTTGTCCATCGTCATCGAACGAAAACGGGCGCTCGGCATGCTCTTTAGAAAGGGAGCGCAGGCCGTATTCGGATAAAAATTTATCTTCGGCGAGCATGTGCTCGAGTACCCTGGTCAACTTTTCTTGACCCACGAGGGAGAGCAATCGTCTGCCTCCTTTACCGTGTTGAGACAGGGAAGCGACATTTTCGATGAGATGCGGCCGGTTCTGGATGAACCAATCCATACGTCGCTTGAATCTCGGCAGCATTTCCAACAGATCTGGCTCCAGGGTCTCGATGGCGAAGAGGGGGATCAGTCCCACAAAGGAATGGATTTCTAGGGGGATGTGGCGGCCATCTGCATAGTGGAGCACATCGAAATAGAACCCATCCTCTTCATCCCACAACGCGGTGTTGATGGCATTGGCGATAAAGATGAAATGCTCGAAAAACTTGGTGGCCATATCTTCGTAAGCGGGGCGGGTGCGTGCCAGTTCCAAGGCAATGGCCAGCATATTGAGGCAGTACATGCCCATCCAGGCCGTGCCATCAGCCTGCTCCATGTGCGCGTTGCCCGGTAAGGGCGCGCTGCGGTCGAAGACGCCGATATTGTCCAGGCCCAAAAATCCACCCTGGAAGACATTATTGCCGTCGGCATCTTTACGGTTGACCCACCAGGTGAAGTTGAGCAGCAGCTTTTGGAAGACACGCTCCAGGAAGTCGGTGTCAGACACGCCGGTGAAGTTACGGGCAATCTTATACACTCGCCAGGCCGCCCAGGCATGGACAGGTGGATTGACATCGCCAAGCGACCACTCATAGGCCGGGATCTGGCCGTTGGGATGCATATACCACTCGCGCAGCATCAGGATGATCTGACGCTTGGCCCATTCGGGGTCGATCATGGCGATAGGCAAAGTGTGGAAAGCCAGGTCCCAGACCGCATACCAGGGATATTCCCATTTGTCGGGCATGGAGATCACATCCAGATTGTAGAGGTGAGTCCAATCGGCGTTGCGGCCACGTTTGCGCATTTCGGGAGGTGGGGGGCTGGATGGGTCTCCGTTGAGCCATTGTTCCACACCGTAGTGATAGAACTGCTTGCCCCACATCAGCCCGGCAAAGGCCTGGCGTTGGACGTTCTGCTCATCCTCAGTGAGGTCTGGGTTTTGGATCGCGGCATAGAATTCGTCTGCTTCATGGATACGCTGAGCAAATACGCGGTCAAAATCGTGAAAGGGTTTGTCTTTCTCCCGGTTGGAGAATCGAACTTGAATGGAGTAAGACTCTCCGGGCGGGATGATGGTTTGAAAATGCGCAGCCGCTTTAGTACCCCGTCTTTCGGGATTTACTTGTGATGACTCCCCATGCACAACGGCAGCGTTGATACTATCTTTAGGGTAAGGACTTGAATTAGGCGTATTAAACAGGCGTTGGAAATTGGTTTCGTTTTCGCAGAAAAGCAGTGGGGCGATTTTAAGCTTCAGAGTGGATCTCGTGTGCTCGCGTGCGTACCACCAGCGTTTCCCGAGATGGTGGTGGTTGGTGTAAATGGTGCCATCGTCCAAGGCGCGCAATTCGGGTTTGGGACGGCCGTATCCCCATGACCAGGTGTTGCGGAACCAGATATGTGGTAGCACGTGAACGGGGGCTTCATCGGGGCCGCGATTGAACACAGAAATTCGGCAGAAGATGTCCTCCTGATCAACCTCATCGGTTTTGGCGTATTCGATGAAGACATCGAAATAGCGCCCTTCGGAAATGGCCTCGCCCAAGGCGTCGATCAACTCATATTCTGGCTCCAGGCGGCTGCGGTGCAGACTTTCTTGAACCAATTGGTCGTACGGGAAGGCCACCTGGGGATACTTATAGAGCATCTTGGCGTAGGAATGCGTCGGGGTGCTATCCAGGTAGAAATAAATCTCCTTGACATCTTCCCCGTGATTACCCTGAGGTCCGGTCAGGCCGAAGAGACGCTCTTTGAGTATGGAATCTCGCTCGTTCCATAGGGCTACTGCCAGGCAGATATTTTGCATACGGTTGCAGAACCCACCCAAACCATCCTCATTCCAGCGATAGGCGCGGCTTCGGGCGTGATCGTGGGGTAAATATCCCCAGGCATCGCCTTTCGCGCTGTAATCCTCACGCACAGTGCCCCAGGCGCGCTCGCTCAAGTAAGGGCCCCATTTCTTCCAGTCTGCTCGACGGGCTTCGGAATCTGCCAATCGCTTGTGTTCTACGGTTTTGAAAGATGTCTTTTTGGTCATTGTGGTGGGTTTGAGGAATTAAGGGTTCTCTGGGAGTTCACCACGGAACTCCCAGAGCACAAATTAAGTTCTGACAACGCATATAGTATATTATGGAATATCGAAAATGTTTGGATGATACTCTAACTTGGAGCGCTTATGAATACATCAAACAATGCTACCCCTTTATCTGATTTATTGGTTTTGGATCTCTCGCGAGTTTTGGCTGGACCTTATGCCACGATGACCCTGGCTGACCTTGGAGCTGAGGTGATCAAAGTCGAACGGCCTGGAAGTGGGGATGATACTCGCCGATGGGGTCCGCCCTGGACCGGGGATGAGTCTGCCTATTACCTGGCTATCAATCGCAATAAGAAGAGCATTACGATCAATCTGAAATCCGAGCGTGGTTTGCAGATCATTAAGGATTTGGCGCTCAAAGCCGATATCCTGATTGAGAACTTCAGAGTGGGCACCATGGCTGAATGGGGACTTGGATATGACCTGCTATCAAAGCAGAATCCTGGACTGATCTACTGCACCATCACTGGCTATGGCCAGACGGGTCCGAAACGCCATCAAGCTGGCTATGATTTTGTCATCCAAGCTGAGGGTGGCTTGATGTCGATCATCGGCGACGTCGATGGGCCGCCCATGAAAGTGGGTGTGGCCATTGTCGATATCACTACCGGGATGAATGCCGTGATCGCCATCCTGGCAGCCGTTCATGAACGTCAAAGGAGTGGCTTAGGTCAATTCATCGATATTGCTTTGTTGGATTCCCAGGTGGCTTGGCTGGCCAATGTCGGCAGTAACTATCTCATTTCTGGGGAGAGGCCGCAGCGTTATGCCAATGCCCATCCCAATATCGTACCTTATCAACCATTTGCCACTTCTGATGGCTGGATTGCCGTGGCGGTGGGCAACGACCGGCAATGGCAACTGCTCTGCGAAATTGCTCGTTGGGATGACCTGGGGTGAGATGAACGTTTCACCACCAATCCCTTGCGAGTGCAGAACCGCCGATTGCTGCTCCCTGTTTTAGAAGAACGCTTTCAGAAACAAATTACAGATCAGTGGTACCAAAACCTTCTCTATGCAGGAATCCCTTGCGGACCGATTAATCACATCGACCAGGTGTATGCCGACCCCCAGGTGCTGGCGCGCGACATGCTGATAGAAATGCCCCACCCCACGGCTGAGAGTGTAAAACTGACGGGTTCACCGTTCAAATTGTCGCGCACGTCAGTTCAAATGGATGCCCCTCCCCCTTTACTGGGGCAGCACACTGATGAAGTCTTGCACGAGTACTTGGATTATTCTAATGAGGAGATTAAGGGTTTGCGAGAGAGCGGAGTGATTTGATCGCTTCTTTCTTGTCAAGCTTTCCTGAATTCTTCGTCCAATGCACGTATCAAACCCCCTGGTGTTCCAATATGGAAGGGGAGACCAGTATCCTGGCGAATACTAAGAAAATGTTCCTTGTCGTGTGTGATTAACCAGTCTGGTTGGGTGCTGAGTGCTTCAGCCAGGACATATGCATCTGGTTCATAGGATACGATCTCTTTAGCTCGGTCGATGAAGTCAATTGAGTCTTGGGCTGCGATTTCAACAAGCCCTACCTCTAAAATATGGGCAAGTTTTGGAAGAGATTCAGGTACTTTGCGTCGAACAACAACTTCGCATTCTCGTAGCACGTTCTGACCTACAATAAGGTAGATCAACCCAGCTTCCCCAAGGCGAAAGAGTTTTCGTGCACCACTAGTTTCTGATAGCACCGCAGCGAAGATAACGCTGGTGTCGAGAAATATCCTACGATTTCTTTTCGTCATACTCAGCCCGTACTTCGCGCAAAGTATTCAACATTGATTCCAAAGATTCGCCTGAATCTTGCCACTCTTGGGCTAGCCTGTCAGCAACTTCGTCTACCCGAGAACGGCGTCGGCTAATCACAAACACATCCCTTGATAGCTCAATGAGATTGAGGATTTCACCATCTGCGATGTTGTTTTGGTCTCGCAGCTCTTTGGGGAAGGTGATCACTCCTCGGCGTCCAACCTGTACTTTATAGGTGTTGTCCATTTTATTCTCCTGATATTCTGATAAACTGAATATCAGTATAGCGGATTCGAGGTGGGGAGTCAACTTCACATCATCCCCATCTTTGGCCGGTACTGCAGCGCCTCGGCGATATGCGTGGCCTGGATATCTGGTTCCCCAGCCAGATCGGCAATGGTGCGTGCCAATTTGAGCACACGGTGGTAGGCCCGCGCCGAGAGCTGCAACTGGTTCATGGCGTTGCGTAACAGCGAGCGACTGGTCTGGTCCAGAGGACAGTATTGGCGCAGTTCTGCGGGGCCCATATCGGCATTGCACGACATAGTTGTGCCCGCGAAGCGATCGCGCTGCTGATCTCTGGCGGATTCAATTCGCCCCTGGAGGTCTGCGGATGGTTCGCCTAGTCGCTCGTCACTGAGAGCCTCGTAATCGACGCGCGGCACTTCGATGTGGATATCGATGCGATCGAGCATGGGGCCGGAGATGCGCTTCTGATAACGAGTAATAATCTGGTTGGAGCAGGTGCACTCTTTGACGGGATCGCCAGCAAATCCGCAGGGGCAGGGATACACACAATCTTACATTTCAGATACTTCACACTTTATTGTAATTTGTCCGTAAAAACAATAGACCTCTTGCATAAGTCACGATTTAGCCTGAAGTTCCCGGTTGTAGATGGCTGCAATGAGATTGAAACGCAGTCCGAAGCGTTTACGTCGATTGCGATAGCGATCACTCAAAATGCGAAAAACTTTCAGACGACCGATGATATGTTCACAGAAAACCCACTTACTAGCCAATTGTCGATTAGCAGCTTTCTGTTCCGATGTTAGCGGATGAAGCTTTGATGATTTTGAAGGTATCTGACTATGGCATGAAAATTATGGATACCCAGATAGCCTGTATCTGCCAGACAAAGAATATCTTGGGCTATGCCAGCATGGCTTTCTTTGAATAAGCGAAAATCATGCATGCTGCCCTTGCCAAAAGCGGTTGCCAGGATTTCCATCGTTCGTTGATTGACAATTACCTGTGCTTTCTGTGTATGTCGTTTCTTTTTGCCGCTGTAATACTTGCGTTGCTTTTTTTCGGGTGCTCAATCGGTTGTTCAGTGGCATCGACAACTACAATCTCGATCACTGTGTCACTTGGTTGGAGTGCCTTTTTGCCCGGTAGTCGAAATTGACCAGAGTTGATCAAGGCATCTTCAACTTTTTGGATTGTTCGACAAACAGCAGACTCGCTAATTCCGTAGGCCTGACCAATATGAAATTGAGTTCGATATTCTCGCCAACACATCAATGTCATCAGCAACTGATCTGCTCGATTCAATTTTGGCGGACGCCCAAAAGTGGGCAGCTCAGTTTCTAATACAGCGACCATTTGTTTGAATGTCTCATTTCAACGCCAGTAAGTCGCTTGAAATCTTTGTCACTTCGGTTCTTTATCTCTTCGTATCTCATGTGCCTATTATGGCATATCCAACACTTATGCAAGAGGTTTAATACTAAAAACGATGTGTGTTTTCAACTAACATGAGCGTTGGATAAATCAGAAGTGAGGAAACCGATGAACGTTAGAGTAAGTCATTATGACTTGGTGGCAGGGTGAATAGTGATATATTCATCAGGATGAACTCAAGCGACGACCAGGTTTGGTTTTCCAAATATTTTGGGCCAGACGATCCGTAGTTAAACTGCCTTTCGTTGATTTCAACTTAAATGGCAACGTTCCACTCTACATCGATCTATACGCTATTACAAAGGATCCTTCCGAGCTAGCTGCGGCACGTCACAACTGCCTTCTTTCTTACTTTCAAACGCTGCTTGGCGCCATCAGGAGGGGCAATCGAACGCAGATCAAACGCCTCCTTTCAGGTCATCTCTCCGAACCGAAGGATATCCATCTCGGTGTAATCACTTTGGAGGGTTTTCTATTGTGTCCATCCCCCATATATAGTGGCATGCTGCCCTGACTGTCTTGACGGCATGTAACAAAAATTGACTATGAGCAGATGTGGTCTAAAACAGCTAAAAAGTGCGATTCACGCCCACAGATGGGGTATCGTTTTTTGTGTCCAAAATGCATCACATACCGTTTAGACAGTCAGGGGGCATCAATTGTCCAATGTGTGCATCCTGTACAGTGCTTCCATTGCTTTTGCACGTCGGCTGCACGCCGCAGTTTGAATCACTATTCAACTGGATTGCCGATCTGTCATCGATCATCCAATAAATAGGAATCCCCACAAATCTTCATTGTGGGGATTTTTTTATCTCTTTGCGCGCTTGGGGAGACTCGAACCCTCAGCCTGCGGTTTAGAAGACCGCTGCTCTGTCCAATTGAGCTACAGGCGTAATATTGTTTCTTGAGAGGTATCAAACTCCCAGAGCTTGGCTCAGGATATAACCGTACTATCCACTGGTTATAGGGATTTAGTTGAAATTGTATTATATACATCCAATGATGTCAATTTTGTAATCCGTCTTTTGTAATCCGTCTTCAGTTTGGTGTATAGCGTGAACACGGTTATAATGAAGCCGAAGGGTTCTGTTTAGCTGAAGTATTTGATAGAGTCAATAGTAGACAAAAAAGTGTGAAAGGTTGGAAATCGGTGTTTGCTAAAAGATTAAAATATTTACTTTCGTCGACCAGATCATTTCATAACCTAATAGTATATTTTTTACAAGCTCTTGGAATTTTATGGTTAGTAACTTGAGTTTTGCGAAATTGCTGTCCAAAGCAGCGAAAAATTCACGGTACTTT
>CAYTKR010000123.1:0-15257 GCA_964438295.1 uncultured Anaerolineales bacterium
GATGGAGGGGCTGCAAATTCGGGAAGAAATGGGTGTCATCCCGCCGGATTTCATCCTGACGCTCACCAGGGATGAACTGCTCAATTACCTGGGTATTTATTCGGTCGAAATGCAGGTTAACACCAAATCGCTGCGCGTGTACACTCGTTTTGACGAAGAGATCGAAGGGATCCCCGGGTTGAGCGACCAAGAAAAGACTGCCTTCCGAGAGGCGGTGCGCGGCGCGATCGAGGTGTCGCTCATTCCAGCTTTTCTCAAACTGATCGAATACCAGGATCACCTGCTGCCGCTGACAACTCCTGATGCGGGGGCATGGAAGCTGCCCAATGGTGAGGCGTACTACGCCTATATGCTGCACCAGGAAACCAGCACCGACCTGACCCCGCCACAGATCCACGCACTAGGATTGGCCGAGGTTGAGCGCATCCAGGAAGAATTGCGCCAGGCTCTGATCGAGTTGGAATACCCCGAAGAGGCCAGCTTACGTGAGAACTTCCAGCTTGCCATCGATGTGGCCGGTTATTACGATGTCAACTCACCCAGCAGCCAGGCGAATTACATCCACAGCATCGAAAAGATCATTGATGAAGCCGACACGCGCGTGAGCGATCTCTTCGATCTGCGCCCGCGCGGTGAGGTGGTTGTTCTGGGCGGACCGATGGGTGGGTACTATGTCCCTGGCACTCCCGATGGCTCCAGGCCTGGTTCGTATCATGTCAGCACCGGTGGTGGTTACCGGCCGAAATATTCGGCCCAAACCATTGCTTATCACGAAACCATCCCGGGGCACCATTACCAGATCGCCCTGGCCCAAGAGTTGGATCTACCAGCTTTTCGCAACTTCATCCATTTCAACGGGTATGTCGAGGGTTGGGCGCTCTATGCCGAACGACTGGCCTGGGAAATGGGTTTATACGACGATAGTCCCTACGGAAATCTTGGTCGTCTGCAATATGAACTGTTGCGCGCCGTGCGCCTAGTAGTTGATACCGGCATCCATGCCATGGGCTGGACGCGTGCAGAAGCCCAGGGATATATGGATCAGGCCATGCCAACCAAAAGGGGATGGTATTACCATGAGATCGATCGCTACATCGTGCTCCCCGCCCAGGCCACAGGATACAAGGTCGGCATGTTAAAGATCCTAGAGCTGCGCCAGCAGGTCAGGGACGTCCTCGGTGAGAAATTTGATATCAAAGAATTCCACAATGTGGTTATCGGTAACGGCAGCTTGCCGCTGGAGATCCTCGAGGGATTGGTGGGAGAGTATACCGAGGCCAATGCATCGGAAGCTTTTAATGGAACAGGTGAAATCATCGCGTATACCTCCGAGCAAGACGGCAATATGGAGATCTACCTGATGGATGTAAACAGTGGCAAAACTCAAAGGTTGACGGATCATCCAGCGGAAGATTATTGGCCCACTTGGTCCCCTGATGGAGCGCAGCTTGCCTTCACCTCCAATCGGGGAGGCGATTTCAAGATCTATACCATCAATCTCGATGGCTCAATCCTACAACGACTGACGGATACAGCAGCCAATGATCTGGAACCAGACTGGTCTCCGGATGGAACCCAAATCGCCTTTATGGTGTACGAAAATATTCGCTCGAGCATCTATGTGATGGCATCTGATGGAAGAGATCGCCAGCAACTAACGGACGGTCTAGAGAATGACTATCTCCCTAAATGGTCGCCGGATGGGACCCAAATCGTCTTCGTCTCCGAGCGAGATGGCAACCCAGAGATCTATGTAATGAACGCCGACGGCAGCAACCCGCGCAGGCTGACAGACAACCTTGGGGATGACCTGTATCCTTCATGGTCATCAGATGGAAACCACATCTCCTTTTACTCAGAACGAGATGAGGGTGATGATCTTTATGTATTAGATCTGGATAGCGACGAGCAATATTCACTGACGGATGACAACGCCACCGTCTGGGTATCGGATTGGTCACCAGACGGTGGCAAGATCGCTTTTACATCAACGCGGGACGGCAACAGAGAAATTTACGTTTTGAGTTTTGATGATGGCAGCCTGAACAGATTGACAGATAATTACGCGTTAGACGGAATCCCCGCCTGGCGACCATAGCTTCTTTGCTCTCATTGGATTTACAAATCCAGTGCATTGATGTTATGAAAAAGTAATTCAAACGCTTCGAAGGATGAACTGATGAGGTTACAAATTAAACATTTTCTGCTGATTGTAATTTTACTCCTGGCAGCACTTATGACAGTTAGTTGTCAGGCGACCACTCCAGTTGACGAAGAACTGCCTAAGCCTGTTGAAGAACCAACTCCAATAGAGGAAGTAATCCAGGCCGAACCAACGGGAACAGAAGAGAACGCTCCGCCTGTGATTACCTGGCTGGGGGACCAGATTGTTTCCGATGGAGAACGCTTCGAGCAGATCAAACTGAGTGATTTTGTTACGGATGGAAATCACCCCGCAACTCGTATCCGTTGGGAAATCTCAGGGAATGAGCAGCTCCAGGTGCGCATGGTAGGCAGCATCTTGATGGTCTCACCCCCAGACGCCGAATGGACAGGATCAGAACATTTGCAAATCCAGGCCTGTGACCCTGAGGAAGCCTGCACATCAGTAGAGATTGCGTTCACCATTATTGCTGAAAACGATGCCCCGATAATTACAATCAGCGATCAGATAATTCTGCCAGATGAAGTCTTCCCAGTGATTGATTTATCAAAAGCGGCCACGGACGAGGATCATCCCCCCGAAGAAATAGACTGGAATATCACCAGCGATGGTGCTCTAGGAGTCGAACTCAGCGATGGTGAAGTTCAGATATTGCCCCCTGAAGCTGATTGGCGCGGCTCTGATCTGGTGAATTTCGAGGCTTGTGATCCAGAAGGCGCTTGTGATGCTAGAGAGATCAAATTCTGGGTGATGGACGACACCGATATTGAGAGCACTGTAACCTATGTGGGCAACGCGGGATTTTTGATCAACGCCGGGGACAAGAAAATCATCATCGACTCCCTCTTCCACGGTTTCCCACCGGGATACGCGCCCCCTGAAGAGGTCACCAACGCCATCCTCAACGGGGAACCTCCTTTCGACGGGCTTGATCTCATATTAGCAACACATAACCACGAAGACCACTTCAGCAATGGACTAGTTGGTCAAGCCCTGGAAAACCACCCTGAAGCGATCTTTATCTCATCATATGAAGCTGCTTCGACCATCCCGCAGGCCGAGGATTACCGCGATCGCATAATCTCTATCAATATCAACCGAGGCGGTCGCTGGGCGGAGATTGTCAACGATATCGGCGTGGAGGCGATCCACATCTCCCATGGTGGGGGTATCCTTAACCTGGGCTTCATCGTCACCGTGGGTGGCCACAGGTACTTCCACACCGGAGATATCTCCACCAACGATGTCAGTATCAGCTATTTCCAAAACTATGGCCTTCCTGAGAAGAACCTCGATGTGGCTTTCGTGCCCCACTTCTCCCTCATCGAGGAGGGAGACCATCCCCTCCTGCTGGAAGGTTTCAATGCAGATTACTTAATCCCGATGCACTTTGCCTATACTACTCCCAGGCCCAATTATGATTTAATGGAAACCTACTTTCCAGATGCAGTTGTATTTCATGAAGAATTGGACCGCTGGGTTGTACCGTAGCGAAAGGACACTACCTATGAAAAGAATCAATGTTTCGCTTCTGACTTTGATCATAATGCTTTCGAATCTTCCAACCGTAGAGGCTTCGATGCCTGCAGCAACAATTACGTATCCGAATCTTTCAAAATCGGATATGTTACGGATCACGTTCCTCTACGACAACACCAGCTTCGATACTCGCTTGACCTCTGATTGGGGTTTCTCCGCATTGATCGAGATCGGGAACCATTCCATACTTTTTGATACAGGTCACAACGGGGAAATTCTCAAAGGGAATGCCGGGATATTGGGGATTGATCTGACTGAGGTCGATATCGTCGTGCTCTCTCACGAACATCTCGATCATATTGGAGGATTGGACGAAGTATTGGATTTGGGGATCACGCCTACCGTCTATGCGCCTGATGCCTTCCCTGAGAATATCAAAAACAGTATCCGGGCAAAGACGGAGCTAGTGACTGTCAGCGAAACGTTCGAGATTGTTCCCGGAGTTTACTCAACGGGGCAGCTTGGCAGCACGATCCCTGAGCAAGGTTTGATCATCCAGACAGCACAAGGGGTAGTGCTCATCACCGGCTGCGCGCATCCCGGCATCTTAAGCATGGTTCGAAAGACCAAGAGCCTATTCGATGAGGACATCGCTTGGGTGATGGGAGGATTCCATCTTGGGGGGATGGCCGCAGATTCTGTGCGTGACATCGCCGGGCTCTTCCGCGGGATGGATGTCCGAAAAATTACACCCGCTCATTGTACAGGCGAAGAGCAAATCCAGGTTTTCGCTTCATTCTACGACGAAGATTATGTCGAAGGCGGCGCAGGGCACGTGTACGAAATCCCTTTGGATACAGAATCGTCGGATACCACCTCAATCGCTGATCCATCAGTCTTCCAGATAAGCAGCCCGGCTTTCGGAGATGGTGAAGCAATCCCCGTCACGTACACCTGCAACGACAAAGATATCTCCCCACCCCTCGAATGGGGAGATCCCCCTGAAGGTGCGGCGAGCCTCGTTCTCATCGTTGAGGATCTCTCCGCCGATGATAATCTCACCCACTGGCTGCTATTCAACATTCCCCCTGATACCCGCTCTCTGCCAGAGGGAGTTCCACCAACAGCGCATTTTGACGACGGCAGTCAACACGGCACGAACAATCGATTTGCCCTGGGCTACATGGGTCCCTGCCCTCCTCCCAAATCTCATCAATACCGCTTTAGGCTTTATGCGCTCGACACAACCCTCGCTCTAGAGGATGGTGTGATGAAAATCCCTCTCAAACAGGATATCCGAGGTAAGGTTTTGGCTGAAACCGAAATCATTGGCATATATTACCCATGATGTAGAGTGAACCCTGAGTGCACAAAGCAGGTAATTTGGATAATATGTGTAGAAAATTACTCATTTAGAATTAATCAGATACTTCTTGTCAAAATAACAATGTTGGTATACCCTAAACTTAGGAGAAAAGAGCATGACCACAGAATTCATCGATCCCACGGTAAATGAGGAAAGAGATAGCGAGACGATCATTGAAAAACGCAACCGGCCTGAACAACGTGCCTTGCGTTTTGCTCGCAGAACCTGGTATTGGTTCTTACTTGCGTTCATCATCATTGGCTCCCTTGTCAGTCCTGAGTTTCTGAACCTCGTTCTCGTTGCCCTTAGTGGCGCGGCGCGCATGCTCTCAATGGTGGCTCTGGTGCTCATTCAGTTCATCGCCATCTTCTGGTTCATGGCTCGCTCGAAAGTAGAGGTCATCACACCCGAAGACCCCAAATCCTTGACCTTCGACGATTACAAAGGCCAACCCCAATTACTCAAACTCGTCAAGCAGTGGATCTCCCTGCTATCTGACCGAGCCAAGTTTCGCGAGATGGGCGGTCAATATATCAATGGATTGCTGCTTTACGGCCCTCCCGGCACGGGCAAAACCATGCTGGCCAAATGCATGGCAGGTGAATCCGGCATCGCCTTCATATCCATCGAAGGCTCAGGTTTCAAAGCCATGTTCTGGGGCGTAGATGTGCTCAAAATGATTTCCTTCATCAACAAAGCTCGCAAACTGGCTCGCGAGTGGGGCGCTTGTATTGCATTTATTGATGAGATTGACGCCGTGGGCGCCTCACGCGGCGGTGTGATGGGCGGCGGACAGCACACTATGGGCGCGGGTGGTGCAGGCGGCATGATGGGGGGAGGGACCGGTGCCCTGACGCGTTTACTATACGAGATGGACGGCGTCGAGGACCCCACTCGTTTTGAGCGGATCCGCAATCGAATTCTAAAATGGCTCATGAAACCCATCCCCGAACGAGATTGGCACGTACTCTTCATGGGGTCGACCAACAGACCCGATGTGCTTGACCCTGCCCTGACACGTCCCGGACGTTTCGACCGCAAAATCCAGGTTGCCCCACCAGACCGCACCGGACGCCAGGCAATTATCGAATATTATTTGAGCAGAATCCATCACGATGAAAGTATCGACACCGCCGCCATCGTCGCCGACACCACGGGCTACACCCCAGCACAGATCATGTCGGCGATCACCAAAGACGCCGTACGTATGGCCATCTTCGACGACCGCCTCCAAGTCTGCCAGCGCGATATCGACCTGGCTTTCCAGGAACAAATGATGGGCTTGGAGAATCCCATCGAAGATATGCAGGAGGATCAGCGAGAACAGGTTGCCTACCATGAGGCCGGTCATGCTGTGGGTATCTATTACCTGATGCCCGAGCAGCGTATCGTGCGTGCTACCATCATCCGGCGCTCAGATGCCTTGGGATATGTCCTACCCGCCTCCAATTATGAAATCTATGCCACGCCTCTGAACTGGTTTGTGCGGCGCATCATGGTGAGTTTATGTGGTGATGTGGCTACCAAACTCTGGAGCGGTGAGCCCTGGTCTGGTACCGGTGGTGATTTTCAGAATGTACGCAATATGCTGCAAGCGCTGGCCGGGCAAGGTTTCTTTGGTCCCCCCGTGCAGGATCCTACCACAATGCAGTGGAAGGTCAGCGATCACGAATCCAAGTTCACGAGATTCTGGAAACAAGCTGAAGAGAAAACCGAGAACTTGCTCAATGAGCATTGGGTCGAAGTCGAGGCGGTTGCCCAAGCCTTACTGGAGCACGACGACCTCTCTGGAAAAGAGATCATCCAAATCATCCAGGAAGTCACCGGCGTGGATGTGCGCGAAGGCGAAGACGAATCCATCGAGGAGCTCGTCGCTGAGGGTTCGGCTGTAGAATCAAGCGTGATTTCCGACAATGGCGAAAATCCAACGGAGAAAAAACGCGCCAAGAAGCCGAAATCAGTTGACGCCTGAAATTCATAAAATCCAAAGGAAAAAGGATTGTGAGCTCTGCTCACAATCCTTTTTCCTTTCACCGATAGTTTCAAGAGCAATCTTTAATTCAATAACTACTGGTTTCGTCGCTTGATCAATTTTTCCAACTCAACTGCCCAAAAGACCAGAGTGCTGGCGACTAAGCTGATTAGCAATTCTGGCAGTGGTAAGGGCTTCGTGCCGAACAAGTTTTGGGCCGGAACCCAATAGGTGATGAACATCTGTAGAATCAGGGTTAGCAGCACGGCCCCCAACATTGGTTTGTTAGAAAGCAGTCCGATGCTGAAGAGCGAATCTCGATCGGAGCGGATAGCAAGAGCGTTTCCCATTTGCGAGAGGGTTAGTGTTGTGAAGACCATGGTCGTCCAATTGGGGTTACCAGTCAGGAAACCCCACAGCCCAACGCCAAGTGATACAAACCCCATAAACGGCCCCACCCAGATGATATCGAAACCCAAACCGCGGGCGAAAATACTCTCATCTGGGGGATGAGGTGGCCGATTCATCGTGTTTCGTTCGGGAGGTTCTATTCCCAATGCCAAACCTGGCAAGCCATCTGTGACCAGATTAATCCACAAAATTTGGATCGCGGTTAAGGGCAACGGCATACCAAAGAAGGGTGCCAGCAGCATTACGATGATTTCACCGACATTGCTGGTCATGGTATAGCGGATGAACTTGCGAATATTGTCATAGATAGTGCGGCCTTCTGATACAGCCCGGACAATCGTGGCAAAATTATCATCCAATAACACCATGTCGGCTGCTTCTTTGGAGACATCGGTGCCGGTAATTCCCATGGCTACCCCGATATCACTTTTCCGCAGAGCAGGCGCATCGTTGACCCCATCCCCCGTCATGGCTACAATGTGGCCGCGCTTTTGCAGGGCTCCGACGATTTTGAGTTTATGTTCTGGCGAGACTCGGGCATATACGGAGACATCTTCGACAACTGCCTCTAAGTCATCTGAAGACATTTTGGCCAGCTGTTGGCCCGAAAGTATCTCGCTTTCTGCAACCGCATCGGCTTTGGCAATCCCCAGATCTTTTGCGATCCGCAGAGCTGTTAGGGGGTGGTCACCGGTGATCATCACGGGGCGGATCCCCGCCGTCTGACTGGTGGCAACTGCGCTTTCAACCTCGGGACGTGGGGGATCGATCATGGCTGCTAGGCCGATGAAAGTCATTTCAGTTTCCAATACCTTCTCATCAGGCTTTTCTGGGACCTCATCCAACGGGCGGAAAGACACCCCCAATACACGTTGGCCATCATCAGCCAGTTCGTTGTTAGCACTTATGATTCGTTCCCGGAATTCATCATTCAGCGGTACAGCTGCATCTCCCGACCATACATGGGTAGTGATCTCCAGCATTTCATCAACTGCGCCCTTGCAAAAAGCGACATAAGGGCTGTTGCGCCAGGGAGCATCACTGGGGTCGTCAACGGGGACGTTAACATGGTGAACAGTTGTCATGCGCTTGCGTTCAGAAGTGAATGGCGCTTCAGCAACCCGGGGCCAGCGTTGGTCAAGGTCGTCCTTCCACAAACCTGCTTTGGCAGCCGCGATCAAAAGGGCGCCTTCCGTAGGATCTCCGACGGCTTTGCAGCAATCATCTTCGCTGAAGGCTTCTTGCAAAGCGGCATCGTTGACCAGGGCGGCGGCTTTGAGCAGTAATCCCAGGCTGCGCACGGGCGGTTTTTCTTGACGGCGAAATTCGGCATCCAAGACCGGTAAACCTTTTTCGAACATGGCTTCGACCTGCTGGCTTTCACCCATCACATCCAGAACGGTTACGGTCATGCGATTTTCAGTCAGGGTGCCCGTTTTATCAGAGCATATCGTAGTGACAGATCCGAGAGTCTCGACCGCAGGCAGTTTACGGATCAAAGCCTGACGGCGCAACATCCTTTGCGCGCCTAAGGCCAGAGAAATCGTTACAACGGCTGGCAACCCCTCCGGGATGGCAGCCACAGCCATGGCAATGGAGGTAATGAACATTTCACTGATGTTTTCGCCTCGCAATAGCCCCAAAACAAAAACGATCCCGACAATCCCCAAGGAAGCAAATGCCAAGGAACGGCCCAATTGAGCCATTCGCTTTTGCAAGGGGGTCTGCTCACCTTCCACCGATTGTATCAATTCAGCGATACGGCCCAACTGCGTACGCATCCCGGTCTCGACCACAACGGCTACGGCACGCCCATAGTTGACGGCGGTACCCATGTAGACCATATTGATGCGATCGCCTAAGGGCATATCATCACCTTCTAAGGTTTCGATGGATTTATCAATTGCATGGGATTCGCCTGTCAGAGAAGCCTCTGTTACCCGCAGGCTGGCAGTTTCAATCAGACGTGCATCCGCGGGAACAGCACTTCCTGCCTCCAACAGGATCACGTCTCCAGGAACGAGTTCATGGGCTTCGATTTCCATAACCTGCCCGTCGCGACGGACGCGGACAATTGGCGCAGCCATTTGCTTGAGAGCTTGCATAGCCTGCTCGGCACGATATTCTTGGACGAATCCCAAAATCGCATTCAGGATCACTATCGCTAAAATGGCAATCGCATCCTTCCAGTCACTCAGCAGGGCTGAGATCACCGCTGCAATGATCAGAACCAACACCATGGTCTCTTTGAACTGATCGAACAGTATGCGCCATGGGTTTATGACTCCATGCTCAATCAATTCGTTAGGGCCATACTCTAACAAGCGTGACTCAATCTCAGAAAAAGTAAGGCCTTGATCGGCATCAACCTTCAGTTGGTCGAGAACTATCTCTGTGGAATGTGTGTGCCAGGGTTTGGGTAAGTTATCTGCATTCATTGAAAAATTCTCACTTTGTAGGAACTCATAGGATTTCCCCGTCTGACATGCTGACAGGGATCTGAGCTTCAAGATATCTAGCAATAGCTGTTGGAAATTGGGCAGCGCTCAAATGTATCCAATCAATTTTACATGATTAATTAATCCCTTGGTGAACAATAATTATGTCCCCTTCCTAGTTCATAACGATACTATCCCCGTAAAAGAGAGCCCTGTGTACTTAGCATGGTTTGTATGCGGATAAATTCGCCAATGTTGTCCATGGTCACCATGCCAACTAATTGGTCATGATGAATGATTGGCAAGGTATGGCAATCACAATCCTGAAGTCGAGCAAAGGCAGTTTCCAACATCTCAAAAGAGTCTGCTGTTTGGAAATCCGTGCGCATTACACTTCTAACTAACGAAGATTCCCCATTCTTCCGTAACCCTTCTAACAACTCAGACTGCGTTAGAATTCCCACGACTTGGCTATCGTTAACCACGGGAAAATCCTTTTGATCTCCTGCCAGTACATAGTCAACAACTTTCGAAAGCGGATCATCCTCGGCTAAGACATCGAAATTTGTCAGCATAGCCCGACTAATGGGGATACCAATCAGCGCTGACTTCAAGGATACCATGCGAGATTCACTTTGGGCGCCGATCCAGACGAAAAGTGCGATGAACACCAAAAATGGGTTAGAGAATAAGCCAATAAACCCAAACAAAAAAGCCAATCCCTGCCCAACTGAAGCAGCAATTTGAGTTGCAGTTGTATATTCCAGTTTCATTGCCAGCAAGGCGCGTAATACACGGCCACCGTCCATGGGGAAAGCAGGAATCATATTGAATCCAACCAGAATCAGGTTGGTCATCATTAAGCGCTCAACAAATGAACCACCTGTCATGCTGATGCCGCTGAGAGGCTCGAAAGAATTCGAGATGATCAACCAACTAAATAGCAGGATAGCGATCACAAGGTTGACTGCCGGTCCTGCCAGGGCAACCCATAATTCCTGTTTTGGGTCTTCAGGAATGCGCTCCAGCTTGGCTACACCGCCAATTGGATATAGAGTGATATCGCGCGTTTGTATGCCAAATTTCCTGGCTGTAAGGGAATGTCCGTACTCGTGGAACACCACACTGGCAAATAAAGCCAGGATAAAGCCAGCGCTAGAAATTGCTGCAACCAGATTTTTTTCCTGGAGCCAGCTGGTGAGCGCAATCCAGCCAATCAGCAACAAAAATGTCGTATGAAGGTATACATCGATTCCAGCAAATTTACCAATTTTCCAAGACCATTTCATTTTGTCTATTCCTTGTTCGATCGATAGAGGTTTTTTATGTTGATTCGAGGATTACGCACTTGAAGCGGATTGGGCTGGGGACTGCGTAAGTCCTACGAATATTAGACAACATGAACGATGGTTTTAGTACTTTTCTTCGAAATTCTTTAACAATTACAGGACTTACGCAGTTTGTGCGTTTCCAGTGTAAGAACCCAGCCGCGTAGGGTGTTTGAATGCTCAGTGTTCGCCCAACTCGGTTGGCTAGCTACCCCGAGTGCGTTAGTCCTGATTTAAGGAACGATAATGAGATGCGTCATTATCAAAAGATTTAGAGTTGTCCTACTCCCATGACCAAAAGGCCAAGACCCCATTCACCAGGTAGCGCGGCTCTAACCTTCCGCTGGATCGTACTACCCAGATTATGGGTGCACCATCTGGGAGTTGGGCAGACAGCACTAGATTTTGGCTATCTGGCGACCAGATCGTGGCTGATTTTTGGAACTGAGTGAACAGTTGCAGCATATTCATGAATTCGGGTGTGGGAGTGAAAGGATAGGTCACTTCGCGCGATTCGATTTTCTTACCAAATTCCATCACCCTGGCTTTGACCGTTCCCACCGGGATCGGTTCGGATTGTCCCGATTCTTCCGGGAGATTGATATTGATCACCTGAAACGGGAAATAGGCGAGCTGTTCGCTATCTGGAGACCAGAAGAAGGCCATCACATTTTCTTCCCCAGTAACAATGATCTGGTTATTGTTCTCAAAATCCATGATCGTCAGCTGTCCCATTAAGAATCCCGCTTGCAGGTTAGTGCCCGAAATCCAGGCTACCTTGTTTCCATCGGGGGAGATTGTGAAAGCGATATCACCCTCGAAGGTCGCCAAGGTTTGCTCCAAATGCCCATTCTTATCCAACATCACCAACGACTGCTGGTCCTGGGTTTTCACCGCCACAAGAACATGTTCTCCATCGGCAGTCCAGGCCGGGGTTTGAAAACTGGATGGCGTGAAACTGAGCACACGTTCTTCGACGGCGGCATCGGCAACATTCAAGAAGGACATACGCTCAACCGTAGTGGTGTTAAGGCCTCCGGCGTGAGCCAAAATGCGTTGGCCGTCTGGTGACCAACTCCAATAGTATGGCCTGCCAGCATCGAGCATGAGTGCATCACCACCTTGGCTGGGTATAGAATAAAGCGCCATCCCTCGGCTGAAATTTGAATTCGCTAAAAAGCCAATCTGGTCATTGGTCGGTGACCAGGAGAGGTAGAAGGGGAAGAAATGGTCGCTCTTGAATGTCTCAACCATTTCCACACTATCCAAGGAAACTGTAATCAGACTAGCTTCGTCAATAGCCTGGCTGCCCACCGTGCCGCTGACGCCCACAAACGCTAACTGGTTGCCATCAAACGACCAGGCTGGGGTCTGGTAGACGACAATCGTGGGGTCGTCTGATGTGCCGAAACGAGCATCATCCGTGATCTGTTTTTGTTTACCACCAGCCTGATCCATGGTATAGATATTGCCATCCACACCTACGTACACGATCAACCCAGACTTACGCTCCAAATTGGCCATCATCGGGCTTTGATCCATACGCCGACTGGCCAGAGAACTGCATGAAGACAATACGAGAGAAAGCGTCACAACCAATAATGAGATTCCCAAAACCATTCTATTATTCTTCAACCACATAACCATTTCCTCTCACCTATCTATTATTTCGCTTATTCATAATAATTTCGAATGACTTTCCAGATCGTACGCTGGAATATAGAGAGGCGGGGGCGAAGCCCCGGCCCCTCTATATTCCAACCAAGACTCACTCTGGTAATATCTAAACCATCACCGTTCCAATAAATACTCCAATGCAGCTCCTACAACCAAATCATTCTCAGGATCGAGGGTTTCCCAATACGCCTCGTTGCGGATATCGGGCTGCACGCCAAGGATGCCAATCTGGCGGTTATCTGCGGGGACGTAACTCACCGTAGCCAGAGTGAGAATGGAACCATCCGGCAGGGGGACGCTCTCAGAGCCTTCGATCAGGCCTGGGGTTGGTAGGCCCATGACAGTGGCGCGAGTATTGATCTGCATACTGGCAGTGAAAATCTCTGCCTGACCCAGCGTATCTGGCCCCGCCAAAATGACAATGGGAATATCTTGGGAATCAAAATAATCTTCACCCACGATATTTGCCGGAATATTCCCTTCAATTGTTACAGTTTCGCCAACTACGCCATTTGTAAACATGGTCAATAACTGCGTTAGAGGCCAGCCCGTCCCTGAAGAGACTCTTAGATCAATGATGATCCCTTGGATCGCTTTCGTTTCGGCTAACGCCTGATACATGGCAAAGAAATCCAAACCCATTTCACCATAGGCAATGCGGGGGAATTCGGCGTAGAGAATATTAGTACCTTCTATGAAATGCATGGCCATACGCTTGGGTTGGGGGGCTACCTGCGCTCGAGTGACAACAACATCTCGCGGCGCTTCTCCTGGGGAAGCCACACGCAGGAGTACATCAGAACCTTCAGGGCCGCGCACGCGCTGGATCACGTCCAGTCCTTCTTCGAGGGAGACCGCAAAATTATCGACGGCGTAGATACTATCTCGATCTTTGAGTCCCGCAGCATCAGCCGGAGAGCCAGTCATCACTTCTAACAGCACAACATGAGGTTCAGGTTCGGCGCGAAAACTGACAAAAGCGCCAATCCCCCCGTAGGTATTCTCTCCACTGGCAAGCTCACTCTCCAGGCGTTCGGTGCGTGATTGCCAGCCAACCGTATTTTCTGGGAATTCTGCCAGCATCTCAGGGATCAACGAGGCAAATTCGTCACCGGAAACCATCGCTAGAACCTTGAGTTGGAACTGATCTTTCAGCAATTGCAATTCATTTTCTAGCACTTCAGCATAGATATAACGAGACTCGACCGTCGTCCAAAGCGTGTCAAAGGTATCAACGTAGGGATTGGGCGTTGGCTCCGGGAGCACAAAAGGTGTTGGCGTACTCGTAGAGGTCGCTCCGACCCCAGAGCACGCTCCAAGAAACCCACCCAAGAGAAAGATCAATAAGAATGTCAAATGATTGCTTGGTTTTGTCATTTTCGTACACTAGTCAAATTGGACTGCTCTGGTATTATATTAACCGTTTTTCATAATTTTGGGTTCATCAGGAACTGAGGAATTGGGACTTTATAGAAAGCTTCAACAAATTCAACCTTTATTTAATAGACCATACCACCAAGTTATGAATCCCCCATGAGAATGAGCACCCCGCCAGGGTTTATGGGAAATGCCGTGGGACTATCCAGATTTAGGGGTGAAGGGGGTGCGCCGCACCCCCTTCACCCCTAAATCTGGGAGATGACCCCGGCAATTCCTAGATATCACCCCTCAAAATGAAAACACCGCTGGATTTTGATTTCCCAGCGGTGCATCTTTACATACTTTATTCCACTACATCTTATTGATTGAACTCCGGGGTGCGTCTCTCGTAAGTTGCCCCCATCAAGGGCGAAGAGACCATGAAATCAGCCGAAGCGCGGTTGGTCGCCACAGGGATATTCCAGCCCTGAGCCATACGCAACAAGGCTTTGACATCAGGGTCATGTGGCTGTGCTTCCAACGGATCCCAGAAAAAGATCAGGACATCAATTTGCCCCTCAGCAATTTTGGCACCCATCTGCTGATCACCGCCCATCGGTCCGCTGAGCAGTTTATTGATAGGCAAGTCTAACTCACTTTCGAGAATGCTGCCGGTAGTGCCTGTGGCATAAAGATGATGCCTGGAAAGTAAATCTCGGTTGTAGTGTGCCCATTCGAGAAGATCATCTTTTTGATTATCGTGAGCGACCAGCGCGATCCGTTTCTTGGATGCCATCTCTACTTTATGTGAAACCATTTAATCCTCGAGCTTGATCCTATACCTAATGATGGTCGTGCCCCTCGCCTTTTAGGTTCTCCACTCCCGGCAGCTTTCCAACTAACATCTCAGGTTTATGGATCAAAATAGGCAAATGCTGGGGGCAAATCCAATAATGCTCACCCTGGAAGTTCATCGGGATCAGGGGAACCTGATCACTGGTTCGGTTGCATTGCGCGCAACTAGCGTTATGTTCGGTCATAGATATTTTTCTCCTTGACTAAA
>CAYTKR010000124.1:0-15248 GCA_964438295.1 uncultured Anaerolineales bacterium
GCGCGTCGCTTCCTTTTGTTTATAGAATAAAAGACTCACTCTTCGTCTGGCAAGAACTTTTTCTGCCATTCGAAGAGGCGGTTCAAGGCTTCGATCGGTGAAAGGGTTGACAGGTCCAGCCCCTCCAATTCATCCAAGAGTGGATTTGTCTCTGGGAAGAGGTTCAATTGTTGAGGTACGTTGGGGTCGATCTCGACCGTCTTGCCTGAAGTGGCTTCTAGCTGGCGCAAGATCTCATCGGCTCGTTGGATCACGGGGCGCGGCAGCCCGGCTAACTGGGCCACATGGATGCCATATGAACGGTCCGCACCACCGGCAACGATCTTATACAAGAAAACAACATCGCCATCGGCTTCACTGACGGCGACATTATAATTACGCACCCCAGGCAGCAGGTCAGAAAGTTGAGTCAATTCGTGGTAGTGAGTGGCGAAGAGTGTCTTGGCGCGCAGCTTGGGATGATTATGCAAGTATTCCACGATGGCCCAGGCAATCGAAACCCCGTCGTAGGTGCTGGTCCCCCTGCCGATCTCATCCAGGATCAACAAACTGCGCTGGGTGGCGTGGTTCAAGATGTTGGCTGTCTCCACCATCTCGACCATGAAAGTCGATTGTCCGGCGTGGATCTCATCCTGGGCGCCTATGCGGGTAAAAATGCGATCTATGAGGCCTATCCGGGCTGAGGTGGCCGGGACGAAGCTGCCCATTTGGGCCATCAGCGCGATCAATGCCGCTTGCCGTAAGAACGTGCTCTTCCCCGACATATTCGGACCGGTGACGATGCGCACCCGCTCTCCCTCTTCGTAGACGATATCGTTGGGCACAAAGCGTTTGCCTGAAACCATCAACAATTCCACCACCGGGTGGCGCGCGCCTTGGATGTCCATGACATCTTCAGCAACGACCTCTGGACGCACGTAACCGTTCAGAGCTGCGACCTCAGCCAGGGTTGCTAGCACATCCAAGCGGGCGATGGCTCGCGCCGTGGCCAGCAATTTATGGCTGACGGCTGCCAGGCGCGCGCAGATTTCAAAGAATAGCCGCCGCTCGACATCTTTGATTTGCTCTTCGGCGTTGAGCACGAGACTCTCGTATTCTTTCAATTCAGGCGTGATGTAACGCTCCGCACGCACCAGGGTCTGCTTACGAATGTATTCTTCGGGTACCAACTCAGCGTTGGTTTTAGTAACCTCGATGTAGTAGCCAAAGACCTTGTTATAGCCCACCTTGAGAGTCGAGATGCCCGTTCGTTGGCGCTCCTTGGGTTCCAGATCTTTGATCCACTCGCGGGCGTGGCGGGAGGAATCTAAAATGGTATCGAGATCACTGGCAAAACCTTCACGAATGACACCCGTAGTACCTAAGGTCGCCGGGGGCTCATCAGCCAGGGCGCTCTCGAGCAGGTCTAACTCCTCAGTACAAGGATGAAAATCCTTCAAGATATCCATGAGTGGAGATTCGGCCTCTGGGAAGAGGACCCTCAATCCTGGCAGCAATCGCAGAGTCTCTCGAAGGGCAAGCAGATCCCTGGGTTGTGCGGTCCCCCCCACCACCCGGTTGGTCAACCGCTCTACATCAGCGACCGGCTTGAAGGCGGCGCGTAGCTCCGCCCGAGAGAGTCCATCATCGAAGAAATATTCGACCCCAGCCTGCCGTCCTTGAATTTGATCCACATCCAGCAACGGTTTGCTGACCCATTGGCGCATCAAGCGTTTGCCCATCGGTGTGATCGTGCGATCCAGAACACCCAACAGGGAGCCATCGACGTTGGCTCCCCGGATGGTCTCAGTGAGCTCCAGATTGCGGCGCGTGGGGGCATCCAGGGTCATGAATTCAGTCAGGTGATAGGCGCTCAGACCTGTCAGCAGGGTCAGCGCGGCTGGTTGAGTCTCATCCAAATACTGCACGACTGCGCCGGCAGCGCGGATCGCTAAGGGCAAGCCACGTACACCAAAGCCGTCCAGAGAGGCAGCCTTGAATTGCGTCAGCAATGCCTGCTCGCAGCGCGTGTGCTCAAAGCGCCAGGTGGGCCAGGGGGTCAGATGACCCGGAAGGCCATCGGAAAACGAGTGTGTATCCGGGCACAAGATCTCCACAGGTGAGAGGCGCACCAGTTCCGCGCGCAGAACTTCTTGGATATCTACACTAGCACTACTCAATTCTGTCGCAGCGAATTCTCCGGTGGTGATATCGACATAGGCAACCCCGGCGCGTTTCTCATCGACCACTACACTGGCGAGGTAGTTATTGGCATCTCCAGGCAGCAAACCGGGCTCGACCACTGTCCCCGGTGTGACTACACGCACCACATCGCGCGGCATGAGGCCATTGATCGGCTCGGTGCCGACCTGTTCGCAAATGGCGACATGAAAACCCTTGTTGATCAAACGCCCCAAATAGTTTTCAGCGGCATGATGGGGAATTCCAGCCATGGGCACACGCGTCCCCTTGGCCACATTGCGGGATGTCAGGACGATATCTAGTTCTTTCGAGACAGTGTGGGCATCTTCGTCAAAGGTTTCGTAGAAATCCCCCAGGCGGAAAAAAAGGATCGCATTAGGATACTGTTTTTTGATATCGAGATACTGGCGGCGGACAGGGGTTGCATCATCTTTGGGCATATGGCCATTCTAAATTGAGCCATCAAAATCAACAAGGGTTAACCATCAATCCCAAGCGCGAGCAACCCCGATACCGGAGGTTATTGTATCGGGGTTGTTGAAAAATTGATTGATGTTCTCATCCAAGTTCCGTTTTTTCTACTTTTGCCTGGTTGTTTTACGAACCCCCTGCATCAATCACAAATCAATTCAATGTTCTCAAAGTTTGGAATGGTGCCAATTTCATCGATATAAAAAAATGCAACACCATCGGCCTGGAACGTAGGCGCGGTTGTTAGCATTCCATTGATTGTATACTGAAATCTACACTGATCAGCAGACGTGTCTTTTGGTAGTGGGAATGCGTATTGAAGATAAACACTATTACATTGTTCGCTAAATGTTAGACTGGCTGCCGAACCCCGCTCGGCTGCCAAAGACACTTCACAAGATTGAGGCCAAATAGACATGATATACGCGGACCTACCGCCGGCTTCCAGAAGATCACCGAAAATAAGGTCAACAGCCGTATCAGACGGACCTGGGGGATCTTCCTCCTCGGGATCGGAGGCAGCAGCATCAACATTCGAGCCAGCTGACGGGGTTCCTCCCGGACAGAGAGGCCAGGCAAAGCAAGGTGATTGTGCTTGAGCTGGGATCGTAGCAAGTGCCAGCCAGAGTGCAGCGATAAAAATCGCTACAAAAAAGGGAAGAAGTACTTTCTTCATGCTGTGAACTCCTTCAAATTACCGCAATTTCTATTTTGTAGATAAGAATTATCCTATTTTACAATGAAATTTAAAGTTGTCAAGTAAAATTGACATCTACGTTTCAGTCAGGGGGAATTTTTTATGATTTGTCCAAAATCGCCCCCAGCCCAGATCGACACCTGTCACCTGAGTGACTACACGCATCACAGTTTGCGGCATCAAGCCCTTCTGAATGAGCATGAGCAGGATATTTATCGAGAATTTATGTGAAATTAATTTCAAGTGACTAAAGTTTTGGTCAAATCTGCTGATAACCAAAATACGTTCAAATTATATTGTTGCTCAGTCACGGAAAGGAAGTTTTCAATAGATAGACGTTGGGACGTTTTCGTCCCTCGTCCAAGAAAATTATATATCGATTCGTAGCACTTTTTTAATAACAGAACCATTCGATAAAGGCAAATCCGGTGAAAACCGGTGACGCAAAGCCTTGGGTCTACAGCATTCATTTGCCAAGACTGCCAGGCCGCCGAAGATGCATATTTTGACTCATTCTGAGTCTCGTTTCATTATGGCCTGGTACCCACACCGGGCCTTTTGTGTCTCTGTGATGATCGGCTCCTTTTTCGGATTGGAGACGATCATGAACAAAAAACATATTTTTCTCCTGCAAACATCGCTCTGCATACTATTTGTGTTGGTTTTAGCAGCAGCCCAGAACACAAACTCAACAGAGTTTATTCCGATTTCCGGCCAATCTTTCATACAAGATCCATCGATCACTCTGCCTTCTTTCGAGGCGTTTGTCAACGCGGTCAAAAATGGTGATGCAAATATAGTTCGCGGAGTGTATGTTCCTGGTATTTTCGCCCTACGGGTTCAGCAACAACCCCAAAACAACGTCAGCTATGTTCCATCATCCGCAGGAATTGTTGCACAATTTCGTATGGCCGCCCAATCAGGAACGACAGGATTGATCGCTCATAATTACCTTTCAGGTGCGCTTTTCTTCGAATTGGAAATCGGCCAAGAGATCATAATTGTGTATGGTGATGGAAGCGAGCAACATTATATTGTGCGTGATCTTCAACAGTATCAAGCCTTAGATCCGAACAGCATCTACAGTGATTTCCTTAACCTTGATACGAATGAGAAACTTTCTGCCACCGATCTCTTTAATCATGTGTATACAGGGGCGCATCATTTGACGTTCCAAACTTGTATTGCCAAAGAGGCTAATCTTACCTGGGGGCGATTATTTGTAATCGCTGATCCTTTAGAAACCTAACCAATCCTGAATAATTGAAATCATCAGTGGGGCAAGATAGGTGATAAAGCGGCGATTCTCTTGCGCGCCAAATTTGAGATCGGTATTATTATATGGTAAAATAAGATAAAGTTTATCTTATTTAGCGTAATTATAACTTTCCCCCCTCAACAGGAAATATTTCCGGAATTATCAGTCGATTTCGCTCCTGAAGAGAAAAGATTTTTATTGGTTTTGGAGCAAAAATGATCGGAAAAAGATTTCTATCCCTCTTTCAGTCGGCCACGATTGTATTCTCATTGATCCTCATCCTGGTGTTGCCCACAATCCAGTTGTATTCAATTCCCGTTTCGGGGCAACCTGGGGTGGAAGAATCCGTGACAACCATCCCACGCTATGGGGATTTCATCACGACCGTAAGCAATGGTGATGCGAGTGTTATTCGAGGTGTTTTTGTTCCGAATGTACTCGCATTACGCGTGCAACAACAGCCAGATAACAATGATAGTTATGTTTCTTCAGTCCTTGGAGTTGCTACCCAATTTCGCCTGGCTGCCCAGTCAGGTGTTACAGGGTTGCTAGCCCATAACTACATCTCGGGAGATCTCTTTTTTGATCTGGATATTGATCAGGAAGTGAATGTTGTTTATGGTGATGGCAGCGTCCAAAGGTATATCATCAGTGAGATCTACGAATATCAAGCCTTACAGCCCAATAGCACGTTCAGCGACTTCATTGACCTGGAGACCAACCAAAAATTAAGCTCTACACAACTCTTCAACCAAGTTTATACTGGCGAAAACCATGTGACCTTCCAAACTTGTATTGCCAAAGATGGCAACCTGACTTGGGGACGACTGTTTGTGATTGCTACGCCAATCGAAGAAACATTCTAGGTGAGGAAACAGAAAACTGTCATGGCGTTGGTGTTGCAAGTAAAACTTCTTGGATTGGGATGCTCTCTATGGGGATATCCAGTTCAACCAGGGGTGCATAAACCCACCCTGTAGCTCGCCTAGTTTCAGGATCGAGCACTAACAGCCATTGGGCATCTATCGATCTTCCAATGACGGGGATCTCTTCACCCAATGAGATTATTTCTGAGTAGGTATGGAACACACCCGGTCCATGACGCACATTGACACCTTCTGGGTTTGTCACAATCGCCAGCGCAATTAAGGGGGTTGGTGTGGCCGGTGGTTCAGTGGACTGCGGCATAGATTGTGTAGTTGTCGTTGGTATCGGGCCAGTCACCGGGATCACAGCTGTAGGGGTCGAATGTGATCGCGGTTGGATCATAGTTAGGTGTGTCGGACGAGGCGTAGATGTTATTCCCAACAAATCTACTACGATGTGTTCATATTGATCACGAATTTTGGCTGATGTTTCCAACCCTGAAACAGTGACATCCCCGGAAGCGCCCCCTAAGAACGCCAGCAAATTGTTGATCACGCTGTCCATATATGCTACTTGGGCTTCTTTTAGCTCGAGTAGGCACGATGGGATATCCAGGTCGGCAACCTCTCTGCGGTAATCCTGAAGTTGAGCAATCTCTTCACTGACCTGGGGGCGCGGCATATGATAGGCCAATTCGGTCCCATCATCAAAGGCTCGCATCAGACCTTGGAGAGGTTTCATTGTTCCTCCGAGCATTTCAGGCGCACAGGGATTCAGAATCTCTTTGGGTTGAATGCTTGGCTCTTGTGCACACCCACAAACGAGAATGATAGGCCAGCAGAGAACAGTTATAAACAATCGTTTATCACGCATAAAACAATCTGCCCTTCTTTGAAACATTTCATCAACAATGGAAGAAAAAACAGGTGCGTTCGACGCTTTACGCCGACACGCACCTGTTTATTTATTATCAGCTGTGGCTAATTGGTAACCAGAACAAAGGTACCGGCAAAACCAACGGTCAAAACAATCTGTCCACCGACAACTTCCCCGCCAGCTTCTACCCAGCCGCCTAAGCCACCATTGGCAGTAGCATCCCAGAACAGCACCACAAAAGTCTCTCCCTCCATCCCAGCAGGGATGTCGAAACTCAGGGTGATCGTTTCACCGGCGGGCAAGGTTGCTAACGCCGAAAACCCCGCAAAGACATTCGTCGTCATACCCGCTACAAAGTTATTTCCAGTGGGCAATTCATCGGGCAAAGTGTCTTGTGCCTCGCCAACGATGGTGACGGATTCGCCTGAAGATCCATTGAACGTAGCCGTATTGCCATCAGGGAGTTCGAGCGTGGTGGGCGTATTTCCGAGGGTCACTAGCTCGCCACCAGTGACGGGGATGATCGCTGCAGGAGTAATCGGTGCAGGTGGAGGTGTTCCTAGTCCATCACCATCATCGCCGTCATCACCATTGCCACCTCCATCCGGGGCTGGTGGAACTGGGGGCGCATTCGGATCGGCGACCAACCAGGGGTCGTAATCAACGTTATCACTCACGGAGTCCCCAGTTCCAGGTCCTGAGCCGCTTGGGCCGTCAGCAGCACCCCACCAGTTATTTTCGGCATTTGTCACCTCCCCAGTACCAGAGACAACTCCATTTATATTGGCAACAAACGTGTTGTTATTGATTAGCAAACTCGCGCCAGCAGTGAGCCCACCATTTGTGCCACCATCACTATCATAGACAGTGACTCCATTCACAAATCCAGATATATCATTATTATTTACATTAATCACCGCTGTTGCAGGGGTTGAACCAAAACCTCCATTGGAAATTAAATTAATAGCAGTTGTGTCTGGGGGGCCACCAACAGTACCACCAGCATTATTTCCAGCAAGAGTGTTGCCACTGATGGTTGCCTGTGTAACTGGACCTTGAAGCCTAATACCATATGCAGCATTAGTGTAAGGCCCATTGAAATCAAAATCATTGTTAGTGATGTTAAGCTGGCTTGTTGCAGATTCAAGACCAGCGCGTATATCTACCCAGGCTAATGAATATGTACCTCCAACATTTACATTTTGGGTGAAATTGTTATTACTGATATTAATTGGGCCTTCCAGCGTGGAGACATCGGTAGTATTTAGTCTTCCAATAAATCGAATTGGGCTGCTATAGATTGAATTTGTGAATGTATTCCCTGTGATATCAACCTTGTCTGTTCTCTCTCCAGTAGCGTAATTCCATGAATATAAACCACGACAGTAGTTTGTAAATGTATTATCAGTGAGAGAAATATTGTTAAGGTTGAAAAATCCTGGATCGCCATCACCAATATAAACTCCTGCCGCACAGGCTCTACAATCAGCGATTTCCTGCGGCCCGAAGGTGTTATTTCGAATATCCAATCCATTAATTTCCGTTCTTAGGTATACACCAACAAAGTGATTTGTGAACACATTATTATCAATCATAAAGTTTTGCAATTGGTTCCCTTTACCTTCTGGGACAAAGATTCCAATCACTCTTGTATACTCGCCTAATCCAGTCGCATCAAAGCGACAATCTTTGACAGTTAGATCTGAAAACGAGTTCAATATATTAATACCAAATGCATTTGCACCTGGTGTCGCAGGTCCCAAATTCGTAAATTGAACATTTTCCACTGTCAGATTTTCAGTGGCACCATCAACTCGGATGGCTTCTGAGAGCACAGTATCATGGGTGATTTCTAAATCTTCGATAGTCACATTATCGTTCGAGACTGTAAATACCGGCACATTTGCACTTTTAACATGAGTGGTGGTGGGGTCATCACCGGTAATATTAACGCTTTTATCAATAGTAATGCCACCCTCATCATATGTCCCCGCGGCCACATTGACCGTACCACCATCTGAAACAACATCGATGCCATTCTGGATTGTGGCGTTGTTTGTAACGTTGACCACATTCGTCAGAATGCCATTTGTGATCAAATTCAAAGCATCGATGGTGATGCTGTTCATCAGCACATTAGCGTCAACCTTCTTAAGGGTCAAATTATCTGTACTCACAGTGATATCTTCGGGAGCCGTGCCAGCTTCGATATTGATCGTCTCATCTGCCTGGGCGAAATCGATGGCGTCCTGGACTGGCGTTGTGGATTCTGCACACGTCTGACTAACACCGCCAAACGCGGCACAACCGCCCAGTGGCAAAAATCGGTATGTAGTTCCCTGGCGCTCAATATATGGATCGGCATTCGCTAAAGCCACTTCGGCTTCTTCAGTGGCCAAAGGTTCAACAACGCCGTCTTCATCCACAAGGACCACGCCATTTTCATCCATCGAGACGACGATCTCTGCAACCGATTCACCTTCAGCAGTTTCAGCATCAGCAACAGTATTATCAAGATCTTCAATAGAATTGGTTTCGGCATCTATGTCAGTGACCTGATCATCGAGTTCGGAATCTGCATTCTCACTATCTTGCGCAACGATCGAGTTCGTTTCGGTCTCCACAACACTTGGTTGTTGCGTTTCAGCCTCGCCCACTGACTCACCATCTACTTCAATTGTCATCTCATCCTGTACATCACCCAGGACCGTTTCAGCTCCAGTTTCGACCAACCCATCACTAGTCGCTTCGTTCTCAGCAGAAGATGCATCTGATTCAGCTTCAACATTTACAACTGCCTCAGACTCCCCTGCAGAAATTGAATCCTGATCCGAAGCATCACTAGTAACATCTGAAGGGGGAGCAACTTCCTCAGATTCTGCCTCAGCTTCATCGCCTGCCACCACGATATCGGCATCCAATTCTGCTTCAACTTCGATAGGTGTCACAGATTCATCATTCGCATCATCTATTCCGATAGAATCTTGTTCTTTGGATACAGAATCTGATTCTGGAGAATCATCATTGGCTTCAGTCGAATCCCCGACTTGCGTATCCTCCGTTGAACCTGGATCCGAATCCCCATTGTCGTCAGCATAGGCCACAAACGTTGGCGGAAATAGCATGGTAAATAGCAATACCAGAACCAACGCAACCTTAAAAACCCCAAACTTCTTCATAGCGATCCTCCTAGATCATGAATGAGTGAAACAAATATTTCGAAAAACCCCAATTGCTTCCGTTCAGCGCAAATGCTCCTAAGCCACCAATAGAGCTATAAATACCTTTCAATTCTGTAAGTATTGTAACATATTTATTATAGTACAACATATTATTTACACTAGGCAAATGTCCTTTTCAGTACAGTACTTTTTGAAACCACAGGAATCAAATTTCCCCTGTTTGGGATGATAACCACAAATGGTATTTGCTGGTGACAAAAAATCCGTTATAATTTGCTCACTATACATGCGACGAAAGGAGTGCAAGACTTATGGCTAGCGTAACGTACGATCACGTATTCAAACGCTTTGGCGATGTCGTGGCAGTAAATGATCTCGACATCAAGATCGAGGATAAAGAATTCCTCGTGTTAGTTGGCCCCTCGGGCTGCGGCAAGTCCACCGCTCTGCGGTGTCTGGCTGGGCTGGAGGATATCAGTGAAGGGCAAATTCTCATCGGTGATCAGGTGGTTAACGATGTGGCCCCCAAGGATCGGGATATCGCTATGGTGTTCCAATCCTACGCCCTCTACCCCCACATGTCCGTTTATGACAACATGGCCTTCGGGCTCAAATTGCGCAAATACCCCAAGGACGAGATCAAGAGGCGAGTTGATGAAGCCGCCGCTATTCTTGGAATTGAAGATTTGCTCGATCGCAAGCCCCGCCAACTCTCCGGTGGACAACGTCAGCGAGTGGCTGTCGGCCGCGCCATTGTACGCGAGCCCAAAGTCTTCCTCCTTGACGAGCCCCTCTCCAACCTGGATGCGAAACTGCGCGTGCAAACCCGCACCGAGATCACCAAGCTGCACCAGCGCCTGGCCACCACGTTCATCTACGTGACCCACGACCAGGTCGAGGCCATGACCATGGCTTCCCGCATTGCAGTTATGAATCAGGGCATCCTGATGCAGTTGGATACACCCCAAAACCTGTACGATCTTCCCAACAATCTGTTTGTAGCCGGCTTCATTGGTTCTCCGGCAATGAATTTCTTCAATGCGAAACTGAGGAAAGAAGGCAACGACCTGTTCGTCGACACCGGCGCCTTCTCGGTGAAAATTCCCGATGAGCGCAAGGGTGCCTATGAAGGTCATGTTGGCAAAGACGTTGTCTTTGGTTTACGTCCTGAGGATATTTACGATCCCAAGTACGAAGCCCCGGGCATCGTTGCCGAGCAGGTGGATGGCACTGTTGAAGTTACCGAATTGATGGGTAACGAAATCTTCGTCTTCTTCAAGAGCGGCGATCACGATTACGTCGGCCGCATCGACCCTCGCACCGATTTCAAGATGGGCGACAAAGTACAGGCTACCTTCAACATGGCCAACATGCACATCTTTGACAAGGAGACCGAACAGGCTATCCGATAGCACCTGTCTCCCTCGATTGAACTACTCCCCGCGGATGTGGCACTTTGTGTTACGTCCGCGGGTTGTTGTAGCACGAGAAACGAGGTTATTATGCCTTACGATTATCTACCCCAACTACTCCAACCCTCCGATAGCAAAATTGTATTACTTGTCCTTGATGGTTTAGGAGGACTCCCAATTCAAGCAGGCGGACCGACCGCCCTCGAGGCTGCCGCGACCCCAAATATGGATCAGCTTGCCTCCGAGGGGACTCTTGGTCAAACGATCCCCATTCGAGCAGGCATTACCCCTGGATCTGGTCCGGCGCATTTAGCATTGTTCGGCTACGATCCCTTAGTATTCGAAGTGGGTCGCGGCGCGCTTTCTGCCGCAGGCGTTGGCCTGGATGTCAAACCTGGAGATGTGGCCGCTCGAGGGAATTTCTGCACTCTGGATTCCGACGGAAAAATCAGCGACCGTCGCGCTGGGCGCATATCTAGTGAGGTCGCTGCACCCCTGGTCAAGAAGCTAAATACTATCGAAATACCAGGTTTAGGGATCGAAGTCAGGCAAGTCAAAGAATACCGTTTCACCATCGTAATGCGCGGTGAGGGACTCAGTCCCAATTTGAAAGACACAGACCCCCAGAAAGTCGGAGTGCCCCCGCTACCCGTGCAGGCTGTAGATACAGCCTCCGAGCGCGCTGCTACCTTGTTCAACCAATGGATTGCCGAAGCGCGGCAGGTTCTGGCCAGCGAACCCCAGGCCAACGGCTTGACCTTGCGTGGCTTCGCTACAGATCCTGAATTACAACCTTATCAGGATGCCTATGGCTTGAAGTCAGCCTGCGTTGCCGTATACCCCATGTACCGCGGCGTCTCAAAGGTGGTCGGTATGGACGTGATCCAATTCGACGGCGAATATCCAGAAGACGAGTTTGCTGCGACCAAGAAGGTTTGGGATGAGTACGATTTCTTCTTCATCCATATCAAGAAGACTGATAGCATGGGCGAAGACGGGAATTTCGAGGGCAAAGCCAAAATCATCGAGAGTGTCGATGCGGCGTTGCCAAAACTTTTAGAGCTGAAACCCGATGTGCTCATTGTCACCGGAGATCACTCTACCCCCGCGCGGATGAAATCGCACTCCTGGCATCCGGTGCCGTTCTTGTTGTGGGCGCCTGCCACCAATCTCCCCGACAGCCAGACAGAGTTCGGCGAGCGCGCCTGCACTCAGGGTGGTCTGGGGACGTTCCCTGCGCTGGATACGATGTCTTTAGCCCTGGCTCACGCGGGGCGCCTGAATAAGTATGGGGCGTAATAATTTGGACCCTAAAGGTTTGCGAAACCTTTAGGGTCTCTTTGTTATTGATCAACCTGATCTCGGTCGACCCCCAAAATATCCTACCAACACCCCCCCCCCCAACCCCAAGCCCCCAACCGTAATAAACGCATCCCGCCAGAAGCGGATGGGGAAGAGTCGGATTAGCGTATCGGAATACTTAAAGATCCAGGTGTTACCTTCAAAGAAGATTTTGTGAAACGATGTAAAAAACCAGTTGAAACTCAGCAGCATCAGCACGATCATCACACCGATCAAAGCCACCGTCAACCAACCACCGCGTGACAACGCCAGGCGATAATCCCACCACCAATCCGAGCGATTCGCCCAAAGACCTGCCAACGCCACCACACCCAGCGAGCCATAAAATACTTGCAGGGCGGCTTTGACCACGATCTTAACATCCAACATGTGACGCAGTTCGCGTTCATTATATAAGGCAGAACCATCCGTGAAAGTCAGATCGCCCAAGAATTCAATCCCAGCGCTATTGAGCAAGTAGGCGCGCGCCACTTCAGACCACTGCAAACGTTCCTCGAACGTGAATCCATAGGAGTCTTCGGGGAAATTAGGCGTGCGGTACTCGATCTGTACGAATAAAGGAGTCAGCAAGAAACGCACAGCACCTAAAACCAAAATGACTGGAACCAAGATAACAATTAACCATAGAATCATTTGTTTGAACAAACTCATAAATTCTCCTGAATAGTGACCGATGACGGAAGACCGCGATCATCAGTCCCCGGTCCTCGGTCACTTACTGCAACTCCTCTATGCCACCAAAGAACACATAATTCAAAATCATATTGTTGGTGATCCATTCGATAGGGGCCAATTCGTCGGTAAAAACAATGCACCCCTCTGCGGGGTTCTCGTCAACACAAGGATTAGGTTGCATGAAAGCGATCGCCCGTTGAACCGCATCCAGAAACAGCGCATGGGGTTCCGCGCGCGAATAGTAGGTTTGAAAGTTCTCGAAGAGGTCATCGACTGTTGTGGGTTGCATCGTAGCGTAGATGATCGAGTTGAAGGTGTCGGGCACATCCATTACGTAGATTGATGGGAACAGCGTGTCTATAGTCCCCACCAAGCCCTCGATCAGGCGCCGGTCTTGGGGGGCGCGTCCGACGTTGATTGCCAACACTCCATCTTCAGCCATATGATCTTTGACGATCTTGAAAAATTCCTGGGTGGTCAGATGCCAGGGGATATAAGGCGGACGATAGGCATCGATGCTGATGATGGAATATTTTTGGTCGCTGTGTTCTAACCCCCAGCGACCGTCTTGGGAGATTGGATTCAGATTGGACTGAGTCATGCCAAAGAATTCTTGACCCACGCGGATGATGGCCGGGTCGATCTCGAAGCCATCGATGGGAATCGGGCCAAAGACCTCCGTGGCTTGGGTCGAGATCGTACCCGCAGCCAGACCTATCACCGCCAGGCTCTGGACCTGTTCAGGAGCATAGGGAGCGGGATTGAAAAACGGCGCCGCCAGCACCTGCATCCAGGGACCATGAAAAGCCAGTTGCTCGGGGTGATACACAGAGTGAATGCCCTGCCCCTCATTAAGACGCAAGTAGCGATACTCGCCAATCTCCTGCACCTGGATGTAGTTGTAGGCAGACTCCGTCTCATAAATTTGGCCATAGCTGGCTTTGATATCTCTGCGACCCCAAAAGATTGCTAACACCCCCAGGAATACCAGCATCCAACTCCAATTCAAAGCCGCTCTGGGGCCTGAACTACGCCAGAGGCCCAGCAAAGCCACCAGGATCAAGAACCCCGCGAAAGTCAGGAAAGTGAACGTCGTGCCAATCAGCGGGATCAAAACAATCACGGGGAGAAAGGTTCCCACAAAGGACCCTAAGGTCGAAATGGCGTAGATCTTCCCCGAAATTTGACCCGCCTTCAGAGGGTCATCCAAAGCCAAGCGGATGGCGAATGGCGATATGGTCCCCAACAAGGTGATAGGGATCACAAAGAGCACCAGCACAGCCACAAAGGCGCCCATCAGTACCCCCATACGCAACTCGTCGAAGGCATCGGCTGCCAAACGCAGCACCGGGCGGGCGACGAAAGGCACCAAACCCGAGGTAAAAGCCCCCCATGCCAGGATGGTGTAAAAAGGCTCCCATCGGGGCCAGCGATCAGCCCAACGACCCCCTAAGAAATATCCCAGGGTCAGATACATCAGGATCAAGCCGATGATGCTGGCCCAAACCAGATTGCTGGTCCCAAAGACACTCCCCAACAATCGAGAAGCGGTAAGCTCAACGGCCAGGGTGGTCATCCCCGAGGCAAAAACGGTGAAATAGAGATATTTTCGATTCATCGCAGTGCATGATTATATCGTACCCTGGAGTGATTGCATCCCCAGCATAGCTCACGTATAATGGGTGTACTCAAGCAGAAAATCGCAATTTTCAACTTTCTTGAACAGGAGGAGGCAGCATGAGTAAGGAAAATCGTACCCACGTATTTCGACCACATTTATTGTGGAAACGATCTGGGGCACTGATCATCTTGTTGGCCTTAGGTGCGCTGCTGATTGGCTGCAACCTCCCTGGGATTACACCCCCTCAGCAGACGAGTCCTGAAGTCGATGATGTTGGAACGGCAGTGAAATTGACCTTTATCGCCGCGACTGTCAGTGCAGAGCAAACTCGGGTTGCCGCCCTGCAGAACCCTCCAGACCAACAGCAGCCCCCCGCGCAGCAAGACCCGCCAACAGCCACCTTCACGCCGCAGATTAGTGACACACCCTCGGTGACCTTGCCACCCACCGAAACCCCAACGCCGCAAGTTCCCAGGGTCAGCGTCTCAGAGAATACCAATTGTCGTGTGGGTCCCGGAAAACCCTATGAACTGATCGGAGCGCTGATGGTCGGCGAAGAGACCGAAATTATCGCCAAAGACCCTTCTGGACTGACCTGCCCCCAGTATTTGATCCAATCAATATGTTAGTCCAACCAGCTGAAATT
>CAYTKR010000125.1:0-15244 GCA_964438295.1 uncultured Anaerolineales bacterium
CTGCCACAGCGCAACTGGCGTGCGGTCTGGTTTCTCTCCAGCGAGACAAATCTCAAGGCGTTGACGATGGGTAACTGTACTCAAAACTAGGCTCCTTTTTTCTTCTTGGATTTCTTGAGAGGAATGATCTCATCGAGAACTTTGGCTAACTCCTCTTCTTCGAAATCGCGCTGGGTAAAATAATCATCAATGAAATTCGAGCGCCGCATACGCAGCGCCATCGAGGCCACCGTGTACAAATCTTCAGAAGTGACCTTCAGGCGCGCGTCTGCCACCGCGTGCGCCCGGGCAGCTTCGAACATGGTGATCTCCGCGCGCAGAGAATCGATCTTCATTCGCTCGACAAGCGATAGACCTTGTTGAGCGACCTCGTCGGGGAGTTCTACTTGGGGGAGAAGATCACGAGCGGCCTGGATATCCTCCTGGGCCAGAAGCGTGGCATCGGCAAACTCAGCCGAAACCTGGCGTGGATTGGTGAGATATGCCCTGGCTCGCTGATAGGCTTCCAGCCGTTCCGCACGTTCGGGCAGACCACGCACATCCACCCGCAACCCAAAGCGGTCCATGATCTGAGGGCGCAAACGGCCCTCCTCGGGGTTCATCGAGCCAACCAAAATGAAGCGCGCTCGATAGGTCGACGACATAGGACCCCGGCGAACCAGATAGTAACCTTGTGCCGCGGCATCCAGGATGGCATCGACGACATCATCGCCCAGCAAGTTGACTTCATCGACATAGAGCAGGTTCCGGTCGGCCTGGGCTAAAATCCCCCGGCGCAGGCGAATATGACCCTGGAGTGCGGCACGCTCATCCAAACCGCCGACAACGTCTTCCAGCCGGGCGTTTAGGGGCAGCTCTACCAGGTGCACCTGGTCCATCACAGCCAGGGGTTCATCCTGGGCATATTTCTTGGCGCAGTCAGGACAGACAGCCTCAATTCCCCCGTCTTCGATATCCTCGGGCAGACAGCCATAATAGCACAAGCTTCTCGGAGCCTGTGGGAGTAGTTCAGGCAAGCTTCTCACGGCGGTAGTTTTCCCGGTGCCGCGCGGCCCGATCAGTAATACGCCGCCCATATGGGGATTGACCATCGCCAGGAGCAGTGCAAGTTTCATCTCTTGCTGGCCCACTAAAGCAAGGAAGGGGAAGGGCACCACATCTGCAATGCCAGCATCTTCCTGGGGGGTGGCCGCTTCAAGGCTACGGCCAGTGACGCGATCAATTAGCTCTCGCAATGAGCGCACCGGCGGGATGCCTTCGTTTGGGCTTAGATCATCGAATTGGGGCAATTGGTCTTGATCTGTCATGATTCAAAAAAAACCACATTGAACGATCCTCCGAAAAAGGGTGTGGAGAAAACTTCGTCCTAATTCTCATCCTTATGGGCTAGACGAAAAGCTTGGCGCTGCTTGGCTCTTTCCATACGCTGACGGTGGGACTCGGTTTCGGGGATCAGGGGTGGTACGCGTGTTGGATTGCCGTCATCGTCAAGGGCGACGTATACGCAGTAGGCAGTATTCGTGTGCGTACATTGGCATGTGACTGGATCTTCTGCAATCACTTCGACACGCGCTTCCATGGAAGTTCGTCCTACATAACTGACCTCAGCAGTGAGATTGACCAGATCTCCGATGCGGATGGGTTGTCGGAACATCATCTGGTCCACCACCACCGTCACGACTCTGCGCTGGGCATGACGCATACAAGCCAGCGCGCCCGCTTCATCAACCAGTTTCATAATCCAACCCCCATGCACGTTGCCGTGATTATTGGCATGGGAAGGCTGCATCATTTGCGCGATCTTGACGCGCGACTCGCTAACAGTTTTACCTTTTGCAGTTTCATTCATCTAATCGAGATCTTTCCAAGAAAACAGGTATGTGAGTGGGCCCACTCACATACCTGTTTTCTTGGGTAAATTAATCCATATCCTCGCGTAACTCGTCGAAATCGACTGTACTCAGGCGGTGAGGTTCTTCTTCGAGCACATCCACAGTGGTGAAGGTTAGTTCCGACATCATTGGAGCCAGCGGAACGGAGGCAGGTACGCGGATGCGTGGCTGTGGTGGAGGCGGCGATATGCGCGGTTTAGAAAAATCGTAAGATCGCTTTCGAAGAATTCGGGGATCATCAGTCAGCCAACCGATATAGTTTCCTAACACAGAATAGACCTCGCGTTGGCGCGTGACCCAGCCAATCCATTCACCGATATCGTTGTAAAGATTGGGATAAACGAGATATGCACCAACATCACCAGGGGTTGTGTATATTGGGATCAGGCGGCGAGATTTACTCATAGAGGTATTATACCGAAAATTGGAAGTGCCCAGCAGCCAACCGCTGGGCACTTCCAATTCTAGAGAATTCTGTATCAATCAATATCATTATATGTCCAGTACCGATTGACGAAATAATTCCAGAACATCACCAGGATGATGGCAATCGTCAGGGCTGTGTTGTGCCCCAGAAATTCGGGTGTCATGAAGGGGAATATTTTCAGGAAGGGCAAGTTTTCATATAGCCCTTGTAGAGGACCATTTAGCAAGGCGAAAACCGGCGTGCGAATGGCAACACCGATCACATTGATCAGTCCAAACGTAGTCAGTTGCTTCGAAAGAGGCTTAGAGCGCGAGTCAGGATACGTCCAATATCGATTCCAGGTGAAATTGTTCAGAACGGCTACAGTAAATGAGATTACGCTCGATAATACCGGATCCACACCGAGGAATTTTGTCAAGAAATTGAAAACCGCGAAGTCAACCAGCGCGCCAATGGAGCCCACCACAGCAAACTTGAGAAAGCGTGTCCGCTCGATGGGGTTCGTGATGAAATCTGTTTTGATCATGCTTGGGACAATTTTTCCTTGAAATAAGGGATGGTCTTCTTGATGCCCTCTCGCAAGCTGATTTTAGGTTGCCAACCAAGAACATCCACCGCCCTGCGAATATCAGGCTGACGGCGTTGAGGATCACCGCTGCCGCGCTCTTTGGGTAAAGAAGTGATTCCTTGATTACCAGTAATCTCGTTGATGACCTCTGCGAATTCCAATATGGTGATTTCATCGGGGTTGCCGATATTGACAGGCTGATGCTCATCCGAGAGCAGCAAGCGGTAGATGCCCTCGATGAGATCATCCACATAGCAAAAACTGCGCGTCTGCTGGCCGTCGCCATAAACGGTGAGCTGCTCCCCCTGGATAGCCTGTAGCAAGAAGTTTGGCACTACACGCCCATCATTGGTGTGCATACGCGGGCCATAGGTGTTGAAGATACGCACGATGCGAGTATCTAGGTCGTGGAAACGATGATAGGCCATGGTCAGCGCTTCAGCGAAGCGTTTGGCTTCATCATAGACCGAGCGCTCTCCAATAGGATCAACATGTCCCCAATAACTCTCGTTTTGAGGGTGTTCCAGAGGGTCACCGTATATCTCACTGGTGGAGGCCAATAAGAATTTGGCGTTATGCGCCATAGCGACTCCCAATGTATTGTGCGTCCCCAAGGCGCCGGCTTTCATGGTCTGTATGGGCAAATTTACATACCCGTAAGGTGAATGGGGATTCGGGCTGGCTGGGGAAGCGAAATGCATTACGGCATCCAGTTTGCCAGGGACGAAAATGAAATTAGAGACATCATGCCGGATGAAGAGAAATTTCTCTTCACTGGCCAGGTGAGTCAGGTTGTCCATGCTGCCTGTGATGAAGTTGTCCATCCCCACAACCTCATGGCCTTCAGACAGGAGCCGATCACACAAATGTGATCCCAGAAATCCGGCTGCGCCCGTGATCAATACTCGCATTATGTTTTGATCCTTATCTACGTTGCATCCTGATTCTTTCCCTCACCCATCTTGCTGCGCTCGACTTCCCTTTCCCAGGGGGAGAGGGGATGGGGGTGAGGGGAAGATCCAAATTCCCGAAATTGGATAATAGATTTGCACTAGATAATCATTAAAGGAGGTACGCACTTGAAGCGGATTGGGCTGGGAATAGGGGGTGGGGGTTACACCCCCGCCCCCTATTCCCAGCCATTTTTTCGCTGAACTGCGTAAGTCCTACATTAATTACCCAAAAACTGTACAAGTTTATCAGATTGAGAGAAATTCGCAATATCCCAAAAGTCCCTTTTCCTCTCAGTGTATTGTCATCCCAGAACGACTCAACGCCAATCGAGGCGGTTGATGCGTCCATCGCCCGTGATCTGGCGGGCTTCGCCACTAAGGGGGTCGATCAGCCAGATATTGCCCTGATAAAGGATTGCCAGCGTGTGATCAGCGCTTTCATCCTCAATCTGAGGAGACCAGGCACCCCACTCCCCTTGCGGCTCGATTCCAGGAGCTTCCTCAGGGGGGAATAGCGCCCGCTGGTTGGAACCATCCCGATCCATGATCACTACCCGGTAGCGGCTGGTTTCGCTCTGGTCCGGGAAAATAGCCTGCAGGAAGGCGATCTGGTAGGCAGCTTCGCCGGTCGATTTGGGAGTGATCGGCGAAGGCAGCGGGTAGGCGAACATACCCACGTGCGATACCAGGTCGACGGGTTCGCCCCCATTCAGGGGAATGGCAGTGATATTGAATATAGGCGACTCTTCAGGAGATATCGTCCCTGGGGGCGGCGCGTGCCGCACCGTGAAGAGCATGGAACCATCGGGGCCCCATTTTAGCCCGGGGACCCAGGCCCAGTCGCTGCGGGTCTCTAGGGGGGTAATATCCAACACAGGGGAATAGATACCCTCCTCAAGGTTGACCAGCCCAACCTGATTGGGGTTGGCATAGGCCAAAGAGCGGTCATTTACCCCATAGGTATAATACGTCCCCCACCAGCCATATACTCCCCCAGAATTGACCTCGACGACTACTTCAGGGCTGGGGTCAACCCAACCATTAATGCTGAAATTCGCCATTTGGACATCGTTATTGGCCTGCCATCCCGGCGCAGCCTGGCGCGGCTCAACCGTAGAATAGGCCGCATAAGCAGTCGATCCGGGCCGCCAGTCCGCAAAATGGATCACGTTATCTGCGCCCAAATAGGTCTCGAATTCAGGATTATCGATCTGCACAACCCAAAGCGTGTTGATGATCTGTTCATCATCATCGTGGCGTGTGAACAAGAGCCACTTGGCATCATCGGAGAGCACAAACACCCGGCCGTCCAGATCTCCAGTCGAGATAATCGGGATGCGGTTAGCGGTATTGTCCTCCATCATCCAGGCATTGCCATCCGAAAGATACACCAGCCGTCCGAGGATTGGCTGCGGGGTAAAAGACGTTTGCACCCCGACCAGCATGATCTGAGGTTGTGGCTCTGTGATGATTACAGATTTGATCTCGGTTTTCGAAACCTCGATGCCATCTTCGTAAACCAGCCGATATGTGATCTCCTTGACGCCATTTTCACCAAGCTGTAACGGCTGCTGTTCTCCCTCGGGGAGGAATTCACTGGGCTGGAGTTGCTGCTCGAAGGGTATGATGACTTCCTCGACCTCGAACTCCTCGTAGACGCGCGTTAAACTAATTTGCACGCCTTCTGTTAGTGAGATATGCAGATCAGGGTCAACGCGGTCCAAAGCTCCCAGGCTGATCTCCGCAATTTGCAGGGCATCCTGTACTGTACTTTGGGGTGGCACCTGGACCTTATACACCTGACCGTCTCCAAGGATCTCTACCTGGAGCATAGGCTGCTCGGCTGGAGATAAATCGCAGGCCCCCAAAGCCAGGGGCAGCGCCAAAATTAGCAATGCAATAGAATGGTATAATCTCATCTCGTTCTACCAAAAAGACATGTGTCTGAAAAAGGGAGTGCTCTGGGCTCGCTTTGCGTCCCTTTGGGAACGCCCTGCGCACTCCGTTTTTCGGAATATTAATAAATCTGATTATAGCATGAGCGAGACCAACCAACCTGCGACGAATCCCCCCACCCCCCTAAGCCTAGCAGCGCGCGTCGAAGCATTGCTCTTCGTGGCTCCAGAATCAGTAACCCCTGGGCAGCTTGCCCGGGTATTGCAGGTGACTCCTCGACAGATCGAGAAAGCCATCGAAGAGATCGAAATTCTCCTCCAGGACCGCGGTGTGTGCATACAACGTCATGATGGTCGGATCCGTCTAACCACCTCACCGGCTGCGGCACCCTATATTGAAATCTTCTTGGAACTCGAAGCCACCAGCCATCTCAGCCGCGCCTCCCTGGAGACACTGGCCATTATCGCGTACCAGCAACCCGTCACGCGTCCTTTTGTTGACTCTATTCGCGGAGTCAACAGCGATAGTGTGATGAAGAACCTTTTGAGCAAGGGCGTCATCCAGGAAGTGGGCCGCGCCGAGGGTCCCGGCCGCCCGATCCTGTATAGCACCACGCCCGAGTTCCTCAGCCATTTCGGACTGGTTTCCCTGGAGGAATTGCCCCCTTTGAATATCGACGAAATCATCAGTACTAATCGAAATAACAATGGCGAAGCCAAGATCCTGAAAGAGTAATATGGGTCTTTGGGAATCGCCGTGGGACTATGCAGATTTAGCAAGTGGGGTGCGGAGCGCTAAATCTGAGCGATCATCCCGGCAATTCCTCGAAAGCCAGTAATGTGGGCTACGCAACTCACAACCTAATTTGAAATTGAGTGAACCTCCTCAAACTTCAGGGGTAACCATAATAGTTGACACAATCTAAATATCATCCATTGCGTGTGATAGAATCTTGCACACCACCATTTCAACTTCATTAGGTGGAAGTCTCTATGTCCCGTTATCTCATCCGTCAAGCTTTGCTCAGTATCGTAAAATTATTTATTTTCATCAGCTTTATGTTCTTTTTCATTCAGATCATGATGCCGGGTGATTTTATCGATCAGTACTCCTTGTTCTGTAATGCAGATTGTCGGGCGCGAATGAGAGAACACTTAGGTCTCGACCTTCCCGTTTGGGAACGCTACTTACAATGGCTGCGCCAAATTGCCACTTTTGATCTGGGCGACTCACTGCACGGGGAACCCATAATCGAGACGTTGAAACTGGTCATTCCCGCCACCCTATTAGTATTTGTCACTGGAACGATCCTGGCCTTCCTGATCGGGTTGTGGCTTGGAAAACGAACCGCCTGGCAAGGATCGGCTGTGTTATCCCGCGCGGCTACCCTGGGGGGGTTGACCCTGTACACATCCTTCCCGCCATGGCTGACTTGGTTGTTCACATATCTCTTCACCAAGGGTGCCGGCTTTGTGGTTATGGGCGAGATTGGTGGTTTAGGTCAGCTGACCTTCGTCGGTTTAGATCGCTTGATCTGGGCAGATATCGAAACTCACCCCAGTGTGATCGCTTTCTATATGGTCGCATCTCTGGCTGTTTGCGCGCTGTTCTTCTACCTGCTTAAGAACCTCATCGACCAGTTCACCAATCGCTCATCCCCCGGATTAATCTTCTTGGTGTTGATCCTGGCCAGCACGGTCGGCTGTTGGTATTTCTTGGGCATCGATATCCTGGCATTTGACATCATGAAGCTGGCCTGGATTCCCTTGGTGACGTACATTCTACTCACCTTTGGCGAAACCATGATGATCATGCAAGCCAGCATGGACGATGTGATGAAATCAGAATACATCAACACCGCCAAGGCCAAGGGGTTGCCCGATTCTGTGGTGCTAGAAAGGCACGCAGCGCGCAATGCTTTACTGCCCGTAATCAGCCGATTGGTGATCTCCTTACCATATCTGATCACTGGGATCGTCATCATCGAGAGCTCCACAGATTGGCCTGGAATGGGCACTAAGATGTGGAACGCCCTTTACTGGCAGGATATGCCCTTGGTGATGGCCACACTGCTAATTGTTGGAATACTCTCCTTGGTTGCCCGCCTACTCTTGGATGTAATCACAGCTTTCCTGGACCCCCGCATCCGTTATGGGGAAAAGAGACAAGTCACAAATTAGAGATCCTGGGGTTTCTACGCCCAATGAGAATCAATTCTAAAATTATCATGGACCCATCCACGAACCCAACACTGAAGCAAGCTACGGAGCTGATCCAGGCAGGCAACCGCCAACAAGCTCAAATTCTCCTGGCACAATTTGTTAAGGCTTATCCGCATAACGAGCACGCCTGGCACGTATTGAGCTATGCGCTGGTTGATAAAGAGCAGCAAATTTATGCCCTAAAGCGTGCATTACAGATTAACCCTAGAAACCCGCATGTTAAAGCAAGGCTCGACAAATTATCTCCTCCACCCTCACAACCACCAGCCCGACCTTCAACCCGGCCTCCAACCCCACCACCTGCACCCCCAAGTGCAGTATCGAGCAATTCGATTCTTGATACACATCATCAACGCGAGGGCAGTCTCCTTCAATCGGTAGCTGCAAATCTAGACATCAAATCACGTCCATTGCCCAGAACTGCACCCAAAATCACTGCATACCAGATCCCTAAATCGAAGCAGAAGTATGGGCTTGGTCGCAGCATTAAAACCCGCCTGACGATCTTTTGGCGACAGTCCCGCATGAATTGGCGCATTTTCGCCCAAAGTCCGCTGGCAATATTGGGATTAATTTTGATCGTACTCTTTGGGATCATGGCAATATTGCACCCAATTCTGATCGATACAGTATGGCCCCGGGGCATCTACGATCCAACAACTGGATTCGATATGATGGTCTTTCCCCATCCTTCACCCCCAGTTCCTGGGCACATATTGGGGACAGACTCCCTGGGTAGAGATGTGCTTAGCATGATCCTGGCTGCCACAACGCCGACCTTTACCGTCGGTCTTACTGCCGCTTTGACCACAGCCATCATTGGGACGATCTTGAGTGTGACCGCGGCGTATTTCCAGGGCAAGGTCGATATGATCATCACCAATTTGGCAGATGTGTTCTTGCTCTTCCCAGCTCCAATTATCATGGTGATCATTGGGGCACGCTTCCGCGATCTCGGACCGATTGAGTTGGGCTTGATCTATGGGTTTGTCACAGGGGCGGGTGCTACCACAATTGTAATGCGCGCCCTGGCCATCCAGATCGCATCAAAACCTTTCATGGAAGCTGCACATATCGCCGGCGGTGGACCATGGCATATCATCACCAAACACCTGATCCCTTCCGTGATGCCGTTGGCCGCGCTGCAAATGATGATCGCAGTTACCGGGGCGGTTGTCGCCGATGGGTTCATCTCATTCTTCGGGATCACGCGTACCGTCAGTAATTGGGGTACGATCATTTATGATGCTTTCATCTATGGGGACATGACAGGATCCTATGGCGCTCCCTGGCACATGCTGATCCCAGCAGCTGCGTGCTTTTCTCTATTCGCTTTGGGCTTCTATCTGGTTTCGAGGGGGTTACATCGAGTCGCTTCTCCTTCCCTGCGGGAAGATTATTAGGTCACCTATTCAAATCAAAAAGAGTGTAGGCTTTGCAATGCCTACACTCTTTTTGTGCCCACCTAGATCTACATTATCTAATCACTACTATCATATCCTTGCAGTCCATAATCATCAATGATCTGTGAAATGACCTCAGAGTCCTTGTCAGAGACATCCCTTAATTCGAAACCAATATTATAGAAATTTGGATCGATATCGCGCTGACACCAAACACTGCGGGCTGTCAAATTCAAGATTGGCTGGCCATAGATATCCTCCGGGAGATCTATGCGCAGATTGTAAACCTTATCTGCTTCTAATGCCTCCTCACTGATAATCATTGTACCGCTCTCGGTGAGATTGCCTAAATATCCCATAAACGCGCCTGTTTGTCGATCGAAGACGCGCGAATAAAACATGATATGCTGTCGTTTTAGGGTTCTGCGTTCATCCATAGTGTCCTCCGTGCCCCAGTCATATTCTCTGTGTCTATTATAGCAGAATTAGGTAGATTTCAAATCAATATCTCCACGGGTCTTTGGGAATTCCGCGGGTGATCTTCAGATTTTGGGGTGTGCCATACCGCTGAATTGGCTATACAAATATTCGCGTGACCGCGTCAAACATCAACCGGCTGCCAAAAAATAGCAGCAATATTCCGCTTATCAGAAATACAGCCTGTTGGAACTTATTTCCAAAAAATTGCCCACCTTTGAAAGAAACCACAGATAAAAACCAATCCCACAATAGATCGCACAGCCAGTGACCTAACGCAAAGGCGACGAAACCTACAAGACCGAACTCCACCGAGCGTAAGATCAAAGCAGCTCCAACAGTCACCCACCAAACCAAAAAATAAGGATTGCCCACACTGAAAAGGATTCCAGCCAGAATTGGGGAGCGGGAGTCTTGGGATTGAGCAACAGCCTCCTGACGGATACTTCGCAGCATGCCGATACCCATCCACAGGATGAACAACCCTCCGGCGATCCCTATCCCAGCTCGAACGTAAGGAGCATCCAACAAGCTCCCCACCCCAAAGAAGACTGCCACCATCAAGGGAATTTCGACGATGCCGTGCCCAAGGGCAACCAACGCCCCGGCGTGGGGTGATTGATTGCCTTTCCCAACCACCACTGCAGTGATCGGACCCGGCGCCATTACCCCAGATAGAGAGATCAAAATGGCTTCTGATAAAAACAGGAAAAAGGGTATCATCTCAATTGGTAGCGGTAATAAGCCCACAGGAAGAAAAATGCTACAAAAATCCCCATCACCAGCCAGCCCATCAGAGGACCACCACCCATTTTAGCAAGGCTGATCCCGATACCCGTGATGGCCCCAAATGACCAGATCAGTTTGAGATTTAACATGCCTTTGAACACATCAACTCCCGCGTTCCTTCCTAAAAACGATTCGATCCCTATGCCAAACAGGGCCGCGGCTACTAACCGGCTGGTCAAGGGATCGATGGTTTGCCAGCCAAAAAGGGTTAACATCCACACCGGCGCGATGAACAACGGCACAGCGAAGAGCATATCGACGATGAAGTGAACTACAAACCAAAAACGGAGTCTTTCAAAAACCATAATTTCTCCTAGAATTCCCTGTGCTCAGTGATCAGCGCTACCCGGTAGGGATACAACTCAGCACGCATGACACCCTGACTGACAGCCGGGTCATTATCCACTACCTGTTGGGCTGCTGCTTCAGAAGGTGCTCTAAAGATCACGATTCCAAAGCTGCTTGGATCTGTATTTTGAGTTCGCCCAGCCAAGATTAGGATCTCCTGCTCGTTCAATCCCTTTAGATAATCGAAATGTTCTGAGATAATTCTCTCCTCATCAGAAGTGGAACCCTGCGTCAACATCTCTGGTCGATTAGGTTGGATCGTATACAGAAATTGCAATTCATCAGACATAGATAACCTCTACATTCCAGGGAGTATTCAGTATTGTGACATATTTGAGGAGACCCAAAAAAGAATGCTGATTCGATTTTGCGCTTTTAGTTTTGAGCCACTTGTAGAGAAAAAACTTACGTTCCTTCCCGAAACCTGCGGAAGGTGTAGGCATCATGTCCGCTGAAGACCTCGATATACTGGCCGAAATCCGTCTTTAGCTTGCGCAAGTTATGGATATGTGGACCTAATGCCCAATCGGCAATCCAATTCGGAAATTTGAAATACTCCCGATCAAATTCGTCACGGTGTAAATCGCTGTGGTAATGATAGGGCGAGGCAGCATCTCCGCAATCCAGCAACCAGCCCTGGGGAGTCTTAATCGCTACCCCACAATGCCCGCGCGTATGCCCGGGCAGGGGGATTAAGCGGATATCCACATCAAAGTCACCCATCACCCGAATACTATCATACCCAAACCATTCACCATCGATCTGATCATAGAGCACCCACTTGGGGTTATGCTGCCAATGAGAGGCATCACAGCCTCGTTCGATGAGGTTCTTCGGCCGCATAGCAGCTTCATATTCGCGGGTGTAAACATGTACTTTGGAATCAGGAAAATCGGGCAGCCCCCCGGCGTGATCTAGATGAAGATGGGTGAGCACGATGTGGTGGACATCATTGCGATCGTACCCCAATGCTCGGACTTGATGTAGTGCCGTCTCTTCGAGATCACCCGGGGTTCCCATCAGGCCAAGGAATACGCGCATCATCGGCGACGGCTCGGCGTAATCTCGCGTACCAAAACCAGTGTCAACAAGGACCAACCCGCTATCTGTTTCGATCAGCAAGCAGTAGACGATGGATTCCACTTGCGGGAAGCGCGGCAGTAGAGATCCACAATTAATGTGATGGACTTTCATTTTCGCAGCTATAAATATACGCCCAGCAACATCAGTACGGCCGAAAGTGAAAAAATAACCGGACAAACCTTATAGGGCCAAAAGTTGACCTTAAACCCCGTGAACAAGGATACCAAAGCCAGGACAACCAAGGCAAGGGCTGAAAGCCGATATACCATCAGAGAGACTATATTGCTTGAGTCAATCATTGTGACCACAGCAACTAGCACACCGATGAAGATCAGGGCAACCGCCTCGACGATCCATTCCATGGTGATAATGTGGCGGTTGTCCTGTGAGATATCCCCAAATCCATCAACGACTCCTTTGGTGGGGAAGAGATGGGCTACTCCCCAGAGTATTGTGAAGAATGCTCCCAAGTAAAGCAAAATTTGATTGGTCATGAATTCCTCCTTTCAAGATATTCGCTGCGATAATGATCTCGCATTTCTTCCATACGCCGCAAGCTGTCCTCGAACCCCCCAGGTCGGTTGCGCGCGTGCCAGATTTGGCGGAACTTGTCCATGAGCGCTTCCGCATCTTCGGCCAGACGCCGGCGCAAGGCCTGGTCTTCAGCATCATTCGCCATGCCCAAAGCCCAGATCATGCGCCTGCAGGCGTGACGCAGCATAGCGGCGATCCAGATGAATTCGTCTCGGATCAGGTCTGCATCGCTGCGCTCCATGTCAGCGCGTGAAATTTGCGCCATGATCTCATCGATGCGCGCAACGATACGCTCAGATTCCTGGATGCGCTGTTCAGCTTCATCGGCGTGGATCGCCAAATCTTCGGGCGTTGATTGTAAAATGCGAAAGAGGATCGAAGCGTTGGATGGCTGAAGCTCGCTCATCTGGTATATTTCGCCAAGCTCGTAAGCAATATTACCCATCACCCCAGAACCATCCTGAAAAGCAAACCCACTCACCGCGTTGGCAATATTGATATCGCAGTTGGTCTCATACGCCCAGGAGACCGCCGCGCCGTAAGCCAAGCCGAGATAACTGACAGGCAGCGGCTGCCAGTGGCCATTATCACCCCAATCGGTGTTGAGGTAGCCCACTGCGCCGTGCTTCAAGCCACTCTCCGCCGCGCGGCGCAAATTCTCAACGGCGTTTGCTGTGCGGCCGGCGATGGAATTCCACGAGGATGTACCCGGGCAGACATAAAAAGGCACACCCGCCGAGGATAATTTCGCGCAGCGAGTATCGAAGGGGTGCCCAGCCTCATAACCCCATTCCAGAGCAATCACATCCTTAGGGAGTTCGGCAACCAGCCCTGGGTTGCTCATCAGAATATCCCCCCAAAATTGCATCGTGATCCCTCGGGACTTCAGGTCACGGTAGATCTTCATCAGGAAATCCCGGTAGACTCTACCTTCACCAACATCTTCTACCAGAGCTTTGTTCTTGCCGCGTCCCAGGTCAAAGGTCTCGTCACAACCGACATTGAATTGCTTGCTGCTGAAAAGGGGCAGCAATTCGTCATACAGCTCCCGCACCAGTTTCAGGCTGTCGGGGTCACTGGGATCAAGCGAGAAGGGTCCCATTTGCTCACCCCAAAGGCTCAAAGACCCATCCGGACACTCCGCCAGATGATTATATTCGGCGTGCTGCAGCCAGCGCTGCATATGGCCAAAGGAATTCTGGTTAGGCACCAGCTCGATGTATCGCTCCCGGCAATATGCATCCAAAGCCAGGATCTCTTCCGCCGTCATTGGCGAGGCTTCAGCCCAAACGGCGCGGTGATTTCGATAGGCGAATGTGTGCTCGGTATACAACTGCAACTGGTTGATCTTCCAGGATACCAACAAATCGACCAGTTCGTACAATGTGTTCATGCTGGGGACTTTGTCACGGCTGATATCCAGCATCACCCCGCGGTGGGGGAAATCTGGCCAATCGCGGCAACGCAGAGACGGCAAATACCCCGCGCAGCTATCGATAAGCTGGCGGAGAGAATTGGTACCATAGAAAATTCCCTCGGGACAGCCAGCAAGGATATCAAGGCTCTCTTCCGTGATCATGAGCTTATATTCCTGCTTATGGCGCATTCCACCCGGAACCAGATTCAAAGAAATGGTGGCTCCAGCGGCGATTGCAGAACTGCTGGTGCTAATTTTCCATCCCGAGCCGAGGCGATCTTGAAGGGTACGCGCAGAGATCAGGACTTCTTGGGGATTCGAGCCATTGATTTGGATGATCCCGGAATCAGGGATGGGAAATCTGCCATTAAGGATTTCGAAGTGCCGTGGAACAGGCAGCAGGAGTGGAGCGGAGTGGCTTGATGTATTCATGTTGGTTGCCTCTGTGATGTTGATCTTGTTTTTCGACTTATTCTCGATCAGCCAGCTATGGCGTGTCTGGCTTGCCAATCTTGGAGCAATTTCTTCAATCCAACGGAGGGTAAAAGAATTATCGGATACCACACCGGCCCGCCGGTGATCCACACCAATCCGGTAAAGGAAGCGAAGCCAATGGCGCAGCTTTTATTCCAATGGCGCGTTACGAAAAGTGAGATGACGAACAGAATAAAGCCGATGGTAGTTTGCAAAGGCACGATCATCCAGAATATTCCTACCAATGTCGCCATGCCCTGTCCACCGCGAAAACCCACAAAAAGTGAGAAATCATGCCCTAACACTGCCAGTGCCCCGGCCAGATATGCCACCCAGGGAGCCAAATTGAGATAACGCACTAGCTCGACAGCCATAGCCCCTTTGAAGATATCAACAACGCCAACCAGAATCCCCTCCAGCTTTCCAACCATAAGGAATGTATTCTTTGCGCCCATATTGCCGTCTCCCAATTGCCAGATTTCCTTCCGGCCAACGAACTGGGAAACCAGATGAGCCGAAGGCAGCGCGCCGAGAACATAGGCAACGCAAAACACAAGTCCAATATGCAGGATCATATCAGGCCTCCTATGAAGGGATATCACAAACTCAATGAAGGCGTGACGAGACCATTGTCTCTTTCATTGTATATCAAAAAATCGCAAACAGAAGTTCGATTTCCTTAAGTTCTCTAGGAATTGTCGAGGTGATACCTCAGGAAAAGGGTTGCATGGGCTGCTCTGCAGCCCATGCAACCCTTTTCC
>CAYTKR010000126.1:0-15166 GCA_964438295.1 uncultured Anaerolineales bacterium
GAAAAGGGTTGCATGGGCTGCTCTGCAGCCCATGCAACCCTTTTCCTGGATAGTCCCACGAAGAAATTAAACTTCTAATTATGGAAAAATTTCCGCTCTACTAGATGCTTATAATATTTGAATGGTTTTATGGGATAAAGCAGGAAGATGCGCGTTCAAGGTCATAATGATCCATTCACGCATGTTAGGATACCAGACATCTTCCTCCTGACCTACCCAGCGTGAGAGGATATTCTCATCACACTCCCCGATGTGCGCATCATCGACATCGAAGATGTGCCAGATCGATAACTCTTTGTAGCCCGCATAATACCCCACCGCAATGCGCGTTTCCCAATCTTCGCTGTTCCCAACCAATTGAATGTTTTCCTCCTCTAACTCCCTGGCAATTGCCTCTGCCGAACTCTCCCCATCATCGATGGCGCCGCCTGGTGGTGCCAGTTTGCCGCCTTCGTGATGTAGAGTCCCTAAAATAGCGCCATCCCCACGTCGAATGATCAACGCCCGAGCGCTGGCTCTCCCAAATGGCAAAGAGACTGTTTTTTCACCCAGTTGAACTTCTTGCCCATCCACAAACCAGACTTCATTATATTTGGCTTTCATTTCCGTCACCTAACCGGTAATCTGCGTCCTACTTATAGATAAACTCGCTCAATACCTTGGACATACTTGGAGCTGCGCGTCATCCGGAAGGGGAATCCCGCTGTGATGCGTGCGGCCTGGGGATCGTCCTCTGATTGATATTTCAGTTCCACGACGATGTTTTCGTGATCGACTTGCTTATGAACGAAGCGATTGTTGAATTTGTTGAGATGGTAGAAGGTCAATTCGCTATCGACCGTCACCCTGAAACGGCGGTCTGGGGTGGCAAAATACCAGCGCCGATAACAATTCAGCAACACAGGCTCGAGAGTCAGCAAATGATCCTTGACATCCAAAGGGAGTTCTGAAAAACGGATGACTTTCTTCAAATAATTTGCGCTAAAGTTTTCTGCCAGCATGAACGCAGGGAAAGGGTATTGCGCCTTGGTGCCTACCAACCCGCGCTTGATCTTAAATTCTAACAAGGGGTCGTCGATCTGGCGGAATAACTCATGATACCAGCGGATGCGCGCTTTCCTGCGCTCGACAACCCCTCCGACATTGTCGAAATAATTCTCCATCCAGGGATCGTCGAGGTAGATATTATTGATATTGCGCGGTGGAAAAATTTCTGAGAACATGGCCGGATGCTGCTTGATCAAAGAGATGACCTGCTTAGCATCCAGTTGGTCCACGAAGAACTTGCGCTCGTAGCGGAATTCGCGAACAGATGATTTATCGGTCATGCTGGTCTCTTAAGATTAGGTTTCTCCTTACCAAATACCTTTATTATCCATGAATGTGATCATCAGTGAATCGGACAGGCCTCGTAAGGCAGCTTTGGCACTTTTGAGGGCATCCATATTCCCAAACTCCACCAGGAAGGAGCTTTCGAGCGTTGGCCCGGTATCGTCGTAGCGCATCAGTTTGATCTGGGCGCAGTGAGGCGCGAGGGTCTCCATGATGGCGTCCAATTCGACCTTATTGGGGCTTTGGCTGGCAACGGTGACATGCAGATTGAAATCGGCCTGACGGCCGCGGAACAGGCGCATAACCCCGAGGACGATGATCGCCACAGCCATCGCCAGAACAGTGATAAGACGCTGGTTATCACCCAAGCCTATGCCAATGCCAATGGCGAAGAACAGGTAGGCCAGTTCCTCTGGCTCTTTGATGGCGGCGCGAAAGCGCACAATCGAAAGCGCACCGACGAGACCTAAAGACAGTGCCACTGACGAGCGCACCACCAAGATGATGAAGGTCGTGGTCACAGTGATCAGGATGAAATTGGCTGCAAAACGGCGCCGATTAGAGAGCGACGATCCCCAATGCACGTAAACCCGGCTCAATATGAAGGACAATACAACGGATAAAAGCAAATTGACGATGAATGTCGATAACTCTAGCGGATTGGCCTGGCTGCTGGTCAGATCTGCGATCAGGTCGCTGACGGTAACGCGGCCATCGGTAACATCAGTCGAGGGAGAATCTGCAGGAGCGGCGGGCTCAAATCCCCCTGGGGGCTCCGCCTCCTCGACGCCCATAGGCAGCGCATCTCCTTCTGCTGGTGGCAGGCCTTCGACCACAACCGCCGACAAGTTGAAATCATCGAAGTCTACTGATGTTTCGCCTTCAACCATGAAACCAATACCGCCACCCTGAAGTGGGTCATCGTCAACAGCTTGGATGATTTGCTGACCATCCAAGTAGATGGTGTGTTGCCCAGCGCTGACTGTGATCGTAAACTCCACCCACTCCTCAATGGAGCCCGACCATTCATAGCCTCCCATTTCCTGGGGGTGATCTGCCATACTCTTTTCAAGAATGATGTTGTCAGGAAAAACAATCACAGCATAGCTGCCTTCCTCACGCATGTAGTAGCGCAGGAAGACTGCTCCGGGGGCATATTGCTTCACTTTGACTCGAAATGTGCCCTCGCCATAATCGCCGAACTTCACTGCAAAATTACCCGGAGCAATTCGCAGCACACCTTCCTGAACGACAGCTTTCTCGGAGCGCTCCCATCCAGGCAGGGCAGCTTCGTCAAAGGTCTCGGTAGTCGGCTCCTCCTGGGCAAGGACTCCATTGAGAGGTAATAATAGCATCGCCAAAAGGATTATTAGTGCAATGACTTTGAAGATATGGTGTTTTTTCATTATTGTCCTCCAACCTGATCGTTACTGCGAATGAGCCGCCGTAGGCGCGCCGTTGGCGAGCGGACGAAGCAATCTCCAACAACATGGCGGGGATTGTTTCGCTCTGCTCGCAATGACAATTAATACTCGAAACTTCCAAGCACGAACTCCGCACGGCGCTTCGTTAGGTCGACAATGAATTCTAGACCCTGGTCGAGCTCAGCGATGTTCGCCTGTGCAGAGTCTCCAAAATACATCTTGTCTCCGTTGCCTTCGTAAAGGTGGGGCTTGATCATGGCGTGCCAGCCGCGCGCCAGGGCGCCGATATTCTCTGCGTTGTAATAATTTCGAATGATCAAATCCAGATAGGCCAGATAGGTCTGGCGGTACTCTTCAACCTGGAAGACCTTGGTGAACAGGGGTCGGTACTGCAGCGGGCCGATGCTCTGCTCTTGCCCAAAGATGGGGAAGTCGTACTCGCCGCCAAACATACCCCAGGAATTGCCCATATCCCAGGAAATCCATTCGAACTTGTCGGTGCCAGGGTTGTTGTAAATATAGTAATTGTTGCCCGTGTCTGGATACTGGTCAAAGTTCAGGTTTAAGAAGATCACCGCCAAATAACGCAAGAAGCCATCCACATTGAACACAGTCTCCAACGAGGTCGCAAAATCCTCGGGAGTCTCATATTCCACCCCATCGATCACATAACACAGATTGATAATATCGGCGTAATCCGCCTGCTCGGGATCCTTGTACATCAGCGCATAGGCCAGCTCGCCGCGCGGCTTGGGATAATCTCCGATATCTTCTCCATAGTAGGCCAGATCGGCGGCGCCTTCTTCGAACCAGGCATCGGCTTTGTATAGATTACCGCCGTCATTCTCACGCCCAAAGCGATTGCCCAAATATTTACGATCTGGCCGCTCGACCATGGTATAGACTCCGATGAAATCAGCTGGCTTTGCATCGTCAGTGATGTCCACCCACAACTCGACGAAGGCCGTAAACCCACCCGGCACACCGGCGAACTGCATCATGTCGTAGGCCATCTTCTCGCGCAGCATAGAGGGATCGCCGAAATTGTTATGGAAGATCAGCATCTTCAGGTTGCGGTATTCCTGCTCAGGGATATAGGCATTGAAATCCAGTTTGAACGGCTTCTTATCCCCTGGGAACCACAGCGTACTGTTTCCCTTGGGGCTGATGCCCACTTGCTCTATTCGTTCTCCAAATACCACCGCATCAGCTGGAACCAGGCGCTTTTCTTCCGGTGCGGCCATCATAGCATTCCAGTTGGCCTGAGTCAGCTCGACCGTAACCTTGCGCACCTGCGACTGGTCGTAAATCGTCCAGTAATCGACATTGCTGGAGGCCGGATGCAACACATGTACCATCACGCTGGTTGTGGCTGTTGCACCTTGATCGTTAGTGACTCTGAGTGTAATGACGTAATCGCGTGGTTTGGTATAGATGTAGGAAGCGTAGCCCCCATCATTGGTCGTGTCCGACTCAAAAGAGCCATTGCCATCCAAATCCCACTCGTAGCGCACAATCTGGCCATTGGGATCATAGGAACCAAATGCGCTGAAATAGACCGTCAGGGGAGCCCAACCCCGGTTGGGCATGGCATAGGCGAAAACCTGGATGCTCGCGTCGACCTCAGGGTTGGCAGCCGGCATCGACGATGCGCTTAATCCCATGGTGACCCAAACCAAAGCACCCGCTACGAAGAGGGCAATGATGGCTATTTCGGAGATGCGCACAATGTCACGGTCTTGCCAGGCTGGTTTCATCGAATCGATTCCGGCTATTGGGTTTTTACTCATTCATCATTATAGCCGAAGAATCGCAAATCAAATTGACCCATACTCTGGAATTCACTATAATTTTGCCAGATGATCTATCACGAGCCCTACAGAGGAGAGCAAAATGGATACCATTCAATGGATAGATAACAATCAGGAATTCTTCACTAACTTGAGCGATCAGATCTGGAATTTTGCTGAAACGGGTTATCAGGAAGTTAAATCCGCGCGGTTGCTGGCTGATGCTCTCGAAGATGGCGGCTTTAAAATAGAGCGCGGCATTGCCGAGATTCCCACAGCGTTCGTAGCCAGCTATGGAAAAGGCACACCTGTGATCGCCATCTTGGGCGAATATGACGCTCTGCCCGGACTCAGCCAGGAAGTGACAACTCAGCGTCAACCCATCGAAGATGGCGGGAACGGACATGGCTGCGGCCATAATCTGCTGGGCGTTGGCGCTCTTGCTGCTGCGATGGGGGTCAAAGAAGCCATCGATGCCGGCGAGGTCCAGGGGACGATACGTTACTACGGCTGCCCGGCGGAAGAGAACGGCTCAGGCAAAGCATTCATGGCCAAGGCCGGCGTCTTTGACGATGTTGACCTCAGCCTGACCTGGCACCCCGGGATGATAAATGGCAGTATCTCTGTAAATCTGCTATCAAATATGAAGGTGAAGTTTAAATTTCATGGACGCGCTTCCCACGCTGCATCCGACCCCCATAATGGTCGCAGCGCGCTGGACGCTGTCGAGTTGATGAATGTCGGTGTGAACTACCTGCGCGAGCACATCATCACAGAAGCTAGAGTTCATTATGTTATTACAAATGGTGGAGGTCTTGCTCCAAATGTCGTCCCGCCTTACGCTGAATCGCTGTATATTATCCGCGCGCCACGGCCCGATCAACTCAAACCCATTTATGAGCGCATAGTAAATGTCGCCAAAGGGGCAGCAATTATGACGGACACAGAAATGGAAAGCGAGGTGATCTCGGGCGCATCCAACCTGGTATTCAACGATACCATCGTCGATGTGCTCCACGAGAAAATGGACGAAGTTGGCGCGCCTGGCTTCACAAATGAAGAAAGGCAATTCGTCCGAAAGCTCTCTTCAACCTTCCCAAAAGGCGATGGCATCATGGGGCAATTTGCAAAACTACTGGGCCCCAACGTCAACCAGTTGCTGTTGGCCGCGAAAGAATCGTTACTTTTTGAAGGAGTCTTGCCTGCGTTCAAGAAAGACATGGCCTGGCCGGGATCTACCGACGTCGGCGATGTCAGTTGGGTCACCCCCACTGGGCAGATCATGACTACTTGCCATGCGTTCGGCACCCCGGGTCATTCGTGGCAGTTGACTGCTCAGAGTGGCATGAGCATCGGACACAAAGGTATGTTGTTCGCAGGAAAAGTCCTGGCGCTAACAGCTCTTGAGTTCATTCAGGATGCAGACCTTCTCGAAAAAGCAAAAACTGAATTCGCAGATCGCCTCAGGGCTACCCCGTTTGTTCCGCTGATCCCCGATGGAGTCAAGCCGCCGCTCAATCTTTGATCAAATTATCTACTGATAAATGTAACGCTGCTACGTGGTGTACTACCTGTAGCAGCGTTTTTTCGAAAACGATTTTAATTCTCCATTTCGAAGGTGACCGACACCTGCGCCCTGACGCTGATCTGGCCCGGGGCCGCGCTGCCATCACTCGTCCAACCAGCACTGCCGACTTCCTGGACTACGTTCTGGGCTACCGATCCACTACTCCAGTATCCCCACCATGAACTGTACCAGGAGTACCAGCCCACATGGTTCTCACTGATGCTGGTGGCAGCGCCAATTTTCAGCCCCAACTCGCCTGTCAGGGCTTCTGCTTTTTCTTTGGCTGCTTGAATTGCTAGCGCACGTGCTTGATCTTTGTATTTCCTTAATTCCGTAGTGCGAAACTCTATGCCATGCACATTCGTGATGCCTGCATCGAGGGTACTGGTGAGCAGATCTTCGAATTTAGAGACCTCCCTCAGCGTGATCACGATGGTTTTGCGAACGACGTAATCATCACTGTCCCCGCAGCAGTAATGACCTTGATCGATATAGATGTAGTCTGTTTGGATGTGCCGTGAGGGGATACCATAGGATTCTGCTAACTTGAGAACTCTCTCAATAATTTGGTCATTCTGTCTTTTGGCGACATACAGATTCCTATCAGAGGTCTCCACCCCAAGGTTGAAGATCACCTCGTCGGGCACGACGCGCACTTCAGCATCACCGGTGACACTGATGTGGCGTGAAGTCTGGGAGGAGAATTCACTGCTAGCCAGTGCTGGCTGGCTCCCCGCCCTGGGGGAAAACCAAAATCCAAGGACGATTACTACAGTTAGCAAAAATTGAGTTTTATCTTTCATGGCCTGTTCCTTTCATTGTCTGATAATCTGTTTCCATGCTAACAAGTTTCGATGTCAGCACTGTGACAGAACAGGCACTTTTGTATGTTACTTTTTCGATTCTGCTGTCGACTAAATGTATGAAGCAATCAAAAAATATTCGATAGGAGAAATAACAATGAAGAAAACAAAGAAAGCTTACCAGTTCGTTTTTATCGCAGTCCTCGTCGCGGTGTTAGCTGCTCCCGCAACCGTTTTCGCTGGCGGATGGCACACCGACGTGGCGATCACTGACATTTATCCAGGGCGCCAACCTCACGGGCAATTCTGGTTCCGCATTACCAACCACGGACCGGGAAACATGGTCAACGTTCAGGTGAGAGTCAACTGCGTTGCTGACAGGCTCGATAAGAACACAGGCGTTTGGTCCTTGGGCAATTCGAACACAGTCACCGTCCAAGTAACGATGCAACCAGGCCAAACTCAAGCGTTCCCAAGTGGAGTGTCACTGGACTCGAATACCTTCAGCTACAATGTCGCTTGCACCATCCAATCAGCTCACTGGGAAGATGGCGGAACCAACTACTACGTTGAATTTGTTCCCTAATCGAAAAGGAAGTTCATGAAATTAGCCCCATCGTACAGGTGGGGTTTCGCTTTTTAACCAGTAGCGTCCACTACGGATATGTGATTTTTCAATTCAATGGAATGAAAAGGGAGGTGTCGCTTTAGGAGAATTATCTACTTTATTGGCAGTGTAAAACTCGCTATTGTACCTTCCCCCTCCTGGCTCTCCAACCAAAACATCCCCCCATGAGCTTCGACCAAGGATTTGACGATGGCTAGACCCAATCCGCTACCCCCATGCGAGCGAGATCGGGCATCATCGGTGCGAAAAAAACGCTCCCCAATTTTTGGTAGATCTTGTGCCGGGATCCCTGGGCCTTCATCACGGACTTGCACCTGCACAAACTGATCATCTTTTATATCCACACCAACAATGACGGTTCCCCTGGATTGAGAATATTTACAGGCGTTATCTAAAAGATTGATCAAAACCTGCTCGATACGGTCAGGGTCAGCCCAGACCAAGGGTGCTCCTGAGTGTACTTTGGCATTTATGCTCAAGCCCTTAGATTCAGCAAGATGCTGGAAATGAGTCACAATCGATTGGATCAACTCACCAAGATCTAGATATTCACGCTGTAAATTCAACGCCTGAGAATCAAATTGGGAAAGTAGCAGCAAATCATTAACCAAACGGACGAGACGATCAGTTTCGGTATCTATTGTTTCAAGAAAATCGTCCCGCACTTCATGATCATCAACCGCACCACCTCGTAATGTCTCAACCATACCTTTGATCGAGGTCAGTGGGGTTCGCAATTCATGGGAGACATTCGCAATAAAATCAACCTGCATCTTGCGCGCAGCTTGCAAGCGCGCAGTCATATCATCGAAGGCTCTACCCAAAGTGCCCAACTCATCACGCGATCGAATATGTAGCTGCTGGTCAAAATAACCCTGAGCAATAGTGCTGGCAGCTGCAGTCAAACGTCCCAATGGGCGCGTAATTGCTCCAGAAAACATTAACCCCACGATAGCTGAAAATACAACGGCAATCGCGGTAGAGATCCAGAGGCGGGTACGTAGGTCCCCGAGCACGCTGATCACATCTCGCATTGGCTGGCTTAAATAGATCACGCCAACAAGTTTTTTATTGACAAAGGCTGGCATGGCTAAATGCATAATCGAATCTTCTCTCGCCCCATCTACCCAACTGGCATACTTGCCTGTCATGGCCATAGCTACGAAAGGGTCGGAGGAGAAATCTCTATCAAAGTCCGATTTCCAAGAATCCACCAGCACCAACCCCTGCGTGTCCAGAATACGGATGCGCGTCTCGAGTTGGGCTCCTAGCTGCAAGGACGCGTCCGCCAGATAGTTCAAATCGAATTGTTCTGCGCCAGATCGAGGGAAATTAACATTTTCAGTTTGTAGAGATAGGTTGCTGACTTGCTGCTGCTGGATCGCATTGGTGAGTGGAGATTGGGCTTCGACTACAGGTCCGGCAAGAATTGCTTCCGGGATCAAAGCTTGAGCCGTGATGCGCGCCTGGGCAATAAGGCTATCTTCAGTAGCCTGAGCAAAATAATCCTCTAAAAATGAGAGCAATAAGATCCCCGACAAGCTCATCGCCAGGACGATCACCACCAAGTGGCTAAATGTCAAACGGATGCGAATACTGGAAAACATAGCTATTCAGCCTACCCAATAAATTTATACCCCACACCTCGAACGGTCTTGATGATCTCGCTCTGAGGAGCAGCCTGGCGGAGTTTAGCCCGCAGACGTTTGACTGCCGCATCAACCGCACGTAAATCGCCGTGATAATCATACCCCCAGACTTCCTCCAACAACTTCTCTCTGCTGAGAACATGATCTGTGTGTCGCGCCAGTTTATGCAATAAATCAAACTCGAGGGCAGTTAATTCTAAGGAGACCTCACCCAATTGGGCTTCTCGAGAATCGGCATTGACGTGCAATTCTCCAACCTTTAGCACATCGGCAGACTCTGCAGCTGGGTGAGCGGCAGTGCGCCGGAGCACATTTTTAACCCGGGCCAGCAACTCGCGCACACTAAAGGGCTTGACCAGGTAGTCATCGGCGCCCAATTCTAACCCTACCACTCGATCCACCTCGCTGCCCAGGGCAGTGAGCATGATGATGGGAACCTGGCACTCACTGCGCAATGTACGGCATACATCGAATCCGTCCAGTCTTGGCAGCATTAGATCGAGGATGATGAGATCGGGAAGCTCCCTACGAGCTTGTTCCAGGGCTTCTTCGCCATCTCGGGCAACCACTACTTGATAGTGGGCCTGCTTTAGATTGTAGGATAAAACATCGATTATCGGGGCTTCATCATCAACGATCAAGATTTTTGGAGACTTTGCAGGCATATGTAGACTCCAGAAATTTCGTTCCAAACTTACACGTCAGATAAACTAATTGTAATCCGAAGCAACTACCCTGGCAAAATGTTTTGGGGCAAAAGGATGACAATTATGTGACAATAGGAGCAAAATATGAAAGTATTCATCCCAAATTTAGTGGTATAAAGGGTGTGAAACAAAGGAGTTACAGATGAAACCTTGGTCGGCTACTCGCCCATTCTTGGTCCTTGTTCTAACTTCTATTGCACTGGCCTGTTCCTTTACCCGTCTCTTTGAAAACGCAGTTACGACTGAAACAGATTCTGTGGAAAAGCCGAACGCAATTTCCGCAGAATCTGTTTCATCCTCCACCCCACCGATCCATATCAGCATCGTCACCCATAACGAGGAGCCACGCAGCGGTCTGTATCCAGATTACGTCAACGACGAAGCTGCCTTCTGGGAGCATCGCACGGCATTGGTGAAGCTTGTGAGCATGTTGAAGGCCAATGATGTGATGTACAATTACCAGTCCGACTGGAACTTCCTACTGGCTGCTGGGATGTATGATACTGGAACTCCCGAGACCGGGGGGCAAAATTTTCTGCGCTATATCAAGAAATTGGGCTTCGAGGTCGATCCTCACGCGCACGAAAGCCAGTACAGCTATGCCGATGTGGCCTATTTGATCCAGGAATTGGGCGTAACACCCTCCAATCTCACGGGGGGATTCATCGCTTCGCCACCAACTGACTCCAAGCTGGAATACCTCTGGCATCCCATCCAAGGTCGCCAATACCCCTCCTTTACCTGGCAAGCCGATATTCTGTGGGGTGGTGCAACCAGCCTGCACATAGACGAGGAATCTTTGTGGGTATCTGGGATTTGGAAACCCGAAGATAATGAACGCTTCACCGAACATTCCGATGGTGCCCCATTACCCCACATTGGTGGCTGCGGCCGCAGTTGCGAGCAACTTATCCAGTTGCAAGTGAACGGCGAACTGGATTCTGGAAAGATCTACACCTGTACCCTTTTTTACCCCCAACATCGCCTGCCCCTAGAAGGTTACATCGAGGATGCCGAAAGGGAAATCCAACACCTGAATGCCAGTGGCAAGGTTCGCTGGGTTGGTTTGGCGGAAGTGATAGAAATTTGGGAGAGGGATTACAACGCCGAACCAAATATCTTCTCATGTGATTGGTAAATGCAGAAATAAAAGCATGGGCAGAGCTATGCTCTGCGCGTATCTTTTTTTTCCTTAATTATCGTTGGCATCGTTGATGGTGAACGAAGTGAAGTGGTAGACGATCTTGCCGTCGAGCAACCCAATCGTGTCGTCCCCATCCTCGACCTTCAGCTCATTGATGGGATCCAGATAGCGGGCTCGAATTCCCAGGTGATTGGATACCGCCCGTTCACTGCCGTCGCTGGGAGAGTTGAGTACCTTGGGAACGCCATAGTCGTCAACGGCCAGAGTGCTCGACCCACCCCCATCCATGCAAATGCCTTTGTGAACACCCATTTCAAGGTTCAAGCTGGCCAGTTCTCTCAATGTCAAGGCTGCCCTGGGGGCACTGGCCGGACCTTCGGCCACAATCAGGATCAAGCGATTATCGGCAGTTACGCCCATCGAGGTGCGCGGCGCCAAATTTACGCAATACACCTCTGGCTTCTTGCAATCCCTGAGCTTTTGATTCATGTCCCCACTACGCACCAGGGTATGGGAGCCAGAAATAGCATCCCAAAGGGCAGGTGGCCGCGGCCCATTAACCCACACCTGGTTGCTCGAAGATATATATGTAGTTGGCTCCGCCGATGGCCCTGAATACTCCAACCCCTCAGATACTGCCAGTCCTTTAGGATTGGCCCAGCTTGTCCATTCGTCGCCATTGATCGCCAATTGCAGACCATAGCCGGCCATATACTTCGAGGTGGTATTTCCCAGGCCAATGGGCGGCGTCACCAGTAGGTCAACGGCAGGATCATTCAAGTCAATACTGACAATATATGCCGTATGCTCCCGAGGCTGTGAGCGCACGATCTTTTTATAGAAAACGTTTCTAAATATCTCTTGCGCCCCTGGAATTGGAAGTGTGGAGCCAGAACTATCATCCCCATTCCCAGGCTCCAAGATACTCTTATGCTCTTTCGCGTTCCAGCGGATGCGGCGGAAATTGCCCGAACCCGAGATGTCCATCAACAGGAAATCTACCTCTGGTAGCATTTCACTAAATAATAACTGATACCAGGCCCGGATCTGTTCCTCGCCAGAGATCGAGCGAGATGCTGTGACCAGAACGCTGCGAGGGGAGTATAAGGCGATCACTCGCTCTGGGTCTTTGGAATTCAACGCTTCGAAATACCGCAGGACAATGTCACTTTCTGCAGCGGTACCTTGGGGGGGTTGATTCTGAATATCGCCCATAGTATTCCTCCTGGTCGAACTTTGGCACTAATCTACATTCTATCCCGGATGGAAAATTTAATCCATTCAACTGTCACTACCAGACCTTACTAAAGGCTTATTGACACATGGACAAAAATACACAACAATTATTGTGAAACTTACTATTTTTAGAGATTCACTCATGGAAGAATTCAAGGTCAAATTCAGTATTCAAGATCATGGACTCATTCGGCAGGGCTTAGCCGGTATATATTATTTATTGCATAGAGATGAAATTGTTTTCATCGGAGAAGATAAATATATCAGCCGCCAGGTACAAAAGCATATCAAAAATGGCTCGATCCAATTCGACGCTATAGGAATCACCCCTCTCAAAAACCAGAAAAAGCGCCGAACTCTCACCAATGCCTTAATCAATCGGCATCAACCGAGATTCAACAAGATCAAGAAACAAAAATCTACACCTCCCAGGCGAGAGGACAAACCTCCCAGTGAGCCCCCCAAAAAGGCACCTCAACCTCAGATCAAGAAGGACACGATTAAGGCCCCCACCCATAACGACTCAGTGATTTTATCCCATCCCACTTCAGAAATGGTTCAATGGTTAAGAGAACGGGGTCTGGGAACAGACACTGATATCATTCAAGAAGCCGTCGAACGCTTGTATCATGAGAAAATAGAGGCCGAGGAAGATACGCAACCTACGTTCATCTCTAGCGATCAAGACCTGCTGGAAGAAAGCGAGCCTACAATCATCTCTGATGAAGCTCGCGATGCCCTGATCGCCTGGACGCAAAAGCTCAATCAAGAAGCCTTCTCAGAGATGGAAATAACACCGACCAAGGCGCACCCCGCTCAAGCGACTGAACACGACCAGCTCGATCCGCTCGACTTTTTGGCACAATTGGATACTGAGGCTAGTGCAGATCAGGTTCAGCAGGAAGAGGAAGATAGCAGCGATCTCCCTGAATGGCTGACTAACCTAACCGATGAAACTTTATTTGGGGATATTCCAATTGAGCAAAATAATCTCGAACAGATCGGGAACGATGCATTCTCCCAGGCCAGTGTTGATGAATCTCTTCCCGATTGGGCAACCGGATCAATCCAACCCACTCTTGAGTCCCCACATGGGTCTTCGCCGATCCCCCAGGAACCCAATCAACCTACTCCTGATTGGGAAATGGCTTCAACCCCACAAGGCTCTCAAACGCCCGCATTTAATTCCCTGAATCTAGATGAAGACGATCAGAAATTACCTAGTTGGGAAACCGCAGCAACCTCTCCCCAGATCCAGAATCCCACAGAAACTCCCGCCAAAAAGAAAGCTGCACATGAAGAAATCCCTGATTGGTTAAGCGATATTGATACAAACAAACCTCGGGGCAAATCAGTCTCCCCTTTCACATAATTTCGATACTCATCGTTTTTTTGGTTAATATTAGAATGATAAAAGGTCAACTTCGCTGAGAAGTTGACCTTCTAATTTCTTCTTTTCGGCCTAACAGAGCGCTTGTTTCTTAGGGAACTTAGGTAGGTTGACTCTTTATAAAATCGATCAACCGCAGCAGGGTTTCCTTTTGGACTCTAACCTCAGGCTTGTTATTGGAATCTGGAATGATTTCGATCTCTTTATCTTCATCATTCATGGAGATTTTTTCCAATTCCCTAAAGAAGGTATGGATTGAATTGGTAATTTCAACAAAATATTTCTGTGCCTCTTGGTCCCAACGTTTATTGGAATGGGAATTCATCAACAAGATACCTGCATTATCGAACGAAGAGAAGAAGCCAGCCATCAAATGACCCGGAGATTTCAACCCCAAAGCCTTCCCAATATTATGTAGATCAGGCGATTTACTGCTGGCTTGCAAACGGAGTGGCTTCGATTTACGAGAGGATGAAGTCAACAGGGGAACATCTTTCTCGTGCAAATTGATATCCGCGATGCCTTTTTGCATATGACGATCATAGCCACCCTCCAAGCAAAATCCACGCTCTAAAGTATGCACGATGCGAAAACTGAGATCTGTTTTCATGATCTCCCCGACGATACGCGCTACCAATTGTTCGATCTCCCCAGGGAAAAACTCTTCAAACAAATCTTTGATATGCCGGAATTCTACCGGTTCGATACGATAGGGTCCGGAGTCACCCTCGACTGTCATTGACTCCTCCTTAATCACTGGTTTGAGTTCCCGCTGAGCTTCCCAGCGGCGAGATAAGCTGTACAACAAGGGGAAAACCGCGATTTGAAGAAGTCGCACACTACCGGGGAAATATCCCTCTGAATTAGGTAAAACGATATGCAGGAGATGACCAACCAACAGCATCACCAGCATACCCAAACCAATTCCATGATTAACGGGAGTACGAATGATTAATAGAACAATCCCGGCGATTAGTAATCCCGCGTTATACAAATTCCAGGCATCATCCAAGAAACTTTGATTGAAGCTCAGACCAATATCGACGCGTAACCACCAAACACCGCTCACGATGGCCAAGATCACACTCAACAACCCCACAACGGAAGCCATAGTATCACCGAGCTTTGAGCGCTGAGGGAAGATCCATAGCCAGATGATGATCAATGAGCTGAGGCTTGTGGTCAACCAATCAAGGACCGGCAGCAAAGCTCCAGCATAATTTGAGAGAGGGGGAAAAATGATCGAGTAAAAGAAAACAATAAAGCGAATCCCCAACAGAGCACCCAACCCGATCAGGGTACGAGTGTATGTGGAAGTTTGTGACTTCCGCTGTGAGGAGATTGCAGAAATCAGCGCGTTGAGCACCGAGAAACTGACAATGATGTGATAGACGATGTTCCCAGGAAATTCTGTTAGCGCCGTATAGATCTGTTGTATGTTGGCACCCATAACATTATCCTACTTTAATTAAGTATAGATAATTTTGCAACGTAAT
>CAYTKR010000127.1:0-15054 GCA_964438295.1 uncultured Anaerolineales bacterium
TCCGCTAAGGTGACCCCGGAAGGACTCGAACCTTCAACCAATTGATTAAGAGTTCTAAGAACGTTTGTTCTATTAGCTCTATCCCCTATATATGGCGGCAGCAGTACGCAATAACTGCATATATGGGGGTCATGTTTTTCTGTTATCTCCAAAAATTTCATGATTTCGATGCAAACTGAACCCAAATCGCACCGGAAAAAGAGTGGAGTTCTGCTCTATTCAGTTGGTGAGGTGCAACACGATACTCTCCTGGACATAATCTCAAACCTGTCATGTCATTCGCACTATTTAAGAGAATGTGACATAACAAGCGCAAAATAATGTGTGCTCTGTGTTGCGAGATACCACATCAATGGCACCCTCCATCGATAGAGTAATCAGACATTAGCGATCGCAAATTCCGAATCCCATCCGCTAGACAATTCTCGCATTACTAAGTTGTCTTTCTCCTTGCAGGGTTATAGATTTTATATGGGTTATGAGTATTCAGATGCCAGCAACATATTTCTTCTCGCCTGATCCCCCTTCTTCTCTTTGCCCTTTTCCGGAAGCTATGTAATTACACCACTCCATCGATGGAGGAATACCTCATGTTAATATTTGCCAAATAAAATATCAGAGCGATTCAGAGTATGGCCCAACTGCGTTGGGTTTAAGAGATCATAAATTCTAGTATTCAAAGTCATGAAAAATGGCAAACCCACTTCATTTTGCGGGTACTCGCCCTCTTCAGCGCCCTGATTTTCAATATTACTCCCTACACAAATGGCCCATCAAGAACCAAACAGATCCGCAAATCGGCCAGGATGAGCACTTCGACCCTGCGATCACCAATTTTCCGATCACACGCCCCAATGTTGCACGTTGAACAATTACTAGTTTACTCGCCTCAGAGCATTAACCAGCCAATCCTGGACACGGTGACAATTTCTAATCGCAGACGACGCTGCCTATATGAAGGAAATACTTCGAAAAAGTTCAAAATTCAAGCACGAATGTGACGATTGTGCAAATAAAGAAGCGGTACACCTTTAACATATCTCTCACGAAGACGAAGAATATGTAGCTAAATGAGAGTTCCTCTTGAGTTGAGTTAGCAACTTTGCCAATTAGTATGTCAATTGATATATTGGTAATCCCCCAAAATTAATTCCAACACATCTATTGTCCGTACAGATGGTGATCGTGGAGGGCAATTTTTGCGGGTCGGACAGAGATTATCATGAGCAGCGTCATCAGGAGTGCAGAGGTCAGACACCAAGCACAAGTTGCGCCGATCACAAAGGGTTCCAGGAATGTGAGATAGATCGAAAATAACGTACCTGCAGTTGTCAACATGAATAATGCCAGCTTTGCTAATTTTGCCAGTGAGGCACCGGCATAGCGAGCGACTACCCACGCTATTAGGATGCCAGTATAGCCAATTATGCCCAAAATACCGATCGGTAGAATTCCAAACAAGCGCGCATACTCACTTTGCTGGACTGTATTGCAATCGCCCACAGGGCCGCATACCGCAGCTACCAGGGTGGTTTCAACATAGGCTAAGTAACCGGCAACCACAAGGCCAACGACGCACAGGATCGGAATGAGCCACTGTAAATTTTCTTCGAACGGCTTTACATCTTGGCTTCGAAAAATTTGATAAGCCCGGAGAACAGCCGCCAGCATTGCGAAAAGGACAATGATGGCGATTGCGTTGCCGAGCGGATCTTGCGCAAGCCTGTCACGCCAGGTAGGCGTCAATTCTTCTGCCTGCATCAAGTCTGATGCAGGGCTTGGAACATCAGCGGCAGAAGGTGCAGACGTCGCAAGAGGTGCTATTGATTGGGCTGAGCTGGAAACCGCAGATGGCGTCACGGTGGGATGGGATTGGGCAGTTTCCCGAGGATTTTCCTCAGATAGATGTGGGTCAACCACTTTGTTCAGCGTAGGGATAAATGGCCAGGGAACCCCACCTTGGGCAAGATACTCCTCAACCAAGCCAGGGAATTGATCGGCGATTTCCAGAGAGCCTACCAGGACGCGATCATCGATAATCAATGTCGGGATACCAAGGCGATTTTCCGGGATGGTAAAGTGTTGCACTGCCTCCTGATATAAGAGCTGACCGTCTGGTTCTGATACATCGATGCGCAGGATTTCAAGTTGGTGCGCGTATTTCTTGTATAGTGGAGGCAAAACACCTTGTGTGATCTCGTGACAATGCGAGCAAAAGGGTGAGTAAAACAAGACAGCTTGAACTACTTGTTCAGCAGACTGAGCTTGCGCAATTGTAGGCACCATCATAACCAGCACTAAGCCAATCAATAGCAAGATCGAGAGAGTGTAAAAGTACTTATTCAATGTTAACACCAATATTGACATCACCCAGACGTGCAGGGAACTCCAGCATTAAATGGATGTGCTCATACAGAGCAGCCGGATCTTTGTGTACACTCCGCTAAATTTGGATCTGTTCCCTGGGTGTGACAAGAATTACAGTTCTTTTTTCAACTCATTCTGAACTTCTTTTAGATCATCCAATAAATCCAGTTCAGAATTCAATTCACTAGAGAGCGTACTGAAGTAATTCTTCACGTTTCGGACGAACCTACCCAATTCTCGCGCCGTGCGAGCCAGGCGTTCAGGCCCCAGCACAATGCCTGCCAGGAGAAGGACTACGATTAATTCAGTCGAACCAATTCCTAAGAAATCCATATCAGTCCCTTTCGGCAAAGACTGCCAGGATAATGCTGACGATATATAACCCTAAGAGGGGCAATACAACCAGGCCCATGTTGATCGGGTCAACAGTTGGGGTCACCAGGGCTGCGATCAGGGCACTTGCAACGATGGCATACCGCCATCCTGAGATCAGTTGCTTGGCGGTGATCATCTTCAGTTTGGCCAAGAATGTCACCACAAGGGGCATCTCGAAACACAAACCGATCCAAAACATCAAGCGGGTAATGAATTCAAAATAATTTGCAGGTCTTACCTGGGTGGTGATCCCTAGAAAAGAAGTCAGAAAAGGAATTGCTGTAGGGAACATCACGAACCAGGTAAAAGCTGCACCACCGGCGAATAACAATGTCCCTAGCGGAACGCCTAGCACCAACCAGAGTTTCTCGCGACGGTGCAAGCCCGGTAGTGTGAAACGCATGATCTGATATACAATCACTGGCATAGCGAAGATTAAGCCACTTAGTAGTGACACCTTCATAAAAACGGCAATATTTTCAGTAATTTCGATCGAAATCAATGCTGCAGATCCCCCGATCGGGATTGTCAGGAAATCTATGATCTGGCTAGCAAAAGCAAAGCTCAACCCAGTGGTGACGATTACCGCTAGAAACGCTTTGAAGACCCTTTGTCGCAATTCGTTAAGATGGTCCAGGAGCGGCAGTGATGTTTCAAGCTGTGTGCTGGCCTTTTTGTGGGCACGCCCAAAAGCTCGTGGAAAATCGCGCCATTTTCGCTTTCTTTTCGATTTAACTGCTCCAATTGACATTGGAATTTATCATCCTTTGGTTTCAGAAGTTTCAATTTGAGCATCTTCTTCAATGGTCTTCAAGCCGGAACGAAATGCGGTGACACCCTTACCAAGTTCACCGGCAATTTTAGTAATACGCCCTACGCCAAACAGCAATAGGATGATCACTAACAGGATAATCAATTCAGTAACACCTAAATTAAACATAACAAGCTCCTTCTATACATCTTTTGAAAGTTGAAACGTATCAGGTTTGGCTAAATCTATTTTTAACTCACGCAACATAGATTCGCCATTGCGGTTCTCGATCACATTATAAGAAATGCCTACTTCGACATCCAATTTACGAAGGGACCGCACCTGGTTAACGTGAAATTCAAGATAGTTGTGTTCATCGACGATCAGGTAATCCTTGTAGCCCCGCTGATCGAAAAACTCGCTTACTTTTCCTACATCATCTCCAAAAACTTTGGCTGTCTTAAGGAAGAAATCGCGTTTCGAGAAATACGCTGTCTCTGGAATGGATTGGACCGCATTCTGTTGGTAAATCTGGCCGGTTTGCTTATTTTCTACTGAGCAATAGTGTACACCCAAGGACAGCCCTTCTTCTATAGCAAAAGCTAACAAATCCAGACAGACCAACTCGCTTCGAGAAATTGGCACCCCCCCAGCATACCAGTAGTCATATAACACCTGGAAAGGTTTGCTTTTGACCTGGTATCCTCGCTGGGCAAACATCTCCGCATTGGACAGGGGATAACATAACTCCAACATGTTGATGGAATATAGTCCCAGGTCGTCTAATTCAAGCAGAATCTCTTTCATCTCTTCCAAAGTGTCTGGCAGGATCGGCATTTCAACCATAACAAAGGGAATATATTCATTTGCCAAGCGAATTTTATCGAATGTATGCTGGCGATTTTTTTGCAGGTCATGCATGCGAATGCTGAAGCGAATCTCATTCAGGCCAGCTTCTTTAAGCTCCTGTAGTATCTGGGCATTAGCATGGTCACCACAGGTGTACAACCTAGTATACGCCTGGGGAAAATTCTCATTGGCATATTGGAAAAACTCGATGGTCTCTTCCTTGTGCAGTAAGGGTTCTCCACCCGTCAGAGCTAAATGGCGAATTTGCTGCCGCTGATCCTTGATCTGCTGCAATTCCTCGATCACGGGGCGCTTGTGGCTCTGGTAATATTCGTAGTTTTCCTGATTGGGATTGAAGCAATAATAGCAATCTCGATGACATTTCAGCGAAATGAAAAATGTAGCACTGCCCACACCATTTTTGCATGCCACACAAGCGGGGGATATACTGCCAGCAACCATGCTTTTTTGATTGTTGCGGAATATAACACCGCGCTTGCGTAAATCAGCAACTTTCTCGCTTACCTGTTCCGAATAATCCTGTGGGTCGATCTCGATGCCGGATTGGGCAATTTGATGCATGAAATCTTTGTAAATGCTGACATAAATGCCAGCATAACTTCGCAGAGCCGGATTCTCGATCTGGTGGAGAGATTTGTCGTTTATATCAAGAAGCATGAGTTTTTAGTCTCCAGATAATTTGCTAACCGCCTTTATCCCAGCCGGAACGAAGGAACCAAAGGGGTTGTTTCGCCGAAATTGGCAAGGTGAGCACAACTTCTGGCCAGACCTGGCAGCAAACATCGTTTCACATTTATCACACCTTAGCAGCTCGCCTTCACTAATAATGGTAGGCTCAGTATTACCAAAAACCTGATTAATTGTCGGCATGCTATTTGACTCAATTGCATTGGGCGCGCAAACACGTGCACATATTCCACAATCAATGCACAGCCGAGGGTCAAATTTCAACCAATAGTATGTCTCATCTTCGTTAAGCCTGAATGTCAGCGCGCTTGTAGGGCAGGCCCGTGTACAGGTTGCGCAAGCATTGCACTTATCCGAAACAGAGAGTACTGCAAAACTACCGTTCTCGATGGAGAGTTCTGAGTGCTCTTGTGGTTGATGTAAACGATCCAGTGCGCTGATCAGGCGTAGGCGGTCACGATTTGGCTGACAATGGCCTGAAGATTGATTGACACTCATCGCCCGCGCCACTGCAATCTGTCCTTGATGGGCAGCCATGCGGAAAAGGTCCCGACGAGAAAGTGGGGGATTTTCTGCATTCCAAAGTGGACGCTGCGCCACCGGACCTTCAAGCTGTGTAGCACAAACCAGAGCTTGATTCTTGCTCCAGTGAGCCAATAATTGGTTGGCTCCCTCAGCCTGAGTCTGGACGATCTGCTGGAGTGGTTCCCAGGGACAGTTCGGACAGGCATCCAATCGCAGGATTATCTCCTTCAACCCTAAAGCAATCAAAGCCAGATAGGCACCAACACCCAAACCGGCCAGACAGCCGGGCACAAGTATCCCGGTGGATTCGGATGATATTCCCGATTCTGAATTTTCATTCAAGCTGCATACCAGCTCAACGGATTTTGTTTCTAAGCGCGCAGCACAGGTCAGTAACGATTGCACGGCGTCATCAGCTGTAAATGCTCCCACTGGGCAAGCTGGGAGGCAAGCCAGGCAGGTTTGACAAATCTGCGCATCAAACACTGGCGGCTTGCCCGGCTGAATGGCATCAACGGGACAAACCCCAAAACATGCTTGGCAGTCTGAGAACTGGTCGCGCGAGTGCAAGCACTGCTGAACATCAAGCACCACATCAGAACGATCGATGGCTGCAATTCGCTCTGCAGCATACAAAAAACTCACCGGGCGACCTCTTGGAGACTTTGAACTTCGGATTGGTCCGCAATCGCCTGGAGTGCGCCTAAACTGAGGTACCCCAGACCGAGGTAGAAATCAGTCTTGGCATGTTCAATAACCTGCGAACACCAATTGGGGCCCCATTGTAGCAAGTGATCAGAAAGGAATTGGCGTTGGGCTTCCAGAAGCTGCTCAAATTTATCTTGGTCTTGATCTTCTAGCGTCAACAAGGCCAATTCCGCTAGATGGGCTAAAAACAGCATCTCTAAACCTATATGATCATCAGGTTCTTTGTGTAATTTTTCTGGCTCTAGACCAAACCGGCGATACCAATTACGTACTTTCAAAGTACGCTCTTGGAAGACCAGTCGATCTTCGCTGAAATGTACAGATTCCCAAGGTGGTGCTAATACTTTATTCACACCAACAAATAAGCGCATATAATCCGCCCTTAGATCATCGAAAGCTTCATCGCTCAAACCGGCACGATTTTGGTCTGCCCATTTCCCTAAGAGATCTATTCCACGACTGGTGTCCTCTTGATCTGCGCCAAAAGGAACCTCGTCAAAGACATCTTCCTGGATTAAGCTCTGCAACCAATTTTGATCTGGTGCTTCATAAAGCAAGCGTCCAAGTAGTTTGAACACTAATATTTCGCCAATGAATATTGTCTTCCATTCCATATCGATTTCATCCTTCTTCATCAAGAGCCTCATTTCCGCGTCTGCGTGATCTGATGATCTTAGAGAGTAATTTCGCGAGCGGGATGCTCACCATGGATAAGAGTATTAACGAGTAGGTTGAGAAAGTAACCAGTTGGGCGGTGCCCACAGCGAACTTTCCCAGGTAACTTTGAAAATTATCATTCCAGGTCGGCTCCCAAACGATATCAGAGATGGTTTCTGTTGAATGTTTGAGAGCGGATACAAGATTTCGATTGTAAGGAATTGACACAATTTGGCCTTTTTCAGGAATAGCCACCATCATGCCGGGTTGAACAAGAATTACATCTTCAGAATTATGTGCTTTGATTTCAGCAGATCCATCCAAAAGGTAGAGCCATGTTGTTTGGTTGGGGAGGCGCTCAATGGCAAACTTCCCAGAAGACCATTTGATATCCGCCTCTGGTAACCTGATTAACAAGGCATGATCGTGAGAGCCATATCCCCACAGCCATCCAGTTTCCAAAGTAATCGAATCTAATTCAACGCTTGCCTGGCTTTCAGCAGGAATAAATATTTCCCCATTACCCACTGAGATGGACCTCAATTCGGGAGAGCGTTTGAGCGCGATGGTTTGTGGTTTCGTGGATTGATCTGATTGATTCGTTATCGTTTGGCTGTAATAACCAGGAGCGTTTATCGCTACGCTTTGATCGCTGCTCGAGAGACTGGTAACCCATTCTCCATGGAATACATCAACAGGATTCAAACTTCCATCGGACCTGGTTATCCAGGCAAAGGGCAGCCAGCCGGTCTCCTGATCGACAACTCGCCCGCTCAAAATTGTTCCTTTGTGGGGAATAGCGCGAATTTCTAGTTCTCCTTCAAATGAAGCGGACAGATCAATTTTTTGTGCGCTCCCCATCAGCCCATTGAGTTCAAGTGCTTCAAAATCAGGGAAAACAAGATAGTCAGAAATGGGTAATTCCGCGAAGGCAAAATTTCCTGCGCTCGTTTCTGTCACATAGATTGGACCAGAAGGAGGGTGAAAGGCCCAAACTGATAATGCTTCTTGTTGAACGTTCCCTGGCGCCTGCAACCTTCCCAGGATCTGCCCAATTTGGTGTTCAACCATAAGGGCGATATTTTGGATTGATGATTCCCCTGGCTGATAGCTTACCTCCACAGCCTGCGTCCCCGCATAATATCTGCCATTTACGATCTGGCCCGGGATATCAATTGCGTAGGTGGTGGACGCTTGCGACAAAGTTTCAAGTGCTATTGTCGCCACGCCATCTTTACCAGTTATCCCGCTGAAATTTCTTGGACGCCATTCATACAAACGGGTAACGGCATCTACAGAAACGCCTGGAACGGGGCTACCGGTCAGTTCGTCAACTACAGTTATATAGAGCTCACTCGTAGAGCTAACATCAACAGTGACCCAACGACTATCGCTAGCAAATTGATCTTCTGGGGTGGTAGCCCAGGCGATTATTTGAACTTCACCATGGGGAAGGAAAGATGCGGCCAGATACTCTGTGTGACAATCATCGCAGACGATGCTGCCTGCATCCAATTGGGTTGCCGATTGAACAGGATCATCTCCGTTTGGGTTGATCCCCAAATCTATAGAGAAGGAACCATCGGGGAGCAGCTCAACAGGAAGTATGGCCATTCTAATACCTTCAGACCATAACTCAAGATAGACATCGATTTGAGAAACTTCCATGTCAGTGTATGCAACTTGGCCAGTTACTTGGACAGGGGCAGTGTAATTTGGATGAGCATAGAGGCTTTCACCATTACTGGGTGTGGCAATGCTAATACTGAGGTTACTGCTTGGGATTGATATTCCGATGCTCTGCCCGGCTGAAATTGTGTTACCCTCAGCAACAATTGGCGCTTTAAGTAATGGTGGAAATTGCGGGCACCAATTTAACCCGGCTCCCCCGATATGGCAAACCTCACAACTCACATCCAGGACCGCGGGTGGCTTTGTCGTGCTGGGAGGGTGGTGACAGACACGGCAATCTCCACTTGTGGATACATTTGCTGTGGCCTCATCAGTAGTTTGCGTTGCTCGTTCCAGATCCCACACCCGAATCGTCGCATCATCCGAACCCGAAACTAATTTTTCGCCATCTGATGAGATAGCAACATCATAAACAAAACCGCGATGACCGGTCAGGATGGTTTGTAGATGACCTTCATCGACATGCCATAAGCGAATAGTCGTGTCTACAGATCCTGTGGCGAGCGTGCGATCGTCTGGAGAGAAGGCGATTCCTAACACACTGGAAGAATGGCCTCTCAACGCATGTAGCGATTCACCATCAGAAACACGCCAAATGCGAGCGGTGGCGTCGAAGGCCCCAGAGGCCAAAAATTTGCCATTGTGGGAAAACTCAAGCGTTCTTACCCAATCCGTATGGCCAGCCAGTGTGTTTAGTAGAACACCATCTTGCACACGCCAAAGCTGTATTTTTCCATCTCTGGTGCCAACGGCTAAGATCGTATTGTCTGGTGAAAAGGCGATGCAGGCGACACCGCTCCCGTCATTCCCAAGAATATGAAGGAACGAGCCATCTGAGACATTCCATAACCGCACCGTGTCATCGTCTGATACGGAGGCCAGGATCGCACCGTCGGAGGTGAATGAAACTTCTCTCACCCAATCGGTGTGGCCCGACAGTGTTTTGATCAATGTACCATCAGATGTTCGCAATAATTGGATGGTATGGTCATACAAACCAGCCGCTAACAATGTGCCGTCGTTCGCCAGCGCAACGCTTCTGGTCCAATTAGGGGTCTTGAGCGAGAGGATTTCCTCGTAGCTGCGAAGGTCAAATAAATGGATGCCAAAAGGTGATCCTGCGGCTAACAGATTTCCTGCTTTTGAAAGCGTGACTGCATTTACTCTTTCCCAAGGTTGTAGGTGAAAGGTGTGAATTAGTGAATTATTCAGGTTTTGAGTTTGGAACTCCCCGAATTGAAGAGTGGTGGATAATGTAGATGTTGCTTGAGTATCAAATTCAAGAATATCATCATATGCGTATGCGCTACCGCCAATGAAAACAGAACCCCACAAAAATGCCAAGAATCGAAAAATATGTCTAGTATTAACTATTGTCATACCGATGTATTAAGCCCAAATTCTTCAACCAATAAAAGATTGCCAGGAGTGGATGATACGCCACTCCTGGCAATCTTTATTACAGGCCTATGCCTTGATGTGTTGCATAGAATACCAAACGTCCCAGAACTTCAGCGACGAAAACGAGCACAAAAGCGCTATAAGCAAGATAGCCCATCAGGCGTTCTTTGCCATCTTGCGCGGCGGTGACATTCAAGAAAAATCCGAACACACCAGCACCCAGGAAAATCAGCACAAACCGGAGGGCATTGGCAACGCCAAAAGTGCCGACCATCATGCGCACACTTTCTATAGTTGTTGAACTGGAGGCAAGGTAACCGATATTCAGTGGCAGAACAATGAGCTCAAAACCCACCAAAACAATACCGGCTATAGAAATACCTTTTAGCGCCCCGCGCATCAAATCACATTGGACATCTGCGCAATCCGGTTGCTTGGTTTTGAGATATGCATAATTAGCCACAAAAGCTGCGCCTAAGGCCATCGCTCCCAGCAACAAGGTGGTTGCGAAAAAGGTGAGAGGCGTAGCGAGGGTGTTCCAGGATGGCTGCACAGGTAGCATATACACTCTGGCCATACTATAAACCAGCACAACGCCAACTAAAGCGGCGACCCAGGCAACAATGTTGCGCATCTTGGAAGAACCAAGTTTGAACCATTGCATGGCAGCAAAAGCAACACCAAGCACGGCGAATAACACACCCGACAGAATCTCACGGCTCAACCAGGATGTCCCCAGATTACTTACTGCACGCGGGGCAGATAGAGGACTTCCCAGGTGGAAAAGCGAGGCGAGCATGCCAAGGCCTAAGGTGACAATAATAGCCACCAGCGCGCGATCGCTCAGGCGATCGGCCTCTTCCATACCAGCTTTCCGATTGGCATAATAGTGTACGATCCCTAGGACCAGGAAGGCACCTACTGACATTTGAGCTAGGATAGTAAAGGCTATTAAAGCCCATTCACGCAAGTTCATATTACACCTCTTCCATATCGAGGACGCGACCGGTACCTCGACCACTGGGTTGTGAATGCCGATGGGGTGTTATGACCAAGGCAGGGTTCGTGTAATGTGCTTGGGGAAGCGGCTCGATGGCATTCTCGTTGCCATACTTCTGCCGCAATTCATCTAGTTCGCCAAAATCCATGGCGCGCATCACGCAAGCAGTAACACATTCGGGTTTTTCGCCCTTGGCTACCAAGTCTTCGCACATATTGCATTTTGTCATTGCACCAGCGTCTTCATCGAACTGAGGCGCGCCATAGGGACAAGCCCATTCACAGTATCGGCAGCCAATACATTTATCAGCGTCGATCAGAACGATGCCATCATCCGTTTTGGTAATTGCGGCTGCTGGGCAAACTTCCATGCAGAGTGGGTTTTCGCAATGCATGCAAGCAACGGACACAGCATAAGCAAAAATGTTATTGGGTACCATCAGTGATGGGTCGTTGGCGTCAGCATTCCAGGATCCGCCGCCGTATTCATAAACACGACGCCAGGTGATCCCAACGGGTAGGTCATTTTTGGATTTGCATGCAATCGTGCAGGCTTTACAACCATTGCACGAGTTTGCATCAAAATAGAAGGCATATTGTTTAGCCATTTTACATCTCCTTCACCGGGATGCGCTGAGGCCATTTGTGGTCTGCCAAAAGCTCAATTGAACCAGTGTATTTCTTGACCTCAACGTTACAACTATTCCATCCCTGATGTCCTTGTCCAGTCGGGATAGCACCGTTCAGGGTATTTGTAGCACCGGCTTTGTCAATACCAGTCTCTTCGTCAACTTCTGCCCAAGCACCTTCGCCAAGAGCAACGACACCTGGCATCATGCGCTCCATGATATGAACTGGGCGAATGACGGTGCCGTGCCGGCTGGTAATTTGGACAACATCGCCAGACTTCACGCCGCGTTTCTCGGCGTCCAGGGGATTCATGATGAATTCCTGGGGGAAAGCTTCTCTCAGCCAAGGCACATTATCAAAGATCGAGTGTGACCGGCGGCGATAGTGAATGGTGAATAATTGTAGGGGGAAATCGCCTTTGATTTTCTTATCCCAATCGGCATATGTATCCTCATAACCTTCGATGGGACGGTTATAGGTTGGGATTGGGCGGATTTCATCAAAACCAGAATTCTTGACGAAGTCGACAATGCTCTGGCAGTGAATTTCGAGCTTTCCACTGGGTGTATCAAGCGGATTCGCTTCAGGGTCATCGCGGAAAGCTTTATGGGCGATATACCCGTAGTTGTCACCCTCTTTGCGGGGAACTGTATAGATGCCGGTCTCTTTGAATTCTTGCAAAGTGATGCGGCCTCTTTGGGGTTCACCCTCAACACCCATTTCAGCAATATCATCTGCCGTAATGGTGAGCAAGTTTTCCTTGGTAACGCCGTCGCTCTTTACCACGTAAGAGCCAACCAGTTGATTGAACACTTTCTGTTCAGGCGTCTGCTGAGTTACGATCGATGGATCCAGACCAAGGCGCTTGGCAAGTTCGATAGCAATCCACTCATCATCTTTGGTTTCATACAGTGGATCTACGATATTTTGTGCCCAGATGAAGTGATCACGATTGCCCTTCAGGTATCCAGCACGCTCCCACTGGGTGGTAACGGGCAAGACGAGATCCGAATACTTCGAGTTGGTATTCAGCACATAGTTCAATGAGACCACAAATTCGACTTTACGATGGGCCTGGATACCTTTGGTCATACCGACTTTTTGATTCAAAGCCGAACTACCATCGTGCATGATCATCTGAATGTCAATATCTTTCACATCCTGATATCCAGCAATATATTTGCCATCGATAACCGCATCCCAAAGCTCATTGTTATTGATCTTGGTCGTGATGGTTCCTTCGGGGACTTCGGGCGGAGGGCCACAACGTTCACAAGCCGCACCACCAGCGCCAATCAGGAAAGGTCCACCATCTGCGGTGCGTTCCCAGCAGCTCACACCAGTGCAGCAGCCCGATTTACCAATATTCCCTGTCATCGCGCCCAGGGTCATGAAAATCTGCGGCCAGGAGTCTGCGTTGTTGGTGCGGGCAGGTGCCCAGGCAGTCAACAGGGACACGCGCTCTGTCTTGGCAATCTCGCGAGCAAGTGCCCGAATTCTTTGAGGGGGAACACCACAAATCTCGGATGCCCACTCAGGAGTTTTTGGCTGATCATCGTTAACGCCCAAGACATAATCTTTGAAGTTCTCATCTGGATCAGCGCCCTCGGGCATATTCGAGCGATCAAAGCCAACCGTATTGCGATTTAGGAAATCCCAGTCAATTAGGGGATCTGTTACAGGATCATCTTCAACCAATAAAGTATGGGCTATGCCCAACGCCAGCGCGTGATCGGTAGCCGGACGAACCGGGATCCAATCATCGGCCAGCACCATGGCAGAGTCATTATAGAAGGGATCAATGAAGATGAATTTGGCGCCAGCGTCCTTGGCGTCGATGTAGTACTTCATATTATTGCCCTGGGCGCTCCAGGCCGGGTTTCCGCCCCAGATAACGATCAGATCACTCTTGCGCATATTTACACGGTCGTTATGGCTTGTTTTAATCAAGCCATCGCCTAAACCAATCTTTGGTCCCGTGTAGTACCAGGTTCCCCAGGAAGTAGTTCCCCAGGTCTTAACAGCCCCACCATAATATTTGGTGACAGATGATAGCGTTTTTCCGACCTCAACAAGGCCTTCATTGCCATACTTGTCAATAATGCGGGTCATTTCGCTGGACAGAATGTCAAGTGCTTCGTCCCAGGAAATGCGAACCCACTCATCTCTACCACGTAATTCTTTTTTACCGCCACCCGGCACCCAATTTTTGCGCTTCATGGGGTATTTTAGGCGGTCAACACCAAAGACCTGGTGCTGTTGTGAACGACCACGCGCACACGCACGAATTTGAGGGTGATCGACCGAGTCTGGATGTGTGTCATCCGTTTTTACTCTGCGAACAACACCATCTACAACATTGGCTTTTACTACACAGCGCTGCCCACCGCAGTTATGCCAGCAGGCCGCCGTAACCCACTTGCCTTCCTGAGCTTCGGCCTCGGCAACAGCGCTAACTGTCTTAAGCCCATATTGCATACCACCAGCCAATACGGCTGAACCACCAAGTGCTGTACTCCACTTAAGGAAACTACGGCGGGTCAGGGCGGTGTCGGTAAGCGTTTTCGATAGGAAGTCCTTTGCAGTCATTCCTTGCCTCCATTGATATCTATGGGTATTGCCATTTGCTCATGAAGAGCTGCCCCTCGTGCTAATATTGATAACATTTGTTTATATTTTGGCATTAACACACTCCTGATCGTGAAATCAACGGCTTTTCAACCGTTTAGGCTGTTTACACGATCAGGATAAAACATATATGAATAGATTACATCCCCCCGCAGTGTAATCTATATCACCCATAAGGGTGATCAGTTATCTATCATAGCCTTCGAGGGTTCAACAAGCCCTTTTTCGAGAGCGTACGTTGCTACTTGAGTGCGATTGTCTAATTGCAGTTTGGCCAGAATATGCTTGAGATGGGATTTCACCGTGTTCACTGAGATGACTAATTCATCGGCAATCTGCATATTGCTTGCCCCTCGAGCAACAAAGCGCAGAACTTCAAGTTCGCGACTTGTCAGACTGTCATCTTCTGGTGTGCCAGCGCGTGCATTGGCCACATTTTTAAGCAAGCGGGCAGCCATTTCGCGTGTCATCGCAGCTTCGCCTCTTTCAATACCTGCGAGAAGTTCAAACAACTCTTCACCATCCAGGTTTTTTAGCAGATAACCCGAGATACCCAGACTAACTGCTTGCCTGAGATGTTCATCTGACTCAGAAGATGTCAGGATGACGATGGCGATCTCGGGATGCTCATTTCGGATTTGTCGCGCTGCTTCGATACCATTCCGTTCGGGCATATAAATATCCATGAGGATGATATCGGGGTGTAAGCGTTGAGCCAGCGAAACAGCTTCGGTTCCAGTTTCAGCTTCGCCGACCACTTTTAC
>CAYTKR010000128.1:0-15019 GCA_964438295.1 uncultured Anaerolineales bacterium
GTTCCGGTAGAACATCTCACCCACATCCAGGGGGTCAACCAAATGCTTACTGGTGGTCTGAATGTTGTGACCGCGCCCTTGGGCGCCTTGTTACTGGAATTCTTGCCAATCCAGGGGGTCCTCGCGATCGATGTGAGCACTGCCTTTATGGCTATCCTGCCCTTGTGCTTTATCGCCATTCCCCAGCCTGAGCGTATCGACCGGCGTGGGGGGCAGACTGATCCCCAACCCACCATCTGGCAGGATTTCAAGGCTGGATTAGGTTACCTTTTGGGTTGGCCTGGTCTCTTGATCGCCAGTTTGATGACAGTGGGTATTAATTTGACGATAATCCCAGCCTTTTCCTTGCTGCCCCTTATGGTCAAAGATTACTTCGGTGGCGAAGCCCTGCAATATGGTTGGGTGGAATCTGCGATGGGGATCGGCGTGATCGCCGGTGGCGCCTTACTGGGAAGCTGGGGCGGCTTTCGGCGCAAGATCTTGACATCGATGCTTGGATTGATGGGCATGGGCGTTGGGACTCTGATCATCGCGTATTCGCCAGCTTCAGAGATCACCCTGGCAATTTGCGGCGCATTCATCGTTGGGTTGGCCAACCCGCTCACAATGGGGCCGTTCTTCGCTGTACTTCAATCCACTGTCGAACCTGATATGCAAGCCCGCATCTTTGCCCTATTGAGCAGCATCGGTGGCGGGATGGCCCCTATCGGGTTGATGATCGCTGGGCCGGTTACTGACATGGTTGGCATCCAGGCCTGGTTTCTGCTCGGCGGGTCGCTCTGTATACTCATGGGTGTAGTCGGCCTTATGATCCCCGCAGTGATGCATATCGAGGAATATAACAACCTCGATAATGACAATCTCGAAGTTAGTCTTCGACAAACTATCTAAAGGGAGGATTTATATCGAATAAATAGGGATCCAGAGGCACAAAGCGCTGCTGGATCCCTGGTTATTTTTGAAGATCAGCGAATATTCAGATACTCTTTTCAGAAGTATTCCCTTACGATTTCTAAAGATTTCCAATCGTTGTACGCGGGGAAGATTTCGTTGAGCTGGTCGTTGAATAGGCGACGCTGCACGATTTCACCGAGCACATCCCGAAAATCTGTTGTTATCGCCAGGTCTCCAGGGCCGTATAAAGCCTCGGCAGAGAGTCCCGGCCAACGGGTATACACCTTTCCACCGTTGACCCCGCCCCCTAGCAAGAACATCACATTACCATGACCGTGATCGGTGCCGGCGTTGCCGTTCTCACTCACGCGACGACCGAATTCGGACATGGTGACGATGGTCACGCGGTTGGAGCGCTCGCCCAGATCGTGATAGAAAGCACTCAATCCACCAGCAAGATCGCTGAGCAAATTGGAAAATTCACCTTCTGTGTTGCCCTGGTTGATGTGGGTATCCCAGCCGCCAATATCGACTGCGGCAACTTCCAACCCCAGATCCGCTTTAATTAACTGTGCTACCTGCAACATGGCCTGTCCGAAAGGAGATTCCGGGTACGACACTCCAATTTCTGGCTGGTACTCTCCCTGAATGGCGGATTCAAGGGTGCTGGTGGCATCGAATGTCAAATCTGCGGCCGATGATAGCTCGCTCAAATCGGGGATGTTTGATACCCCTACGGAGGGTGTGAATTGGTATAGGCTCGAAAGCGCCGTCTGGAAATCCGCCAGGGCTTGGTTGCGGATGCGACCGCCCAGGTGGAATTCTGCGATGGATTGCAAGGCTAAGGCTGGCACGGGTCCGCGCAACGAGCTTGGAAGAATGCTGCCTATACCCACCGCTCTGAAGGGAGAGCCGTTTTCCCAGGCCGCGGTTTGAAGGTGACGCGCCAGCCAGCCGCTAGAGTGGGATTTCTCCCCAGGGGTGCCACGCTCCATATAATCCATCGCGTCAAAGTGGGAGTGCGTTGGATCTGGTGATCCGCAGGCGTGCACGATGGCCAGTTCGTTTTCATCCCAAATACCCTTCAGGGGCTTTAGGGAAGGGTGCAAGCCGAAGGCTCCGTCCAGGTCGATGGCTGCAAGATCGTCTTTGCTGCTGGGCTCTGGGATTGCTAGGGTGGGGCGCTGATCGTAATATGCGTTTTCTGTAAAGGGAATCACGGCATTCAGGCCGTCCATGCCGCCGCGTTGGAAGACCAGCACTAGGATGTCGCCAGGAGTCTCGATCCCCTGGGGGGAGAATACGCTCAAACGTGGCAGCCAACTAGAAAGGTTATTTGGAGTTGCCGCCAAAATAGGCAAAGCTGCCCCCAGGGTCAAGAATTCTCGTCGAGTAAGTGGTTTTGTCATCAAATTTCTCCAATCTACCGATATTGAAACTGGGGTGAAGCCAAAAGTAGGGCTCCGATTCCCTGGGTTCGTAAGTCTGGATTCAACTTGTCAGCAAAATCCAGCACAACCTGATGAGCATCACTAGCCAATGGCCCCCCATGTAAACGCTTGCTGAGAGTATCGATCACATCAGCGGTCGAATTGGCACCCTTCAGAAGTCCATCCCAATTCAGCTGAGTATCCTGGGTGGCATTAAAGGCGACCGAGAGAGCGTAATTCCAGCGCGCCAGCATTCCATTGGTCGTTGACCAGGCTTCTGCATCGTCTGGGAACCCGTCAGGGGGTGGCCAGTGGAAAAGCGGCTGACCCATTTGGGTTAGGAAGAGGCCTAGGGATCGTTCCACGCTGGTTTGAGCACCCGTCATGCGTAAAGCTGAGACAGTATATTCAAAAGGTCGTTTGAGCTTCGTTCCTATGGAAGAGCGAAATTCCTCGGAATGTAAGATCGTGCTCATCACCTGTTGGATGTCACCGGCGCTGTTGCTGAAGGTTTGAGCTGCTTTGCTGACTAAGGGTGCTGGCGGATCGTCGGCAACGAAGCGTCGCACCAGTTTAGCGCTGATGTATTGTGCCGTCGAAGGGTGTTCGGCCAGCATCTCCAAAAGTTGATTTCCATCTTCGATCCCCTGGCCGGCAGGGAAGGTTTGACCTAAGATTGTTTTCTCGCCGTTGTCGTGCATGCGCATTCGATATTGGAAGTATCCAGGTTTATCATCTCGAAAATTTGTGACACTCCAACCCGTGAGCGCACGGGCGACTTCGGAAATATCTCCATGCGTGTAGCCGCCATCAACGCCTAAGGTATGCAACTCGAGCAACTCCCGGGCGTAATTCTCATTCGGGTGCTGCTGGTTGCTTTGGGCGTTATCCAGATAAACCAGCATGGCCGGACTGTGCGCTGACCCACTGAGCAAGTCATGGAAATTCCCCAAAGCATGTGGGCGGATGACCTCTCTATCGTCAATGACCTTCAATAATCCAACGAAGCTCTTTCGTACGTAAAGATTGAAATGGTTGCTCCAAAAATCAACCATCAGCTCATAGAGTTGGCGTTTGGAATATATCGCCCGGAGAAGTGTGCTCCTGACCAATTCGAGGATCACCTGCCGGCGTTCCTCGACGGCGAGCAACTCTTCGGGGGCCATATCGAGCGTATCGAACCCGGAGAGGATGCCCTCCATTTCAGAGTCTTCAATGGATTCTGGGGCGAGCTGCTCGTCGATGAAATTATCCAGGCCAATTTCTTTGGCGCGCTCGATTTCCTCCACCCGCGGCCCAAATGTGATCCGCCGTAAGGTTTGGTGAATCAGCCAATCCTCAGGTTCAATTTGTGTTTGAGATGCTAGTTTGATCGCTGGTGTTTGTGAAGCGGCGGCCGCAGTGCTAACTCCTTCATCAGACTGGCAAGCGGAGAGGGCTGTCAAAGCACTTATAAAGCCTGACAGCTTTAAAAATTCTCGTCGGTTCAAGGTTCCCATAACTACCTCGCTTATTCAAAATGCCTAGGATTTACGCAGCTCTGCGAGAAAATATCTGGGAAAAAGGGATGGGGCTATGCCCCACCCCCTTTTCCCAGACCAATCCGCCTCAAGTGCGTAACTCCTGATACTAATAATTATCGAAAGGATAATTGACGAGATTTAGCTCCAAGTCATTTTGATGTAAAAAGGATGTAAATTCTTCACACGATCTCGGGTCTCTGCGAACTCCCGTGATGAACGCCAACTTCCATGGCGATTCCTAGAGACCCTCGATCGGGTCTTTAGAAAATCCCGGGATGATCCCCCTAAATCTGGATAGTCCCACGGTGATTCCCATAGACCCCCTCGATCTTCAATCTCCAGTGGGGGCCTAATCAAGTATAATTCCCCCCGCAATGACAGATTCCAAAGAGCTATACCGCCAACTCTACCGCATTCGCCGCTTTGAAGAAACAGTCTTGGACAATTTCCCCAGGGGTGTATTTTACGGCACTACCCACACTTATTTAGGGCAAGAAGCCAACGCCGTTGGTGTACTCTCCCATCTTAAAGAGGGTGATATTGTCTTCAGCAACCATCGCTGTCACGGTCACTTTTTGGTATACGGTGGCAATATGCGCGCCCTCTTCGCGGAACTGATGGGCAAATCTACGGGGGTGTGCGCTGGGCGAGGCGGCTCGCAGCATCTCCAATGGCAAGATTTCTATTCCAACGGCGTGCAGGGTGGCATTCTCCCTATCGCTACCGGAATGGCCTTGGCCGAAAAGCGCAAAGAGAGTGAAGCGCGTGTAGTGGCATTTCTGGGCGATGGAACCTTGGGGCAAGGCGCCGTATACGAGTCTCTCAACATGGCTTCCTTGTGGAAGGCTCCCATTCTATTCGTCGTCGAGAACAACCTCATCGCGCAGACCACATCGATCGAACTTGCTCTGGCTGGATCGATCCCTGCACGTTTCAGTGCCTTCGATATTCCCGTAGTTGAGCTTGACAGCAGCGATGTTCAAGAAGTTTCTGTTCAGGCTAAAAAATTGTTGGCTGAAATCCGGCTTCAAGGTGGGCCGCGGGCTTTGGTTTTGCACACCCTACGATTTGGTCCTCATTCCAAAGGGGACGATACGCGGGATCCTGAGTTGGTTGCCGCTTTCAAACGTGATCGTGATCCTCTGGCGATCCATGCACCCCGCCTGGACCCGGAGACTCGCGCGGATCTCGAGGCTGAGATCGACCTTGAAGTGAAGTCTGCTTTCGAGCAGGCACTCAATGACGAGTATCCAGAAGTCAATGGTCAATGGAAAGTGGATAGCGCTCGGCGGCTTGCCCTGATCCCCGAAGGGGAAATCGAAGGGTCAGCCGTCAGCGGTCAGCCGTCAGTCGATGTTGATCCCCAATACAGCGTTTTGCAATCGCTCAACGTTGCCCTTCACGAGTCCCTTTCCCAAGACGACCGCGTCCTCGTTATGGGTGAAGACATCCTCGATCCCTATGGCGGGGCTTTTAAGGTCACGCAGGGGCTTTCGGATGCTTTTCCTGACCGCGTATTGACCACACCGATCTCCGAAGCGGGGTTTGTGGGCGTCGCGGGGGGTATGGCATTGCGCGGCCTGCGCCCGGTGGTCGAGATCATGTTTGGCGATTTCGTCACCCTGGCCGCCGACCAGATCATTAACCACATTGCAAAATTCCGCTGGATGTACAACGATCAGGTGCGCGTACCCTTGGTGATCCGCACTCCCATGGGGGGGCGTCGCGGCTACGGTCCCACCCATAGCCAGACCTTGGAGAAACATTTCCTCGGTGTACCAGGGTTACGCGTTTTAGCGCCGACGGCGTTAGGCAATCCCGGCGAGTTGCTCGCCAAGGCTATCGCTGACGATGACCCTGTGCTGTTTGTAGAGAACAAGCTCTTGTATCTACAGAAGTTACACGATGAGCAATCCTTAGTAGATTTTGAATTGCGCATATACACGAACGCAAGCACCTACGCTCCCACCTACTCGCTTTTAGTTAAGGGAGCCCCCACACCAGAACTGACCATCCTGGCCTATGGTTATATGGCGGAAATCGCTCGGGAAGCGGTTCTTCAATTAGCGTATGAGCATGAGGTCTTCGCTCAGTTAATTGTGCCGACCCAGTTATCTCCTTTCGATCATAGACAAATCATGTCCTCGCTTGGAGCAACTCGCAAAGTGTTGGCTGTAGAGGAAGGAACCCTGACCATGGGTTGGGGGGCTGAGTTAATCGCTGGGTTATCCGAGTATATGGGCTCCGAATTGCGCCTCGCTCGAAGGGTTGCGGCGCGGGAATTCCCCATTCCTGCTTCGGGCCCACTGGAAGAAGCGGTTTTGCCTGGAATTGATGATATCATCTTGAGTGCACGAGAGATGGTTGAGAACTAACCCTATGAAGACAGTAGCTATCCCTCTGATCAACCCCAACGAACCCGAAGCACTGCTAGCTGATCTTCACGTTGAAGACAAGCAGCAAGTTCGCGTGGATGATTTGATTTGTACGTTGGAAACCACCAAGTCTACAGCGGAAGTGGTTGCGGAGGGGGAAGGATATATTATTGGCCTGCATTTCAATGTCGGGGATACAGTACACGCCGGTGATGTGTTATGTTATTTGGCCGAATCCCCGGACCAAGAACCCCCGGCTGCAGAAATTCCCCCCTCGGATGCCAGCGCCCAACCTGAAGGGGATTCCGAAAATCCACCGGATGGACTGCGTATCACCCAGCCTGCATTGACACTCGCTCGAGAGCAAGGCATTTCCTTAGATTTATTCCCCATCGGTCCATTGGTCACTGAGAAGATGGTCAGAGCACAAACGGCTGGGAAGTCCACATCCATCAGTGTTCCTAAAAGTGAATTCGACCCCACGACGATCATCATCTATGGGGGTGGTGGACATGGCAAATCGCTGCTGGATTTAGTCCGCTCGCTAGGAATGTATCGGGTGGTGGGATTCTTGGATGACGGCCTCCCCGCAGGAGAAGAGATCATGGATGCGCCAGTTTTAGGGGGAGGTGAATTGCTGTCGGAATTATTTGACCGGGGCGTGCGGCTGGCGATCAATGCTGTGGGTGGCATAGGGAATGTTGCCGTGCGGGTAAAGGTCTTCCAGCGCCTAGCCGAAGCTGGATTCACTTGCCCGGCTGTGGTTCACCCAACCGCATTCGTTGAACCGGGGGCATTATTATCTCCGGGGGTGCAGGTATTCCCTCATGCTTATGTGGGCAGCGATGTCCGGATTGGATTTGGGAGTATTGTCAACACCGGAGCGATTGTCTCCCATGATTGTATATTGGGAGATTTTGTGAATATCTCACCGGGGGCTATCCTGGCTGGGGAAGTTTCAGTAGGGGATGCAGCCCTGGTAGGTATGGGGGTGACGGTCAATTTGCAAGCAGAAATAGGCGCCGGGGCGCGAGTGGGAAATGGCGCTACAGTGAAATCCGATGTGCCCGCCAATGGGGTCGTGCGCGCCGGGACCATCTGGCCAGATTGACATCCGAGTGATTAATGGGGAAGTTAAGAACGTAGGAGTCCATTCATTAAAAGATTGACGATCGTTTATCAATGAAGAAGAACATTCTCATACACTTATTCTGGGCTGGTGTGAATGTTGCCACAGCCATTCTCTTTCTTTGCACATTGGCAGGATTCTTGGGGACTCAGTGGTGGATTTTTGATATCCTCAGCCATTTTCGGGTGCAGTATCTGTTTGGATTGGTTTTATTATTGCTCGTTTACGGAGTCGGGAGGAAAAGGAGTCCAACGATTATCACGGGGCTTGTTTTGTGCGTAAACCTAATTTTGATCATTCCGTTATATATTCGGCCAGCCAACGATCAAGCGGATACAGGTGCTCACAGAATTTTTTATGCCAATGTACGCACGGAAAATCAAAAATATCATTTGATACAGGCACAGATCGCGGATACAGACCCAGATTTTGTTGTCCTTTTAGAGGTCAATCAGGCTTGGTTAGATACTCTCGAATTGGACGATTTGGGATATCGGTACTATGTAGGTGAACCTCGCTCAGACAATTTCGGCATCGCCATCTATAGTCGCTATCCGCTGGAAGAAAGTGAGATTAGACGCTTCGGCCGTTGGGATGTGCCCACAATCATCGCCACCGCGAACGTAGATGGTGCCCAAATAACTTTCATTGCAACGCATCCTGTTCCTCCCAAAGGAGATGATATTAGTTGGCATCGAAACATTCAAATGAGCGAGTTAGCTGAATTCATCGCTGAAATGGAAGGGACGATCATTTTGGCTGCTGATCTCAATGCATCATCCTGGTCCCCACATTTTCGAGATTGGGTCAAGGTCAGCCGGTTGCAAGACAGCCGGCGCGGGTTTGGTATTCAGCCCACCTGGCCAACCTTCAATAGGTTATTTCTGGTGCCTATCGATCACTTTTTGATTACCTCAAATGTACAGGTTCATCACCGGGAAGTAGGTCCCAACGTCGGCTCAGACCATTATCCATTGATAATGGAGTTTTCAATATCTGATAATACCGGTGAGAATTGAGAGAGAAACAAGGTTTACTCCTGGTATTTCTTTGGTATAATTCCCCCCGCTGACTAGACCAGTCGGCGGTTTCTCCCTTCGGGGATGGCTGCTGGCTCGGAGACCTGCTTTTTAGTAGCAATAAAACTTATAGGAGATAGCAGACGTCATGTCATTAGAAAAAGAAGCAAAAACCAACCTGATTAGTAATTATTCACGTCACGACAGTGATACGGGATCCCCAGAGGTCCAGATTGCGATCCTGACCGAGCGCATTCAACAACTAACCGATCACCTGCGGACCCACAAACACGATGAATCTTCTCGTAGAGGATTGTTGAAGATGGTCGGGCGTCGTCGCCGATTGCTCCGATATCTTCGGAAAAAGGATTACCAACGCTTTGTCGCACTTTCGACACAGCTTGGCATTCGCAAAGTATAGTGAATTCTTCAAAGTAGATGGTCCTGCAGGTCTCCATCTACTTTTGCTAAAAAGGGCGCTTACCACTCGCCCTTTTTAGCACGCCAATTCATGAGAATTGGCGAAGTAGTTACTCTCTAGTTGTGGCTGGAACACAGGGATTTGCATTGGGCAAATCTACAAGCGGTTGCGGTGAAAGCGGCTTGGCTGTCGAAAAATGATCTCGAAATGCCATAACGGGGGATGGGTTAGGTTGAACTTTTTTGTCTGACTATCGTGAAACAGAGATTTTTGGATGTGAGATTCACATCTTTCTTTTAGTGATCCGCCCTGAGGTTGGGAATTGGGAGATGGAGATAACGGGACTGGAAAATCCTTCGTTGTCTAAAACTCCCAATCCCTAACCGGCGGGTCAATGGTAGGAGGTACCATGAAACCCGAAGCAAAACGTTATGAAGTAGTCGTTGGTGATAAGCCACTGGTGTTTGAGACTGGCCGATTGGCTGGTCAGGCTGGTGGTGCTGTGACCATTGGAAGTGGTGATGCACTGATTATGGGGGTTGCCACCATGGGAGCTGAGCCCCGCGAGGGGATTGATTTTCTGCCCCTGACAGTGGATTTTGAAGAACGCATGTATGCTGGCGGAAACATCCCTGGTGGATTTTTTCGTCGTGAAGGGCGCCCTTCAGAGGTTGCTATTTTGGTAAATCGCCTTACAGATCGCCCCCTACGCCCCCTCTTCCCCAAGGATTTGCGCAATGCCGTCCAGGTGATTATGTATGCCTTTTCGGCAGATGATGTCACCCCGTTGGATGTCCTGGCAATCAATGCAGCCTCAGCTGCTGTGAGCATTTCAGATATCCCCTGGGAAGGTCCGGTTGGTGCGGTTCGCATAGGAATGCTTGATGGCGAGTTTGTTGTCAATCCCACCTATTCAGAGATGGAAGTATCAGACCTGGACTTGCGCCTGGCCGGAACCCGAGATGCGATTCTGATGGTCGAGTGTGGTGCCAATGAGTTATCTGAATCACAGATTGTCGAAGCAATCGAGTTTGGCCACCAAGCCATGCAGCCCATCATCGATACAATTGAGAAGATGGTGAGTGAAATCGGCAAACCCAAGCGCGAATATCCTTCCTTTGTGCTTGACGATCAGTTCAAGAAGGATGTGCTCGCTCGAGCTGAAGGCCCCATAAACGATCTTTACGACCAGCAGCTTCCCAAAGCGGAAGCCAAATTGGCAATGCTTGAGTTCAAGGCAGAGGTGATTGCTGAGTTCGCAGGCGAAGACGAAGCAATGAAGGGTGATGCCAAAGAAGCTTTCGATGCTGCCCACAAAGCCGTGGTCCGCGCGCGCATTTTGGACAAGGGTATCCGCCCCGATGGCCGCGATTTCAACACTGTTCGCCCGATCTGGTGTGATGTTGGTACCAGCCCGCGCGCGCATGGTGCCGGCCTATTCACCCGTGGTGAGACTCAGGTGATGACCCTGGCGACGTTGGGAACCCCCCGCGATGCACAAATGATGGACAACCTGACCCCTGTAGACACCAAGCGCTATATCCATCATTACAATTTCCCGCCCTTCTCAGTTGGTGAAGCTCGCTTTTTGCGTGGCGCTTCTCGACGTGAGGTCGGTCACGGTGCATTGGCTGAACGAGCCTTGCTGCCAATGATCCCTGGCGAGAAGGAATTCCCTTACACCCTGCGATTAGTATCTGAGGTGTTGGCCTCTAATGGATCATCTTCCATGGCCTCCGTATGTGGTTCTACGCTTGCCCTGATGGATACCGGTGTGCCGATCAAGGCGCCCGTTTCTGGCGTGGCCATGGGCCTGGTCAAGGAAGACGAGCGATATGCAATCTTGACCGATATCCAGGGTATGGAAGACCACCTTGGCGATATGGATTTCAAGGTAGCGGGCACAGAGAATGGCATAACTGCCTTACAGATGGATATTAAGATCAAGGGCCTTACTGCTGAACTGATGGCCGAAGCTCTGGAGCAGGCCAAATCCGCGCGTGCACATATCCTACAGCAGATGCTCGATACGATCCCTGAGTCCCGCCTTGAGTTGAAACCCCACGTCCCGCGCATTGTTACAGTTTCCATCCCAGAAGACAAGATCGGTGCCGTGATTGGCCCAGGTGGCAAGGTCATCCGTGGTATCCAGGATGAGACTGGCGTCCAGATCGACATCGAAGAAGATGGCACTGTGTTCATCGCTTCTGCCGATGGCGAGGGAGCCCGCTTGGCTCGCGAACAGATCGAGCGACTGACAGAGACCCCTGAAGTAGGCCGCATCTATACCGGTAAGGTCACGGGTATCCAGGATTTCGGCTGTTTTGTTGAAATCACCCCAGGTACGGATGGGATGGTACATATTTCGCAACTTGATACCCAGCGCGTTGGGAGCGTTGATGATGTTGTCAATAAGGGTGATGAGATCACCGTTATGGTGACGGAAATCAATCCTCGTTCTGGAAAGATTCGCCTCTCAAGGCGAGCTGTCCTTGAAGGTTGGACCGTCGAGGAAGCCCTTGCTAGCGATCGACCTGGTGGGGGTAAGCGGCGGTCATCAAATCGCTCATCCAAAAACCGGCGTGACCGCGGTCCACGACGAAACTAGACGACCTAAATTTGGGAAAATCGGCGCTCAACTGAGCGCCGATTTTCGCTTAATATATCTAATGCAACGTTTTGGCGATAGTTGCATCTAAACGTTAGATGTAAATTGATCTTAACTTGGTAAAATAAAAGTGATGGATGTAGTCCATAGAGAGTATTTCTGATTGTCTAAATTCCCACACGAAATGGTTTTTGTGGAAGAAGAGGTCAAACATGACGGACAAAGTTGTACATAATATGATCATCATTGGCTCTGGCCCTGCCGGTCTGGCAGCTGCGCTTTACGCCTCGAGAGCCAATCTTGAGCCCCTGGTCTTCACAGGGATGCTTTTAGGCGGGCAGGTTGCTCAGACACATATCGTCGAGAATTACCCTGGATTTCCAGAAGGGATTGGGGGTCAGGAGTTAGTCGAGGCTTTCAAGCAGCAAGCTGAACGTTTTGGCACGACGATCGAATTCGACCACGTCACAGACATTGATTTTTCAGAACGGCCATTCAAAGTGACCACCTACAGTGGCGATCACTATGCCAAAACGCTGGTCCTGACAACGGGCGCAAATCCCCGTAAGTTAGAAATCCCTGGGGAGGAAGAATTCATTGGAAAAGGCGTCTCATACTGTGCCACCTGTGATGGACACTTCTTCACGGATAAGGATGTCCTCGTCGTCGGAGGCGGTGACAGCGCCATGGAAGAAGGCCTATTCCTGACTCGCTATGCCAATTCCGTAACAGTCGTTCACCGCCGCGACGAACTTCGTGCCGGCCAATTGATGCAGGAGCGCGCCTTCAATAACCCGAAAGTCGATTTTATCTGGGATACCGAGATCACAGATATATCGGGCAACGGCGTCGTTCAGAAAGTGAACCTGCACAATAAGAAAACCGGTGAGGATTCAGAGCTCGATACCGAAGGCGTGTTCATCTTTATCGGACATATTCCTAACACGGACCTCTATGAGGGTCATCTCGAAATGGATGAGCTAGGCTATTTGGTCGTCGACAAATTTATGCAGACCAACATCCCTGGGGTTTATGCCGCTGGTGAGGTAGCTGATTCTCACTTCCGGCAGGTGATTACTTCGGCAGGAATGGGCGCAGCCGCAGCCATGCAAGCCATCCACTTCATCGAAGAACAAGACGAATAAAAACTACACCCCCGGACCATTTTCCAATCTGGGGGTGTTTTTATAAGATATTATGAATTTGGTGTATGGGTGAGAAAAGCTCGCCCATACACCAAATTCAAAAACCTTATCTGGAAAAATCTGGTAAGAATAGTAGAATAACACCATCCGCAATCATTGTTACAAATTTCTAGGAGGAATGAATGAACAAGAAAGTCTCAATTGTTGGTGCCGGGATGACTGGCTCAACGACAGCTCATTGGTTGGCAGAGCGCGAAATCGCAGATATCGTTTTGGTAGATGTCGTCGAAGGAATGCCTCAGGGCAAAGCCTTGGATATGCAGGAAGCCATGCCAGTGATTGGTAAGGATGTCAGTATCATAGGTAGCAATGACTATGGCCCTACCGCAGGCTCAGATATCATTGTGATCACAGCTGGCCTACCTCGTAAACCAGGCATGAGTCGCGATGATCTCTTGGCAGCCAACACCGAAATTGTCGGCAACGTGGCTGAAGAAACCATCAAACTTTCACCCAATGCGATCTACATCGTGCTGACCAACCCCCTCGATGTGATGACCTACCTCACCTGGAAGAAAACAGGTCTGGCACCCAATCGCGTCATCGGCCAGGCTGGCATTCTCGATTCTGCTCGCATGCGTGCATTCGTGGCCATGGAATTGGGCGTCAGCGTAGAGAATATCAACTGCTACGTTCTCGGCGGCCATGGTGATTCAATGGTGCCCCTCACGCGCCACTCGAATGTCGCAGGTGTACCCCTGCATAAGACCATGCCCAAAGACCGCCTGGATGCGATTGTCGAGCGCACGCGTAAGGGTGGCGGAGAGATCGTCGCTTTGCTCAAACAGGGCAGCGCTTTCTATGCCCCATCGGCAGGGATTGCCCAAATGGTTGAATCCATCTTGAAAGATAAACAACTCATCGTCCCCGCGGCCGTCTACATGCAGGGCGAATATGGTTTGAACGGCATCTACTTTGGTGCACCGGCTCAGCTTGGCGCTAATGGTTTGGAAAACATCATTGAGTACGAATTGAACGATGAGGAAATGGCAGCTCTCAAGAAGTCTGCTGAAGGCGTAGCCGCCAACATTACTGAATTAGGAATATAAGCATTTTTGTTGTTAGAAAGGATTGAAATGATACTGAAAGAGAAGATCGCAGCACAATTGCCAGAATGGCGAGAGCGGGTTCGCAAGCTGGTGAAAGAAAATGGGGATGTAGTCGTTGGAGATGTGACCGTCGGCCAGGCTTATGGTGGCATGCGCGGTGCCAAAGTGCTGGTGACGGACATTTCCTATGTCGACCCCGAAGAGGGCATCCGTTTTCGTGGCTATACTATTCCCGAACTTTTAGAGTTGTTACCCAAGGCAGAAGGTTCGGATTTTCCCTTATCGGGTGGGTTGTACTATTTACTGCTGATTGGCGAGATTCCCACGTTCGAAGAAGCCATGGCTGTCGAAAATGAGTGGAAGGCTCGCAGCGAGGTGCCTCAGTACGTATTTGATGTGATCATGGCCATGCCAAAAGACACGCATCCCATGTCGATGTTCTCGCAGGCCATCCTGTCATTACAGGCTGAATCAATTTTTGCGAAGCGCTATCAGGAAGGCATGACCAAGGCTGAATACTGGGAAGCTACCCTGGAAGACTCTCTCAATTTGACCGCCAAATTACCGGCCATTGCTGCCTTTATTTACAATCAAAAATTTGGTAACGGCGAATTCGTTTCCCCGCGCACAGACTTGGATTGGGCTGGCAATTTTGCGTACATGATCGGGAAAGACTCACAAGCCTATCAAGACCTGACCCGATTATATTTCTTCTTGCACTCGGATCACGAAAGTGGCAACGCCAGCGCCCATGCCACGCATTTAGTTGGCTCGACGCTTGCAGATGTATATTACGCCTGTAATGCAGGAATCAATGCCCTGGCAGGGCCTCTTCATGGCTTGGCAAACCAGATGAGCCTGAAGTGGCTCTTGGATGTGCGCGAGGAATTTGGTGGAACCCCTTCGAAGGAACAGTTTGAGCAGTATTGTTGGGATACACTGAATTCCGGGCGCGTGATTCCTGGATATGGGCATGCTGTGTTGCGCCAACCTGATCCGCGATATACGGCCCAATTCAAGTTTGGGCAGCAATTCATGCCTGATGATGAACTCTTCCAGTTGGTTGAGTTGGCCTTCGAGATCATTCCAATGGTTTTGGGAGAGACCGGCAAAGTTAAAAATCCCTGGCCCAATGTGGATGCTGTCAGCGGAACGCTGCAATATCACTACGGCATGCGCGAGTTCGACTTCTATACTGTGCTCTTTGGTGTCAGCCGCATCCTTGGGGTGACAGCCAATGCTGTATGGGCGCGCGCCCTTGGGCAGCCCATCGAGAGACCCAAGTCGCTCACCACAAAAATGCTCGAAGATATCGTTTCCGGAGCATAGTAATTTACCCAAATATAAAAATGCGGGTGCGCAGCAC
>CAYTKR010000129.1:0-14985 GCA_964438295.1 uncultured Anaerolineales bacterium
CCGACATTGATTCCCACGGCAACTCCAACTGTGGAAATTCCTAGCCCCACCCCCTAATTGCCACTCAATTGTATGAAGAACCTTTCAAAATTCCTGATCGAATTGATCTCAGCTCCCGGCCTCTCCGGCTACGAGCAGCCCGTGCGACATATCATCGCAGATGCTTGGGAATCCCGGACGGACGAACTCAGCGAAAGCCAGATTGGAAGCCTGCATGGTCTTAAACAGGGCTCTGCTCCTGAGCCAAGACCTTCGATTTTACTTGCGACCCACATGGACGCCATTGGCTTGATGGTGTCGAAGATTACTGATGGTTTCCTGCACCTCAGTGAGATCGGCGGCTTGGATCACCGCGTGCTGCCGGGACAATTGGTCACGGTTCATGGGCGAGAAGATCTGCCTGGGATGATCGTACAACCCCCAGCCCATATACTGCCCCCCGATGTACGCAAAGGTCCTGTGCCGCTTGAGCACCTGCTTGTGGATACAGGGCTAGCCTCTAACCAAGTAAAAACCAACGTTCGGATAGGTGACCTAATCTCCTTTGCTCAGGAACCAGTCAAGATGGGCAAGGGCATTCTAATGGGACACTCCCTAGACAACCGTGCTTCCGTGGCCGCGCTGACCCAGTGCCTGGATTTGCTATCGAAGCGCGAACATCTTTGGGATGTTTGGACTGTGGCCACAGTTCAGGAAGAAGAGACCATGGCGGGGGCTCTGACCTCGGCATATCAGCTTCACCCCAAGCTGGCGGTAGCCATCGATGTGACGTGGGCGCAAGGACCGGATACTCCCAAACATAAAACCTATCCTCTGGGTAAAGGTATCACCCTTGGTTGGGGACCGAACATCCACCCGGGGCTCAAGGAAACCTTCGCAGACATCGCCGACAGACTAGAGATCCCTTTCAAACTGGAGGCCATGCCGCGCCACTCAGGCACGGATGCCTACGCTCTGCAGATCGCGCGTGAAGGCATCCCCACCATGGTGGTCAGCATTCCCTTACGCTATATGCACACCCCGGTTGAAATGATCGCTATGAAGGATGTCAAACGCGCCGGGCGGTTGCTGGCAGAATTCATATCTGAGTTAGATCTCGACTTCGCGGAACGCTTGAACAGCTTGCCCTGAGCTCGACGAAGGGGTAACCGTTTAACGTGAAACGTTTTCATTATGACTGAAAAACCATATCAACCCAAAATATTATCTGCTCAAATTCGTTTATTAGAACGTCTAACAGAAGCCTGCGCTGTTTCCGGCGACGAGGGTTCTGTGCGCGAAATCGTTATCGAGCAAATTGAAGATCATGCCGACGATGTTCAGGTTGACAGCCTTGGCAATGTGTTGGTCACCAACAATGGGGTGGGGAGAAATCGCTTGCGGGTAATGCTAGCCGCTCACATGGACGAGGTCGGCTTCATGATCATTTACGACGATGGCGATGGTCTTTTCCGTTTCGACACTGTCGGTGGCTTGGATGAGCGTCAATTGGTCGGCAAACCCGTTTGGGTTGGAGCGGACAAAATTCCCGGAGTTATCGGGGCGAAACCCGTACATCTGACAACGTCCAGCGAGCGCAGCCGGGCTATTTCCGTGGACGCTTTGCGTATCGATGTAGGACCCGAAAACGGGAAGAAAGTAAAAGTTGGCGATCGGGCAACCTTTGCAACTTCATTCCGGCGCATAGGAAGCAGCCTGCGCGCCAAAGCGATAGATGACCGCATTGGAGTGGTCACCTTAATCGAATTAATCAAACACGCTCCAGCAAATATTGACCTATTGGCTGCTTTCACAGTGCAAGAAGAGGTCGGCTTGCGCGGTGCGAAAGTCGCCGCCTACGCCTTAGAACCTGATCTTGCCATGGCTTTGGACAGCACGCCGGCAATGGATCTACCCACTTGGGATGGAGAAGAAAACGTACGCTATAACACCAAATTAGGCGCTGGTCCGGCAATCTACGTCGCCGATGGCGCTACTCTCTCGGACCCGCGCTTGATCCACTATTTACAGGAAACTGCCGAAGCGCAGGGGATCCCTTACCAATTTCGCCAGCCCGGCGGCGGTGGCACCGATGCCGGGGCTATCCAACGCTCGCGCGCAGGCGTTCCCGTCGTCTCGGTCTCCGTCCCTGCACGTTACATCCACACTGCCGCAGCGATAGCCAGGATCGATGATTGGCGCAATACCTTAAGATTGCTCCATGCGTCTCTAAGCAGAATATCAGCAGATTTGCTTGCTATCAAAGATTGATCACGAATTTGGAATACTTACAAGTTATCTACCTCAAAAGGGTGTGCGAAGGGGCGCAGTCCCCTTCGCACACCCTTTCGAGGGTATACTCGTTCCTTGGCTGAACGGTTACAGGTTCTATGCGTGTAATTTGTACAATTCGAAATCATTCGCGATATATATTAGGAAACTTAATGAAAGAACTCATCGAAGAACTAACCCAAACCCCCGGTCCGCCGGGGCACGAAAACCAGATCCGTCAGGTTATCCAGGCAGAGATCGAGGATCATGCAGACGAAATCCGCGTCGACAACCTCGGCAATCTGATCGCCCGCAAAGGCTCGAAGGCAGAAAATGGCAAACGTATCATGCTGGCCGCCCATATGGACGAGATCGGCGTGATCGCCACCCACATCGACGAAAACGGCTTCATCCGTTTCACAAACATTGGCGGCGTCTTTCCGCGTTACACCCCGGGGAGCCGCGTGCGTTTCCTAGATGGCACTCCAGGGGTGATCGGCACAGAGAAGATCGAGAGCAGCTACAAAGTGCCGCCTCTGAGCAAAATGTATGTCGATATCGGCGCCAGCAGCCAAAAAGATTGTTCCATCAATGTTGGGGATGTAGCCGTATTCGCTCGCCCGCTGACCGAAATGGGCAATCGCCTGGTCTCCAAGGCTATGGACGACCGCATTAGCGTGGCCATTTTGATCGAAGCCATAAAAAAACTCAAGCGCACTCCGCATGAAATCTACTTCGTCTTCAGTGTGCAAGAGGAGGTCGGCGTGCGAGGCGCCACTACGGCAGCGTTCGGAGTTGACCCTGAAGTGGGGTTAGCCCTCGACGTCACTCGAACCGGTGACACCCCTAAAGGCATCACCATGGAAGTTTCCTTGGGAGCGGGACCCGCTATCAAAGTCAAAGATTCAGGCATGATCTCCGACCCCCGAGTCGTAGATTGGATGGTGCGCACTGCTCAAAAAGCCAAAATTCCTTATCAACTTGAGGTCTTGGAACGCGGTGGAACCGATGCCCGCGCCATCCAACTCACCCGCTCTGGGGTGCCTGCTGGCTGTCTTTCGATCCCTTGCCGGTACGTCCACAGCCCATCAGAAATGGTCGATTGCAATGATGTAGAGAACGCTTTGAGCCTGCTCCTGGCATTACTGAAAGATCCAATCGAATTAGAGTAAGAAACCATGTCTATGCGACAATTTTTCAAAATATGGTTGGGGCTTGCAGTTCTTTGCTCCACCGCCCTGCTCATCAGTGGGTGCGTGCCCCCTGTCGAGGATACAACTACTCAGCTTGTGGATGCAGAACCAACCGGAACTCCATCCCCAACTCTTGCTCCGGTTCTCACCGAAGAGATCGGAACTCCTGCCGCAGGGTCCCTGACACTCACCATTTGGCTGCCACCTCAGTTTGATCCCGAGAACGGCAGCGCAGCCAGTAGGGCCTTCAATGCCAGGCTGGAGGAATTTTCCACTCGCCGCAGCGAGGTACGCATTGAAACGCGCGTCAAGGATGTCACCGGGCCGGGGGGCATTGAGGACACTCTAATAACAGCCAGCGCGGCCGCCCCCCTTGCGCTCCCTGACCTGGTATCCTTGCCCTATGAAAATTTGCAGAGCGCGGTCGCCAAAGGCCTGCTGCACCCCTATGATGGTTTGACCGATACCATGGATAACACTGACTGGTACGATTTCGCGCGGCAGATTTCCCATGTTCAAAACACCATTTTCGGGCTGCCTTTTGCCGGGGATGCGTTGATCATGGTCTATCGTCCAGAATTCATTGAAGTACCGCCCACTGATTGGGAATCAGCGCTGCTGATTACAGAACCGCTCTCCTTCCCGGCTGCAGACCCCCAAAGCTTGCTGACTCTGACTCTTTACCAGGCCTCCGGCGGACCTGTCCTTGACGAGGCAGGCCAGCCCATCATGGATATGACGCCCCTTACCAGTGTGCTGACCTTCTACTACCAAGCCAGCCAAAGCGGCCTGATGCCCTTTTGGCTGACCCAGTTCGAAACCGACGATCAGTCCTGGGCTGCTTATGAAGAAGGCCAGGCCAATATGTCGATTACTTGGCTATCGCGCTTTCTGCAAACCCCGCCTGCGGATGCCCTGGCGTCCACAATTCCGACCGCAGATGGCATTCCCTCCACAACAGCTACTGGCTGGGTATGGGCCTTAGTCAGCCCTGATCCTCAGCGCCAGGTGTTGGCCGCGCAATTGGCTGAATTTCTGACCACAGGCGAGTATCTCGCGGACTGGAATGCGCTAGAAGGGTTATTGCCACCTCGTCCCAGCGCTTTGGCTGCCTGGGAAAATACCCCGCTGTACGAAATTCTCAGTCAGGTTGCCCAGACAGCCCAGTTAGCCCCTTCAACAGAGATCATTCAATCCCTGGGGCCGCTGCTAGAGAAAAGCGCTCTCGATGTGCTCAAAGAGCAAACCGACCCTGCTACAGCCGCCCAGAACGCCATCGAAGCGCTCATCGCTCCCTAGCGATTGCTCCAGACAATGAATAAATCCCTTATTCGTGAACTGCTTGGGAATCTCAAAGCAGCTGTTCGCCTGGGACAATCCGAGGCGGTCGCAATCGCCCTCGATGAGCTGCGTGCGCTACCCATCGTCGCAGCCAACGATCGCTTGAGCGCAGGTCATCTCGATCAACTCATCCGCCCAGCAGGCGAGATCCTTTCACACCTTACTCCAGACCAACTCTTGGTTCTCTCAGAAGATCAACTTACCACGCACCGCGCCATTAGCGCGGTCGCATTGGCGCAACGGTTTTGTTCTAGAGAAGACGTAGACCAGAGCGCACTCCTGGCCCTGGCAAAAGATCACCGCCCCGAGGTGCGAACTGCTCTTGGAGAGACTTTAAGAGCAGTGGGGGAGGCCGAACCTGAGCGAGTGCTCATCCTTTTGGAGAGCTGGATGGGAGACTCATCGCCTAAAGTGCGCGCCACAGCACTGATTGCCTTGCCATCCCTAGTACAGAAGGAGGGTGAGTTGGTCAGAACACTGCTAGAGCCACTCAAAGCTGATCAAGACCGTGATGTACGCGCAGCCCTTGTTAACGCCTTACGAGCCATCGCCCAAATGGAAAACGCGTATTCAATCTTGGCTATGCTTGCAGATTGGAGCACAGATCGACACCCGAATGAATGGGTGATCACCCGCACGCTGTCTGGCGCATGGGCGGCCTCATACCCTAAAGAAGTCGAAGCGATCTTCAAGAATCTGTACGCGCAGATCGGAGAAACCAAAAACATTGCCAACGCCCTGCGCGCCCTCGAACGACACGGGATTGAGATCAATATCAATAAATAACCAATCCAATGTGTTCTAACCGCTCTACGGTGGAACACATACAATCGACTCAAAAACCCACAATGACTGATATGAAGATCATCAAAGATTTAGGAAACGGCCTGATCCTTCGTCACGCTTCATCAATGGATATTGAAGCCCTGGTAGCCTTCAATGCCAGAATTCATAGCGAGGCCGGTCCAGAGGAGCCCGATGAGAAAGTTGGCGCTTGGGTGCGGGATTTACTGACGAAACCACACCCCACCACTGGCATGGACGACTTTACGATCGTCGAAGATCCAGCCAGCGGTGAGATCGTCTCTTCGATGAACTTAATCCCCCAAACCTGGCGCTACGCCGGAATCGAGTTTGGTGTTGGCCGCCCCGAGCTGGTCGGCACGGACCCAGAGTACCGCAGGCGCGGCCTGGTGCGCGCCCAGTTCGACGTCGTCCACCAATGGAGCGCAGAGCGTGGCCAAAAGGTCCAGATTATTACGGGAATTCCCAACTATTACCGCCAATTTGGTTATGAAATGGGCCTGGCGCTGGATGGCGGCCGGGTTGGCTATCTCCCACACATCCCCAAGCTGGCTAAAGACGAAAATGAAGCTTTCCTTATTCGTGAGGCACAAGAAGATGACGCGGCCTTTATCAGCGAGATATACAACGCAAATACGAAACGCTATCTGATCAGCAGTTGCCTAGACGAGGATCTCTGGCGCTACGAATTAACCGGAAGAAGTGAAAACAATGTCAACCGCCTGGCGATACGCGTCATAGAAAGCGAAGATGGAAGATCTGTAGGCTTCCTGGCCCACCCGCCCTTCCTGTGGGGGCCAACATTGACGGTGCTGATCTACGAACTCAAAGCCGGGGTATCCTGGCTAGAGGTCTCACCCAGTGTACTGCGATATCTCAAGATAGAGGGAGAAGCGTACGCTGCACAAAAAGAGGAACAAGAATTCGAAGCTTTTGCCATGTGGATGGGCATAGAGCACCCCGTGTATCAGGCTATCAGTGATCGCTTGCCCCGTATTCGTGATCCCTATGCCTATTATGTGCGCGTGCCCGACATCCCAGACTTCATCAGACATATTAGCCCGGTGTTGGAAGAGCGCCTGGCCAATTCAGCGCTAGTTGGGCACAGTGGTGAGTTGAAGTTGAATTTCTTCCGCTCGGGATTGAAACTGGTGTTCGTAAAAGGGCTGCTCAAAGGCGCAGAAACCTACACCCCCAAGAACTTCAACGACGGCGACGTGCTCTTTCCCGACCTGACGTTCCTGCGCATTCTATTTGGGTATAACGATTTCTGGGAAATCGAGAAGATGTTTGCTGATTGCTATGTGCGCAACGACCTGGGAAGTGCTATGATTCCGATCCTGTTCCCCAAAAAGTCTTCCAACGTTAAGGGAATATCATAAACTCATATTTTTTCGAATTCATAAACCACAGATCAATAAGATAGACACGAATAGTAACAATTTCCTATCTGTGTCTATCTGAATTCATCCGGGGTTGTTTTTTTTAGTAAACTGGGACGATCCAATCTTCGTAGCCCGTTTTTTTGCCGCGCACTACATCGTTGAACAGTTCTCGCAGTCGAGTGGTGATTGGCCCCATCACGCCTTTTCCGACAGGGCGATGATCGACCCTCGTGATAGCAGTGATCTGAGCCGCTGTCCCGGTAAAGAAGAGCTCATCGCAAAGGTACACTTCGGTGCGGTCGATAAGACGCTCTTCGATGGGGATATCCAGCTCACGAGCGGCGATTTCTAAGGATGAACGCCGTGTGATACCTTCCAGCACATTCTCGGTGAGAGGGGGCGTGACCAGCACTCCGTCTCGTACCATGAAGATATTCATTGCACTCCCCTCGGAGACATGACCCCCTTGGGTGAGCACCAAAGCCTCATCAAACCCAGCCCGAACAGCATCAGTTTTGATCAGGGCTGAGTTGGCATACGCCCCGGTGATCTTACCGCGCGCTGGGATGACATTATCATCCACTCGCCGCCAAGACGAAATCGTTACATGCGCGTTGGTGTCTTTCGCTACGTATAATCCAAATGGGATGGCGACAATACTGAGTTCATCGGTCAAGTCATGCAATTTTACGCCGATCATCTCATCTGATTTGAAGATCAAAGGGCGAATATACACATCTTCCTGGTAATTTTCTTTTAATAACAACTCTTTGACCACATCGATGAGACTCTCAGGAGTGTGATCAAACTCCATACAAAGGATCTTAGCTGAATTCAGCAATCGGCGGAAGTGATCGAAAGGGCGGAATAAATAGAGTTGCTGATCATCAGGGTTCCAATACCCTCGCATCCCAGCAAACGCTCCGGTGCCATAGTTCAAGGCATGGGTGAGTACACCAACTTTAGCTTCAGAGTATGGAACGATCTTGCCCCTGAAATAAGCGTAATTCGGAAGTGCCACTGCAATGCCTCCTGTATCAATTATTTGGAATGGAATATCCAGCAGTTGATTATATCGCCTCCTCACAAAGGGTCAATAACGAAGCCATACGGCTCTATACAACCTTCGTGGGAGCTTCGAGAATCAGGGGTTACTTCTACAGTTTCTAGAAATCTGGTCAAACATGCTTGAGAATGGTTCTACAGGAAAAAGACCCCAGTCAAATCTGACCAGGGTCTGGGGTGATTGGTAAGCGCTATGTCGCTATGCTAAGGATCTCTACCGAAACCGGGGCATCTGCTTTGAATATCTCAGCAGCATCCATGGAGCCGATCCCACGCCCAATGTGCATGGGTATGGCAACCTTCGGTTGGATGATCTCCGCAGCCTGAACAGCTTCTTCAGCGGTCATCACATAGGTGCCACTGACAGGTAGCAGCGCGATATCGGCCTGAACAGACTCCATTTCCGGGATCACGTCGGCATCGCCTGTGTGATAGATGCGCTGCCCACCCAGGGTAATAATGAAGCCAACATGTCCAGCCTCCTTAGGATGGAAGGGCTTGCCAGGGCTGCGGAACTTGGTCAGGTTATATGCTGGAACGGTTTCAATGGAAACACCTTTGACATTCAAGTTGTCACCCGGCTTCATGATCTCGATCTGCCCCTCGAGCTTTTCTGCAGCAGCCTTGATCGTAACGATTACTGTAGCCTCGTTTTGGATCTTTGCCACATCCTCGGGAGAGCAGTGATCTTGGTGATCGTGGGTTATCAGAATGAGATCAGCCTGGGGGCTGTGGCCTAACTGCCAGGGATCAATATAGACCACCAGATCATCAGCTTCAATCCGGAAACTGGCATGTCCCAACCAGTGGATATTCTCTACCGTCGCGTGCATATGCGCTCCTTTAAACGTCATTCTTCTGCATCAACCTGACATTATTATGCCATAGTTCCATGAAATAGATAAACAGCCAGGCAATTTATCATTCCGAACGGAGCTTTGCGGAGTGATGAATCCCTAATCAACAATTTGAAATTCGAATTCGGCAATCTCAGGGATTCCTCACCCTATCTGGGTTCGGAATGGCACAAACAGTGGTATTTTAATATAATTCCCCCCCGAAGCTGAAACGCATGCTTGGGGATTTCCCCCAGAAAGTACCCAAATGAGGAACTCTACTTCAACAACTCCTGGAGAAACAATAATCAAGCACAAGTTGAGGAAAAAGCTCGGACAAAAATTAGAAACAATTTTTTCTAGTCTGTCATTGCAAGTCCCCCCTAGGGGGCGAAGCAATCTCAGACAACGATTGAGGCTGCCACGGCTGGCCGTAGGCCCGTCTCTGACGCGCTCGCAATGACAAATCGTCCGTAGGTCAATCAGTAAATTAGTAATCAAGCCGTTGACCTTAAAAAAATAGTATGGCATAATCACGCCCAACATCACAACCCAAACAAAAGCTTTGATGGAAACGAGTAAGCCTGCGAGTGTCCACGACACGTAGGGCTGGCAGCGAACCTGGGAGAGTGCGAGCCAGGGCAGCACCAGCAGGCCCAAAATCCTTCCGGAGCTGTGAACTGAAAGCACACGAGTGTGAGCGAGTAGGGGATCCGGATTTACCCCCGTTACCAAGGTGCGGATATAATCGATAGAACCCTTCGACGTATCCAGTTGAGAGCTTGTCGCAAGACAGGAATTCGGGTGGTACCGCGTGAGCCTTTGTTGCTCTCGTCCCAGTGTGGACGAGAGTTTTTGTTTTGCGCGAACGGGCGTATTCCTATCGCCCGTTCGCCACCCCAGCACTCCTGTGCTGGGGAAGATGATCAATACTGATCACAGAAGACTGATTACCGGAGTGAAATATGTCCTTCAAACAAGTCCCCAATAAAGTCGATTTTGTTGCTCAAGAGCACGAAACCTTGAATTTCTGGAAGGAAAACAAATCCTTCGAGAAATCTCGCATCCTTCGTAAAGGCAAGCCGCACTGGTCGTTCATTGACGGCCCGATTACGGCGAACAACCCCATGGGTGTGCACCATGGCTGGGGCCGCACCTACAAGGATCTCTACAACCGCTATTGGACCATGCGCGGCCGCGAACTACGCTACCAAAATGGCTTTGATTGTCAAGGGCTCTGGGTCGAGGTCGAGGTCGAGAAGGAAAAAGGCTTCAAATCCAAGATGGATATTGAGGAATATGGCCTGGCTGAGTTCGTCAAGGAATGCAAAGCACGCGTGTTGCGCTACGCTGGAGTGCAGACCGATCAATCGATCCGTCTGGGGTATTGGATGGAATGGAACGACCCCGAGAAACTCAATATGCTGGCTGACAAGCTGCTCGATGACCCTATGCAAGAGATCACTTTCACCGGGCCAAATGGGAAAACTGTCACCGATACCGTCGAGCAAGTGGTTGGTCAGCTTGGACTCGCACAGCTGGGCGGCAGCTATTTCACTTTCTCTAACGAAAACAACTTCATGATCTGGAAGATGATCAAGAAAAGTTGGGAAAATGGATGGCTTTATCGCGGTGCCGATGTGATGCCCTGGTGCCCGCGCTGCGCTACTGGTATCAGCCAGCACGAGATTGTCACCGATGGGTATATGGAATTGACTCATAGGAGCGTCACACTTCGTTTTCCGCTCCGAACGGAAGACGGAGGACCGAAGACTGATCCTGAATCGGGTCTACCTGAATCACTCTTAGTTTGGACCACTACACCCTGGACATTAACCAGCAACGTCGCCGCTGCCGTTGGGCCAGAATTGGATTACGTCAAGGTGAAAAATGGTGACCATATCCTGTATCTTTCCAAAGGCACCCTGCATATCCTGCGCGGTGAGTACCAAGTCCTGGAAGAACTTAAGGGCGCCGAGATGGAAGGCTGGACTTATAATGGTCCCTTCGACGATCTCCCTGCCGCTAACACCCCTGGTGGAGTGACAGAACTTAGTGAGCTCATCGAAGGCATCACTGCCACTGCCGCCGAAACCCATCAGGTCATCTTGTGGGATGAGGTCGGAGAGACCGAAGGCACCGGCATCGTGCACATTGCCCCAGGTTGCGGTGCTGAAGACTTCGAACTGGGTAAAGAGTACAAATTCCCCCTGCTCGCGCCCATCGAAGACGAAGGTATCGTCGTCGAGGGCTTTGGCTGGCTGACTGACATGCATGTCTCCGAAGTAGCCACTCCCATCTTCGAAGACCTAGAAAAGAAGGGCATTCTATACCATGTCGAACCCTATACCCACCGCTATCCCACTTGCTGGCGCTGCAGCACCGAATTGGTTTTCCGCCTGGTAGATGAGTGGTTCATCAGCATGGGCGAGCTCTATGACAAACCTCGCGTGGAGGTCACCACAGAGGAGAAGGAAGAATCCTTACGCTACCAGATCATGGACGTGGTTGATCAGATCCGCTGGATTCCTGAGTTCGGTCACAAGCGCGAGCTGGATTGGCTGCGCAATATGCATGATTGGATGATCTCCAAAAAACGCTATTGGGGCCTGGCACTGCCCATTTGGGTTTGCGACGACTGCGGCCACTATCATGTCATTGGCGATGATCATGAACTCAAAGAGCGCGCCATCGAAGGTTGGGATGTCTTCGATGGACACACCCCTCATAGGCCTTTCATCGACGCCATCAAAATCAGCTGTACCCATTGTGATGGCGTGATGAGTCGCATCCCGGATGTCGGTAATCCCTGGCTGGATGCCGGCATCGTCAGCTTCAGCACCCTGGGTTTTCGCGATGACCCCGACTACTGGCGTAAATGGTACCCCGCTCACTGGATCAGTGAATCCTTCCCAGGCCAGTTCCGCAACTGGTTCTACAGCATGCTGACCATGGGCACCGTGCTGGACGGCACACCCTCCTTCTTAGAGAATTTCGGCTACGCCAGTTTGTACGCCGAGGATGGCCGCGAGATGCACAAATCCTGGGGCAACGCCATCGAGTTCAATGAGGCCGCTGACAAAATGGGCGTGGACACCATGCGCTGGCTGTACTGCGCTCACAAACCCGAGAACAACCTGCTTTTCGGTTATAACCGCGCCGAGGAAACTCGGCGACGATTTATCATCCCGTTGTGGAATCTGTATTCCTTCTTGACTACCTATGCCAGTTTGGATGGCTGGACTCCAATGGCAGGGACGTTCGACCCTGGAACCCCAGAGGGCCTTGCCCCCCAATGCGAATCACCGCTGGACAGGTGGATCCTAGCACGTCTCAACCAGGTCGTGGAGCGTGTCACGGATGCATTGAATAACTCCGATGCCTATGTCGCCACCCAGGCAATAGAGACCCTGGTGGATGATCTGAGCAACTGGTACGTGCGTCGCTCGCGCCGTCGCTTCTGGAAATCCGAGCAGGATTCTGACAAAGACACCGCCTACGCTACCTTCTATCACACCATGGTCAAGCTAATGCGCCTGCTGGCTCCGTTCATCCCCTTTGTGACCGAAGTAATGTACCAGAATCTGGTGTGTGGCGTCTTCAATGAATCTCATGAAAGCGTTCACCAAACCGACTGGCCCGAGGCTGACGCAAGCGTCATCGATGAGAAGCTGGTCGAGCAGATGGAACTCGCCCGCCGAACCGCCAGTCTGGGCTTGAGCGCTCGCAGCAATGCCGGAATCAAAGTTCGCCAGCCGCTATCCAAGGTCATGGTATATGTCAAAGAGGGCTGGGCCGAACTGTCCGATGAGTTGGTCGAGATTGTATCCGATGAGTTGAATGTCAAAGGCTTCGAGTTCGTTGAAAATGCCGAGGCCTTAGTCAGCTATAAAGTGCTGCCCAACAATAAATTGCTAGGCCCTAAGTTCGGCGCAGATTTTCCCAAGGTGCGCGCCGCCCTTTCCGCCCTGGATCCATCAGATGTGGCTGCCAAAGTCGCTGCAGAAGAAGCGGTTGCCATCGAAATGAACGGAAATGCCATCGAATTGACCGCCGATGAAGTCCTGGTCAACGCCGAGGGTGCCGAGGGTCTGGCCACTGCCGAGGACAAGCTGCTCACAGTGGCCATCGACACAGCTCTGACCCCTGAACTGAAAGCTGAGGGGCTGGCTCGTGAGATCGTGCGTCGAGTGCAAGCTCAGCGCAAGAACGCCGACTTCAACATCGAAGACCGTATCACCACCTGGTATGTCGCTGAAGGAGAGCTGGCTGAAGTATTCCAAACCTGGGGCGACTACATCCAGGCAGAAACCCTGACCACGGAGCTGCTCGCTGGAGAACCACCCAGTGAAGCCTTCGTGGATACCCATAAAGTCGAAGGTCAGGAGTTCACCATCGGCGTGAAGCAAAATTGACGAATCACCATTGACTGATGTGCCCTTGAACGGTAGAATCACTTTACTATGACACACAGCACCCGGAGTGTGCCCCTTGAGACATAGGTGGCGACACCAACTTCTCGCTAATGACTTCGCAGGTTCAAATGAACTAACTAAAAGCGAAAATAAATTAGCCCCGGTTTTGAAATTTGGAAAATGCAAAACCGGGGCTTTTGATTTAAAACTATTAAACACACCCTGGTCAGACGACGTCTTGACCAGGGTGTGTCCATAAAGGGGGTGATTCCATGACCTAAAGTTCTAATACACTCTTATTTTATGATCGCTCAATTAGTCTCGCGACCGTGTTTGACTCAGTCAGAGACCACCCCAAGCAGTTTTTTGAACCAGTTATATTGCCAAACGGAGAAGGCTTGTGATAACGAACGACCATCTTTCCCATATCGACGAGGAGTTCTTGGTGGAGATCACCAAACCCGAAGAGAAGAACGGAGACCTAATCATCTCGGTCTCGTTTACACGCACCTATACCTTCAGCCAGCCTGACCTTTACAAACGTAATGGGCACAACAAAGCTGGCCAAATTGATATCCAGGAGATCAACTCAACGATAAATTGAGTATCAGGAAGGCGGTTCCTGGCAAGAATCGCCTTCCTCCAAACTCTGAAGGAGGCTCGCATGCCAGAAATTATATACGTTGAGATGATCTGCCATCTCTCAAAACAACCCCAGATTGAGAACGACCTTTCTGACAGCTATGAAGTCATGTCGCTGAAGAACTCTATCTTTGCTACTACTCAGCCTTTGAGAAGGGCGACGCCCAATTCTTCTTTGAGCAAAGCGAAACGGAACGCCGCCAATACTTCGATACCCTTAGCCTCGATGTAGCCCGAAATGAACCAGGATCATCCGTGATCCTGAAGAATGGTGACATCATTGGGTTTACTTACATCCTGCCCCTCGGCCAGGGAAATTGCCACATCAGCTGCATGTGCGTTCACCCCAATCACCAACACCAGGGAATAGGGAAATTTATGCTGAGCTATGCCATGAATGAAGTTGCTGCCCGAGGGAATGAAACCATAACACTGAATACCGATGTGAACATGGCAGCCTTCCAGTTGTACCGCCAGTATGGATTCGAAATTACGGAGGAATAAGAATCATGACTGACACCTTATCTTTTTACCAAACCCACAGCCCGATGACTGATCCAGGAGAATATGCTTATCTTTACGATGATCTGCCGGATGATTTTCAACAACTCTTCGAGATCATCAACGGTGTACTACTCCACGCGCACGATGCTCGTGATCAATACGGCCCCACCAGTACACAGCGCCGGGAGCAGTTCTTGCGAACCATGCGGCAGCGCCTGGCAAGAATCATTGAATTGGACCCCTCCTCGCTGACCCGCCCGCGAGATGTCAAGCAGCAGCAGATCGGCTATTGTCGCGACTTCGCTGTTTTTATGACGTCTATCCTGCGGCACAAAGGCTACGCGGCGCGCACTCGAGCTGGATTTGGCGCATATATCGACTACAGCCCCCAACCACCATATCGCGGCGACCATTGGGTCACCGAGTATTGGAACCCAGCTACATCGAGCTGGCATTTGATCGATGGAGAACTCGGCGGGGAAGATATAGACCGTATGCTAGACCGGCTCAAGCGCCCCCTGCGAAAGGGGCTTGACTTCAGCAACCTGCG
>CAYTKR010000130.1:0-14936 GCA_964438295.1 uncultured Anaerolineales bacterium
CTGAGAACAATGCTGGTTACAATGTGGCGACATTCCAAGACTTTCGTTACTCTCTTGAAACTTGGCAAGGTGCTGACCGAAATGCGCTCAAATCCAGAAATCACTGCGAAAATCCATACCCGCTACCCAGCACATTTGCACATCAATGTGCTACCCGAATATCATCGCGCTGGAATTGGCACTCTCCTGCTGAAACATTTCGAAAAACATATGACAGAGTTTGGCGTCGAAGGAATACACCTGGAAACATCCAGCCGCAACCACAAAGCCGTGCCTTTTTACCATAAATATGGCTACACCGTCGTCAAGGAAGCCATCATCACATCTCATCCGGTTTTCAAAGAGATCAAGTTCTATACATTCGCAAAAATGCTTACTTTCTGAAGCAGCCATCAAACAATATTGAACTTAGCCACTAACAACCGACAACTATTAACTGTAGGATTTACGCAATTCAGCGAAAAAATGGCTTCAAGTGCGAAACTCCTTAACTGATTACTGTTCACTGACTACTAACTACTAATGACCGACTTCATCCCCCGCCCAGCGCAACAAGCAGTCCTCAAATATCCCGGCGGCACTATGGGAATCTCCGCCGTGCCCGGCAGCGGCAAAACCTGGACCCTGTCGGCTCTTGCAGCTCAGATCATCATGGAAGGTTCGCTGACGGAGAACCAGGAGATACTCATCGTCACGCTGACCAACTCCGCAGTGGATCATTTTGCTGCTCGCATCGAGGGCTTTTTGCGAGACCAGGAGCAACGCCCGCTGCTGCCGTACTACCGCGTCCGAACCCTTCACGGATTAGCCCACGACATCGTGCGCGAACGCCCAGAACTGATTGGTTTGGACTCGAACTTCCAGATCATAGACGAGCGCGAGGCCAATGCCATCCGCGATGAAGTCGCCAACACCTGGCTGCGAGCCAATCCCACTGTGATCGATGATTATCTCAATCCGGAATTGGACGAAGGCCGCCGTGACTGGGTGCGGCGAGATCAACTCCCCAACTTAGTTAAAAACATCGCATTGAGTTTCATTCGCACCGCCAAAGACATGCAACTGATGCCCGATGCACTGCAAAGCCGCCTTGATGATTTAGCCCTCCCTCTACCCTTGGCCGAAATGGGCCTGTGGATGTTCACGGAATACCAACGCTCGCTGGCCTATCGTGGGGCCGTAGATTTCGATGATCTGATTCGATTGGCATTGGCAGCCCTAACCACCGATGACGATTTACTGTTACGCCTACGAGAGATGTGGCCTTTCATTTTAGAAGACGAAGCACAAGATAGCAGCCGTTTGCAGGAGAAGATCTTACGCCTGCTAGCAGGCGAATCTGGCAATTGGGTACGAGTCGGCGACCCCAACCAGGCCATCTATGAAACGTTCACGACTGCCGATCCCAAATATTTGCGCCAGTTCATGGCCCAGGCTGATCACCCTCGCGAATTACCCAATTCAGGGCGGTCCACCTTGAGCGTGATCGAGCTAGCCAATTATTTGATCGATTGGACTCAAGGAGAGCACCCTATTTTAGAGGTGCGCGACGCTTTGGATGTTCCCTATATCGAGCCAACCCCGGAGGGAGACCCTCAGCCCAACCCGTCGGATGCCCCCGATGCCATCCGCCTGGTGGACACCAAATTCTCTCCTGACGGAGAACTCAAGGCTGTGGCCGACTCCGTAGAACGCTGGTTGGAAGAGCATCCAGACGAGACCGTCGCCGTGCTGGCCCCGCGCAACACGCGTGGCTTCGCCCTCAATGACGAACTACGCAGCCGCAAGATCGAAACCGTTGACGGTCTGCTGCGCAGCTCGAGCTCTACGCGCTTCACCGCTGGGGCGTTGGGCAACATTCTCCAATATCTCGCAGATCCAGGGTCAGCACGCAAATTGGCTCGGGTTTATCGCGTCTGGCGCAGAGATGATCGCGCTGACTCAGAGCTTTGGGAACGAGTCGAGGATACAGCCAAGATGTTGGGGAACTGCCAACACGTCGAGGATTTCTTGCACCCAGGTCCAGAGCGCGATTGGCTGGATGATGTCAGAGAGCAGGACATCTCCCCGGAGGAATTGGATCAACTCGAAGAATTTCGACTCGTCCTGTCACGATGGCTGAAAACCATCGAGCTGCCCATCGACCAGATGATCCTGACTTTATCTCAAGAATTGTTCACCAGACCCAACGATCTGGCCATCTCGCATAAACTGGCCGTGCTGCTGCGACGCGTGCGCAATTTGCACCCCGATTGGCATCTACCCAAACTTACTGGCGAATTAGCCGTGATCGCCAAAAATGAGCGCCGATTCCTGGGTTTCAGCGAAGATGACTCCGGGTTCGATCCCGAAAAACATAAGGGCAAAGTGGTCATCGCCACCATCCATAAAGCCAAGGGATTGGAGTGGGATCGGGTTTATTTGATGTCGGCCAACAATTATGATTTTCCATCTGGCATGGAGTATGACAGCTACATCCCTGAGAAGTGGTTCATCCGTGACAACCTGAACTTGGAAGCCGAGACTCTGGCCCAGTTGGAAGCAGCATTTACGGATGACGTCTATGAGTGGTACGCGGAAGGCCGGCCGACGTATGAAGCACGCATGGAGTACGTACGCGAGCGCTTGCGACTGCTCTATGTCGGAATCACCCGCGCCAAGAAAGAACTGATCATCACCTGGAATACTGGGCGCAAGGGAAATTTGCAACCCGCGATTCCTTTGGTGGCTCTGCAAACCTATTGGAATCATCGATGACAAATAAACCGCGAAGGCGCGAGGCATTACAGCAGCCTTCTAGGAATCACCGTAGAAGTTGGCAAATTTTTGAGGTCTTTGATGTCATTACCTAATAGTTTCCAATTTAGTCAAAGTTCCCTGCAAGACTACGTTGATTGCCAACGTCGCTTCCAGCTACGTTTTATCCAGCAGCGCGCCTGGCCAGCAATCGAGGCAGGGCCTGCCATGGATAATGAGATCGTTATGCAGCGCGGTTCGCAGTTTCACCAAATGACACACCAATATTGGATCGGCGTATCAGCTGAGAAGATTGCCCGCCAAGTTGAAGGGGATGAAGTTCTGAGCAAGTGGTGGGCGAATTTCACAACCATGGACTTTGGTGAAATTGCAAGTCTTAACACCTTGCCTGAAATCAGTCTTTCCGCCCCACTGGGCAATTTCCGCATCATGGCCAAGTATGACTTGCTTATTCTGAAGACCCTTAGGGTCTCGGAAAATAAAATTGAAAACCAAGATGAGGTGAAAGACCCTAAGGGTCTAAATGCTACCATCTACGACTGGAAAACCTCGCGCAAACAACCCAAGCGGGAGTGGTTAACCCACCGCTTGCAAACGCGCGTTTATCCCTATCTCTTGGCCAAAGCTGGCGCGCAATTCAATGAGGGAAAACATATCAATCCCGATCAAATCGAGATGATTTACTGGTACACTGATTTCCCTGACCAACCAGCACGTTTCCCTTACAGCCAGAAACAGTTCGACGAGGATGAGGCCTATCTCACTAGCCTGATCAAAGAAATCCAGAAAATGGGCGCAGAAGACGCGCCTCTGACGGAGGACGAACGCCGCTGTCGTTTCTGTGTCTATCGCTCGCTATGCAACCGCGGTGTCGAAGCAGGACCGCTCAATGAAATTGATGATCTCAGCGAGGCGGAGGGCTTCGAATTAGAACTCGACTTTGATGATATCGCCGAAATCGAGTATTAGTGTCAAAATCACCTTCTTAAAAAAGGCATTCGCCGAATGGTGCTGGATTTGCCAGAATAATTCTCTCAATAACATGAAATCTCCGCGCTCTCCGCGTCTCCGCGGTGAAAAAAAATGGTTAGAACCAAATTCGACCTCAGCCCCGAAGGCTTTGCAAGCTGCCATCGGAGGGCACCCCTTGGTCGCGCGGACGCTCGCCCAGCTCGGCATCACAGATCTTGATGAGGCACGCGCCTTCCTTGACCCTGACAATTACACCCCTACTCCAGCCAGTGAACTCCCTGGCTTGATCGAAGCCGCCGACCTGATTGAGCACGCCATTCAAGCCGGTGAAACCATTCTAGTTTGGGGCGATTTCGATGTTGACGGTCAAACCTCCACGACGCTGTTGGTCGAAGCCCTGCGTGCCCTTGGCGCTCAAGTGACCTACTACATCCCCGTGAGGGCCACCGAAGGCCATGGCATTAAGATCGACAAGCTGCGCGCTCGCCTCTCCAGCGAAAGCTCCCCACTCCCGGCTCTTCTCCTGACCTGTGACACCGGCATCGCAGAGCATAAAGCGGTAGAGTTCGCCAAATCACGCGGCCTGACTGTCGTGATCACAGACCACCACGATCTGCCATCGACATTGCCCAATGCTGACGCCATCGTCAACTCGAAGCTGCTGCCCGAGGGACATCCACTCTCGACGCTGCCGGGGGTTGGGGTGGCATACAAGCTGGTGGAAGAGCTCATCGATCGGCGACAGACGACGGATGACCGACCGCGGTCTTCGGCCCTCAGTCTGCGGTCTGAAGATTATCTTGATCTCGTCGCCCTGGGCATCGTCGCCGACGTGGCCCTGCAAACCGGCGACGCTCGCTACCTGCTCCAGCGCGGCTTAGACGTTCTGCGCCGCACTCAGAGGCTGGGACTTCAGACGCTTTATAAATCCGCTGAGATCATCCCCGACCAGCTCACGGAGGAAACCATCGGTTTCTCGATCGGACCGCGGCTAAACGCCCTGGGGCGCCTCTCGGATGCCAATCCCATCGTCGAGTTCCTAACCACAGAGGATCCAAGCCAGGCCAATGTTATTGCAGCGCAGCTCGAGGGACTCAACGACAAGCGTCGCCTGCTCACCGACCAGATTTACAAGGCTGCGTTGACTCAGATCGAGAGAGAGCCTGAGTTATTGAACTTCGCTGCACTGGTTTTGGCTCACCCCCAATGGCCACCCGGGGTGATCGGCATCGTCGCCAGCCGTCTGGTGGAGCGATTCAACAAGCCAGCGATCCTCCTTTCCGCTCCAGAAGGAGAACCCGCTCGCGGCTCCGCCCGCTCAGTTGAAGGGGTGCACATCACCGAAGCCATCGCCACTCAAAGTGAGTTGCTATTGGGTTTTGGCGGGCATCCTATGGCAGCCGGGATATCCCTAGATGCGCAACACATCCCCGATTTTCGCCAGGGGCTGTCGCGCACAATTCGTGCTCTGACCGCCGACGTGACCGAAGAGCCCAGTTTGTCCATCGATGCCTATGTCCCACTATCTCACCTGGACCTCGACCTGGTCGAAGACCTGGAGCGCCTGGCTCCCTTCGGGGCGGGAAATCCGATCTTGACCCTGGCCAGCCGCGATCTCAAATTGGTCAGCCATACGCTCATTGGCCGCACGCGCCAGCATTTACGCCTGGTGGTCGAAGACCAGGAGGGGGCCAGCCAGGAGTTTCTGTGGTGGCGCGGCGCGGGGGAAGAACTACCCCAAACAACCTTCGATCTGGCCTACACCGTGCGCACGAATACCTTCCGCGGTCAGCGACGAGTCCAGGCTCAATGGCTGGACTTCCGTCAAAGCGCAGGGACCAAGCCCGAGGTAATCAGCGAAGCTCCTGTTGTGGAATTTGTAGATTGTCGCGACGAGGCGCATCCGCTTGCTTTACTGGATGATCTCAAATCCCATGGCAAATACCAACTCTTTACAGAAGGAGAAGCCAAACGACGTTTGGGTGGGCGCGACCGCCTGGAGCTGGCACCTGCCGAAACGCTGATCCTGTGGACCCCACCGCCGGGTCCCAAGGAACTTCAAACGCTCGTTGAAGCCGTATCCCCCCAACGGATTTACCTCTTCAACATCGATCCAGGGTTAGACTCACATGAAGATTTTCTAGCGAGACTTGTGGGGCTGGTCAAACACACCCTGAAAGCCAAAAAGGGTCTGGCGCACCTGCCTACTTTAGCCGCAGCCATGGCGCATCGAGAAACGACTGTGCGGCTGGGCCTGGCCTGGCTCGACGAGAAGGGGCACATCCGAGCAGAGCGAAGTGCGGAAAGCGGAGAGTACCATTTGAGTTCCGATGGAGAGCCAGGTCTCGCACTGAACGATGTCGCCATGACCCTAAAAACCTTGCTCGAGGAGACTTCTGCATACCGAGCATACCTAAGAAGTGCTGACAAAGAATCACTTGTCCATACGTTTGACGTGCGATATTGAACATTCCACCGATTTAGGAGACCACCATGCAAAATGAAATCACCCAACCCGGACCATTGCTCACAGCCAACGGTGACCTGGCACAAATTGGCTGGGCGCGCCAACAGAACCTGGATTGCAACCTGGATTATCTATCCTTTTATCCGCGGATCCTTAAATTCTGGCAGTTCGCCCGCACAAAGCGCTGGGATTATTACGCCATCTTCACCCCCAAGCGCTTTTTCTCTGCCACCATCGCTAACCTGGGCTACGCCGGAAACGTCTTCGTTTACACCCTGGATTTCACCAGTGGTGACCTGCACGAAGAAGGTTTGGTCATCCCGCTAGGTAAAGGCATCTCCCTATCGCGAAACTCCACCGAGGGCGAGTGCCACTACGAAGGGCAGGGAGTCAAGCTGCACTTCAACGCTTCACCTGAAACCCGATCGCTCAGCGTCGATTGGCCTGCCTTCCACGATGGGCGCGGCATCAGCGCGGAGATCTTCATGGACTGCCCTCCCGAGCATGAGTCTATGACCATCACGATCCCGATACCCAAGAAGCGTTTCTACTACAACCGCAAGATCAACTGCATGCCCGCTAAGGGCTGGATCAAGTACGGCAACGATCACGAGGAGTTGACGCCGGATTCATGCCTCGGGCAGCTCGATTGGGGGCGCGGGGTCTGGGAGTACAGCAGCTTCTGGTTGTGGGCAAGCGCCTCGGGTTTCACCCTCGATGGCCGCAGGGTGGGCCTAAACCTGGGCCGCGGCTTTGGAGATACCTCACAAGCGACAGAAAACGCACTCATTCTGGATGGCGTGGTCCACAAATTCGATCAAGTGACTTTCGTATATGATCCCGAAGATTTCATGAAACCCTGGAAGTTCAAAGATAACGAAGGTCGGCTTCATTTGGAGTTCACTCCCTTCAAAGATCGTTTTGCAGCCACGCACCTGCTGGTTATCGACAGCGAAGTCCACCAGATGTTTGGTCGGTATGCTGGAACAGTCATCGCTGATGATGGTGAAGAGATCAAAATCGATGGCTTGATCGGCTTTGCTGAGGAACATTACGCCAGGTGGTAAAGACGCAATCGGATAATGAGTTCTCAATCCCCCCTGTAGTTGACTCGACGGGTCTCTAGGATTCGCCGTAGGAGTTGTCAGATTTGGGAGTATGGGGCGTGCTCCACACGCCCCATACTCCCAAATCTACCTCCTTCAGGGCGATTCCTGGAGAGTCCAGCTCGGTATCCAATTCAGGGGGGATTTTTTTATGCTACAATAACAATGCGTAAGTTGACTGATTTTATCCTGTTTCGATCGTTAGAATGATCCATAAGGAGCGAATGATGAGCAAGTTAAAATTCTTTCCAACGAAGACAGGGGATCGTCACCAAAGCAGTATCAAGGCAAAATCATCAAATCTATGGGGGATAGGGATTTTGATTGGATTGCTAATCCTATTCATCTCTGCATTTTCCAATTTCTCACCTCCCACGTACGCCTCTGAACCGCCCGAGACAATCGAGGACGAGTTCGGGGTGGCGATGGCCCTGGTGCCTGCGGGACCCTTCGAAATGGGCAGCGATGACGGCGCTGAAGACGAACAACCGGCCCATACCGTGACTTTGGACGATTTCTATATCGACCAGTTCGAAGTCACGAACGCTCAATATGCCGTTTGTCTAGAAGCCGGAGCCTGCCAACCCACAACCGATACCACCGCCTTCGCCAGTTCCTATTCCCGCCGCATCTATTACGGCAATGCAGAGTACGCCGATTACCCCGTGATCTACGCCACCTGGTATGAGGCTCAGGAGTACTGTGCATGGCGTGGCGCTCGCCTGCCCACCGAGGCTGAGTGGGAGAAAGCTGCCCGTGGTGGACTGGAGGGCAACTCCTTCCCCTGGGGTGATGAAGCGCCAGTTTGTGAGGCTGGAGCAGAAAATGGGGCCAAATTCGATGATAATGCAGATTGCAACGATACCGATACAGAACAGGTCGGCAGCTACAGCCCCAACGGGTACGGTCTGTATGACATGGCCGGCAATGTCTGGGAGTGGGTTAGTGATTGGTATGATGCAGCCTATTACGCGCGCTCGCCCACAGAAAACCCCACTGGCCCTGAAGAGGCTGGATTCCCGGTGGTTCGCGGCGGCTCATGGGGCAACGATGCCGACCATCAGCGGGTATCGGACCGGCGGATCAATGATCCCAAAAGTGGCTCGCTAAATATCGGTTTCCGCTGCGCGAAAGACGCCACACCCTAATAGATACGGTAAAATAGTCAAAAGCGTTGCAACCCTTCAATGCTTTAGGACAAGCGTTGATCGTTAGACGTTGCAACGTTTTATTTTGCATGATTGGAGATGATCAATGGATAAAGTTCGTTGGGGTCTGTTAAGCACTGCCAATATTAACCAGGCGCTCATGCCCGCCATTCGCGCTTCGCAGCGTGGTGATCTGGTCGCGGTGGCCAGTCGCAGCCAAGAGAAGGTCGAAGCCTATGCTCAAAAATGGGAGATTCCCCAGGCCTTTGGCAGTTACCAGGAAATGCTCGATTCTGGCGCAGTGGATGCGGTCTATATCGGGCTGCCTAACCACCTGCACGCCGAGTGGAGTATTAGGGCCATGCAGACCGGGGTCCATGTACTCTGCGAAAAACCGTTCGCCACTTCCCTGGAAGAAGTCGATGCAATGATCGCTGCCAGGGACCAGACCAGCACGGTGCTGGCAGAGGCTTTCATGTATCGCCATCACCCGCAAACCAAACTCGCCGGGGAGTGGGCTCATTCGGGGAAACTGGGCGAGATCACCCTGCTGCGCGGCGCCTTTGATTTTTCCATGCCCTCGGAAAGACGCCTTCCAGAGTCGCGGGATGTGCGGTTAGTGCCAGACTATGGCGGAGGCTGCCTATGGGACGTGGGTGTCTATCCTCTGAGCTTTGCCCAGTTCATCATGGGTGGACCCCCAATCTGGGTATTTGGTAGCCAGAGGGTGGGAGAGACTGGCGTAGACGAGGTCTTCGCCGGGCAGATGGGATACTCTCAGAGCCCAAAAATCCCGCAGAAATCAAGTCTCTCAATTGCACAAATCTCGTCCTCATTCAAAACTCCCTTCCATACCTTCATAGAAATCGTAGGCACTGAGGGGCGTCTATTCCTGACCAAACCTTTTGTTGACCTTGAAAATGGCCGCAAGATGACCTTCAATCCCAAAGATGGCGAACCGCAAGAGATCCCTGTCCCTGAGAAAGACCTTTTTTCGGGGGAAGTTGAGGATATGCACGCTGCGATTCTCGATGGTAAGCCAAACTACATTAGTCTGGAAGAGACGCGCAATCATGTTCGGACAGTCTTGGCGTTATATGACTCTGCGAGAAGCGGGGAAGTAGTCAGTGTTCAGTAGTCCGTTTCTGGTCTCGGATTACTGACTACTGTTAACTTGCCAATTATGACAAATATTACACCCGTTTCCCAGGTTTTATCTGAACGCGGAATCCCCCACCGGGTATTTCAACACCAGCAGCCGCCGCGCTCCCTGGAGCAAGCCGCCGAGGAACGTGGTCAGCAGCCGTCGCAAGTGGTGCGCAGCCTCCTCTTTCGTTGTTCGCGCGGAGAATATCTGATGGTGCTCATGGCAGGTCCCCAGCAGATCGATTGGAAATCTTTGCGCCAGTATGTGGGTCGGTCGCGTATCACCATGGCCAGCAAAGAGGAGGTACTCTCGGTCACTGGGTACGAGTTGGGGGCAGTAGCCCCATTCGGTTTACCGCAACCCGTACGCATCCTGGTGGATGGATCGGTTCTGGTTAATGATGACATTTCCATGGGGTCAGGGGTTCGCGGAGTAGCCGTGATCCTCAAATCGGCGGAACTACTCAGTGCCTTGGGAGAGGTTGAGCTCGTCAACTTTGGGTGACGTACAAATGGCATCAGATCGCAGGAAAGCGGCTCCTTCAATGAACCGCTATCCTGACAACTAGTCATGAATTATGAGAAACCTTGAGATAATACTGGCCTCCTTGTTGGCTATACGCATTCTATTAGTCTCCTTCCAGCGCGAGCGTTGGAAGGGATTTCTACTTTTCGCGGCGATCGTAGTTGGGGTAGCGCACATCGCCATCGAAGGATATCGCTGGCAGATGATCCCCCTCTATGCGGTCACGCTAGGGATGAGTATCCACACCATTTGGCGCTTCGGAACCCAAACGGAGTCAGTGCGTCCCCCTGGGGGCTTGGCAAAAACCTTAGGGATGCTGTTGATCTTAGGAATCGCCCTTCTCCCACCCATCTTATTACCCATTCCACAAACACCAGCACCGACGGGGCCTTTTTCGGTGGGGACCTTCTCATTGATGCTTGTTGATGAGGACCGCACAGAGTTATACTCGCAAGATCCCGATGAGTCGCGGGGGATCATGGTACAGTTTTGGTATCCAGCGGATCTGCCAGGTGATTTTGAGATCGCTCCCTGGATGGATGCTGCTGAGATCATGGGGCCGGCGATCGCTGAATATTTGGAGTTACCGAGATTCCTCCTGGATCATTTGGTGTACTCTCGTAGTCACGCGTATACCAATGCACCCCTAGCTGCTGACCAGGAAATCTTTCCATTTTTACTCTTCTCGCATGGCTGGAACGGATTTCGGGCGCAGAACACCAACCAGATGGAAGAGTTGGCCAGTTACGGGTATGTGATTGCCGCGCCTGACCATACGTATGGTTCAGTGATGACGGTCTTCCCGGGGGATCGATTCGTGGGAAACAACCCCCAGGCATTGCCATTTGACGCCGATTTACCCACAGACGAATTCAAACGCATTGCCAACCTACTGTCAGATCAATGGGCCGGAGATTTGAGCTTCATTTTGGATAGGCTCTCTGGAAACTATTCCGGGATCCCGCTGGAAATGTTCTATAGTCGATTGAACCTCGAACAGGTTGGTGTACTGGGGCACTCCACTGGTGGTGGCGCGGCGATCGAGTTCTGCGCCAGGGACTCACGCTGTGCAGCGGTGTTCGGTATGGACCCTTATATGATCCCGGTTACGGAAGAGGTGCTTTCCGCCGGTATCACCCAACCAATTCTGGCAATTTTCAGCCAATCCTGGGGTGACGACTGGGAGCGCAGAGAACGCGGATTCGAACAGTTCTGGGGAAATTCATCCGGAGACAAGCTCCATTTAGTGTTGGGGGGAACCGCGCACTTCGATTTCAGCGATTTGCCCGCTTTCAGCCCGGTGGCGCGCTTCATCGGCCTCAAAGGCCCCTTGAACGGCGACCGCGTTCTGGCAATCCTACGCGCCTATACCCTGGCTTTCTTCGACCAGCACTTACAGGGAGAGATTTCACCTCTGCTGGATGGTCCAACTCTTGATTATCCTGAGGTAGAATTTATTTTAGAATAAAAAACATTAGGAGAACCAACTTCAATGCCTTTCGACTTCGACACCCTCCCCGACCGACGCAGCACTGAAAGCTCCAAGTGGCGCGCATACGCTGAAGATGTGCTGCCCATGTGGGTGGCCGATATGGATTTTCGGTCCCCCGAGCCCGTGATGACAGCTTTACGAGATCGCGTGACGCATGGCGTGTTCGGCTATCCCAAACCGCAAGATGCGCTCAAAGAAGCGGTTGTGACCTGGCTTGACCGACGCCACGGCTGGTCCGTAGATCCCGAGCATGTGCTTTTCATCCCTGGTGTGGTGACTGCATTTAACCTCGCAGCCCACGCGGTTGCTCAGCCTGGTGATGGCGTGCTTGTTCAGACCCCGACGTATGGCCCTTTCCTAAAAGTGGCCGAGAATGTCAAACTAGTTCAGCAAGAAAATGAGCTGATCCGCGGCGAAGACAATCAATACACCCTCGACCTGGACGATTTCGAAGCCGCCATCGATGAGAAGACGCGCATCTTCATGCTCTGCAATCCCCAGAACCCAACCGGGCGCGTTTTCCGCAAAGATGAACTGGAGGCCATGGCTGAGCTATGCCTGCGCCACAATGTGATCATCTGTTCCGATGAGATTCACCATGACCTGGTCTACCCTGGGAATCAACACATCCCGGTCGCATCTTTGTCCCCCGAGATCGCCGCCAACACCATCACGCTCTTAGCCCCTAGCAAGACCTTCAACATCGCCGGGCTCAAAGCCTCTGTCGCCGTGATCGAGAACGACGAACTGCGAGCGCAATACGAAGCTGCCAAACAGGGATTAGTAGGTTGGGTCAATCTGCTGGGCCAAGTCGCCATGCAGACATCGTATGAACGAGGTGAGGGGTGGTTGGACGCGTTGCTGACCTATCTTGAATCCAACAGGAACTATACGTACGACTTCATCAACGAGCAACTCCCCGGTGTATCGATGGTCAAACCCGAAGGCACCTACCTGGCCTGGCTGGATTGCAGAAAAATGGAGGTCGAAGGTAAGCCTTGTGACTTTTTCATGGAGAAGGCTCACGTGGCGATGAACGATGGCGCCTGGTTTGGCAAGGGCGGCGATGGACATGTGCGTTTCAACTTTGGCGCACCACGCGCACTGGTCGCAGAAGCGCTAGAGAGAATGAAATTGGCAATTCTCGATCTATAGAGAAACACGCGAAACCTACCCCGATGAAGAATTTGAGTAGCAAATGATCCACTTCTTTGAAACTCATTCCCCCAACAGTCCATTTGTGCTTTTTGGGCCTGCTCATTTGACGATGTTGGGGGTACTCTTTGGGATCAATTTGGCACTGCTCAATTTCCGGCGCGTGCCCAACGCGAGGCAGCGCCGGGTTATCCGCTTCTCCCTGGCTGGAATATTGGCTGTCAACGAAATCGCCTTTCAGGCCTGGCTCATCTTCACCGGTCAGTGGAACCCAAAATGGAACTTGCCCCTTCACCTTTGCACGTTATTCGTTTGGCTGAGCGTTTGGATGTTGGTCACGAAAAACTATGCCATCTTCGAGATGACTTATTTCTTAGGCATTGGGGCAGCCATCCAACCACTGCTCACATCTGAGGTGGGTGCGTATGGCTTCCCGCATTACTATGCCTTCCAGATCTTCATCTCACATGGCGGCATCATCACCGCGGCCTTCATCATGGCAGCCCTCGAAGGGTTGCGTCCCACATGGTCTTCCATTGGGAGGGTAGCTATCTGGGGGAATCTCTATTTGGCACTTGTAACAATCATCAATGTCGCCATGGGCAGCAACTATCTTTACACCCTACACAAACCCCAAATCCCCACAGTACTGGACCATCTTGGTCCCTGGCCATGGTACCTTCTATCTATGGAAATCATTGCGGTCGTTATCAGCTTGATCCTTTACGCTCCATACATGATCATTGATTGGAGATCAACAAAGCATTTGAAGACAAAGTAATTTTCCCCCCGAAAAAGGTTTCGGGAGGTCTCTTATCGCGCGAGGTACCTGAGCATGAAAAACAACCCTTTCGCCATCGGTCGTCATCGTCCCGTATATTTGTGGGCTGGCCCCGGTACTGTCCGCATGAACCAGCTCAAATTCATGGACGCTCCTGTGGACGTCTTCGTTCACCAAGAGGCACACACCCCTGTAGGCGCTCAACGCATGGCCGCTGAAGCCGGTTTCAACTGGGCGTACCTGATGTATAACTGGGGATTTCCCTCCGAAATCGAGGCCGAGGACTGGGAAGATTATCGGGTGGCTGTGAAGATCTACCAGGCCAAAGGGGTTAAAGTGTTTGGCTACATACAGACTTCCAATTGCGCCTATCAGGGTAGTTTCACGGACAAAGATTGGTACGCTCAGGATTCCCAAGGTAGGCCGATCTACTACTATACCGGGCGCTATATGACCTGCTGGCTGCATCCCGAGTGGCTCGATCATTTGCAAGATATGGTCAAAGGCGTTGTCGAGGCCGGTTCAGAGGGTGTCTTTTTCGACAACCCCTGGCTGGGCGGCGCGCCGATCCACTTTGGCGGTACGTGGTCAGGGCTTGCGGGATGCTATTGCAACCGCTGCCAAAACACGTACCAGCAAGACTCCCAAGCGTCTATTCCTACAAGTCTCGACCCAGCTCGAGACCCCGCCAGCCGCCGGTATCTGGACTGGCGCGCCGAGCTGGTCACCAACACCCTGGCTGGGCTATCCAGCTACGCCCGTTCACTCAATCCCCAAATCTTCGTTAGCGCCAATGACTACGATGCGATCATGCAACCCAGCTACGTTACCCACGGCATCGATCTGCGCGCCCTGGCCAAGGTGCAGGATGTGATCATGATCGAGGATTTCTGCCTGCCGCATTGGGAGCCAGGTTATGCCCAAAACGCGCCTGAACTGGTCAATAACGCCATCACCATTCGCACCGCGCTGGCCCTGGTCGGTGATACTCCCTTGAGCACCGATCCCTATGATAAAGGCATCGGCTTCGACGGTGTCTATCCGCCGCGCCGCCTGCAGCAGGGCATCGTCGAGGCTGCTGCCTGTGGAGCGCCTATGGTGGTCAAGGGGACCGAATATGTTAACAGCCAGGGAGTCTTCACTCTATTGACAGCTGAAAAGTACGCCCCAGAGAGGGCTGCCGTCAAGCAGATCCACCAATGGTTGCAGGCGAATGCCTACCTCTACCAGGGACGCACGAACACCGCCCGGGTGGGGTTGCTGTACCCCGAGCAGGGAATGCGCTTCCAATGGGATCAACTGGCGCCGCGCTACTTTGGGGTTTGTCAGACCCTGACCAACGCTGGCATCCCCTGGAGGGCGATCACCACCGGAGATGATTGGGAC
>CAYTKR010000131.1:0-14753 GCA_964438295.1 uncultured Anaerolineales bacterium
CAAGAACCTGCGACAACCTTCTTCCTTATTTGTTAAAGTGATAGGTAGCTAGAGTCGGCTTTTCTATTCAAACTTATTCGCACATTAATCTCCCCCGGCGAATCCATATTGCGAGAAGCCATGTTGATGGGACAATATCGCTTCCCTCAAGGGATGTATTTCGGGGGCGCTTGCATCCAGGATGAATCTCGTTTGCTGATGGATCTCTACCGGGAGGGCATGCGAGTTTACGACCAAATCGTCCACCTGGATATTCATACTGGCTATGGCCCGCGCTTCCAGATGAGCCTGGTCAACTCGCCTCTGGAATACCGCTCTCCCCAAGCCTTGGCCCATGCTTTCGAGTACCCCTCGGTGGTAGCTGCCACACCCGGCGAGTTTTACGTTATGCAGGGAGATATGGTTGACTGGATGTACCACTTAAATAAGCAGGAGTACCCCACGAAGCGCCTTTATTCCACGGCGCTCGAATTTGGCACATTCGGTGACTCTCTGATGGCCTCGATCCGCAGCATGCGGGCGATGATCCTCGAAAACCAAGCCCACTGGTTTGGAGCGTCGAGCCCTGTGGTTGTGCGGCGTGTGCAAACGGATTTCTGTGAGCTGTTCTACCCTCAGGAAGCGGTCTGGCGAGAGAAAGCGGTTTCAGACGCGCGCCAGGCCTTCCAGGGCATATTGGTTGCTGAGGGATTCATTGATGCGGATTGATCGGGTGCACTTGACGCAAACCCCCAGCGATGAAAACCAGGAGTTTTTGGAGAATCGCTTAGACCTTGGGATCAAGCTGACGTATGGGCCGGAGATTCCGACCCCAGCGGAGTATCAAATCCTGGTAGATGGACGCCCGACACCTGAAATTCTGGCTGGCAGCCCGTTTTTGAGCGTGCTCATTATCCCCTGGGCGGGTCTCTCAACGATGACACGCCAACTTCTTCAGGATTACCCTGCCATCCGCGTGCATAACCTTCACCATAACGCCGCGCTGGCAGCCGAGATGGCCCTGACATTGTTGTTGGCGGTTGCCAAGCGGCTGCTACCTATGGATCGGGCCTTACGCTCGAGTGATTGGCGGCCGCGCTATCAACGTAGTCAAACCCTGCTGTTGGCAGGAAAACGCGCCTTGATCTTGGGCCATGGAGCGATTGGCCAGCGTTTGGGGCAGCTGTTATCTGCTTTGGAGATGCGCGTTTCAGCCGTGCGGCGTCAGGCTTCAGCAGAAGGTGGAGACATCGCCGTTCACCCTCCCGAAGCATTGCCTGAGTTACTTCCCACTACCGATGTGCTCATGGTCACACTGCCGCAGACTGATGCCACGGAAGGCATGATTGGAGCGGCCGAACTGGCGCGGCTTCAACACGGGGCGATTCTGGTCAATGTGGGGCGCGGTCCCGTGGTCGATCAAGCAGCGCTCTACAAGGCTTTGAAAGATGGCAGCCTCCTGGGTGCGGGCCTGGATGTCTGGTACAACTATCCTGTCGATGAGGAGGCGCGCCTGAACACACCCCCGTCGGATTTTCCTTTTCATGAGCTTGATAACGTGGTGATGAGTCCTCATCGCGCCGGGGGCGCGGCTGAAACCGAGCGTCTGCGCATGCTGCATCTGGCAGACGCACTCAATGCTGCTGCCCGTGGCGATCCAATCCCCAATCGGGTGGATTTGGACAAAGGCTATTAATACCTAATTGATGATTCCGAAAAATAGATGTGCGCAAGCATTCCTTGCGCACATCTATTTTTTGAGATTTTTCCTAGGCGATGGGAATCGTGAAATAGAAAGAACTGCCGCTCCCCTCCACGCTATCAGCCCAAATGCGTCCCCCGTGGGCCTCGACCAAGTGGCGCGCAATGGCCAAACCCAGACCGGTCCCCCCGCTAGAGCGGGCGGGATCGGTTTTGTAGAAGCGCTCGAAAATGCGCGGCAGATCGTCAGAGGGGATGCCTGCGCCGGTGTCATGCACAGAAAATTGGATCATATTGCCTTGCTGTCGAGCAGCCAGGGTTATCTGTCCCCCCTCAGCCGTAAATTTGATCGCATTATGCAGCAAATTCACCAACACCTGCCCTAAACGCGGCCGATCAGCACGCACGCGGGGGATGTTTTTGGGGCACTCTAAAATGATTTTTAACTGATCGCGTTCGGCCTGCACACCCAGCCGCTCCTTGGCTTTGGTGAGCAATTTCTTGGGAGCGACCGCTTTGAGTTTTAAGGGCACCTGACCCGATTCAATGCGGGTTAACTCCAAGAGCTCAGAGACCATATGCGACAGAGCATCCACCTCGGTTTCCATGCGGTAGAGAAATCGGCGTGCAGCCGGGGGATCTTCCAGAGCTCCCGTTCGTAAGGTCTCTGTCAGTGCCTTGAGAGATGCTAGGGGTGTTCGCAATTCATGAGAGATGTTGCTGATGAAGTCACGCCGCACAGTTTCCAGACGGCGGATGCGCGTCAGGTCTTGGAACAGCATCAAGATATGCTCAGGAAGCGCCTCTCCTAGGGGGATGGCAATACATTGGATAAAGGTGCCGATCCGGGGGAGTTCTAAGTCGGTGAATTGTTCTTCACCCGTATCGGTACAACGCTGCCATAGTTCGATGAGTTGGTGCTGGCGGATAACCTCGGCAATCGATCGACCAATGGCATTGGTTTCCTGCGTGTCAAACAAGCGTTCGGCGGCGCTATTGATTAAGGTCAGTCTCCCGCTTTCATTGACGATGATGACCCCATCAGTCATTTGTTGCAGCATGGCAGTTAGCGTGCCTTGCTCTGATTGCAAGGCGGCGATTTGGGTGTGCAGCTTTTTCACCAGAGCATTGAATGCCTTTGTGAGCTGGCCAACTTCATCGCGCTGTGAAGTGGAGAGGTATCTGGTCTCCGTCTCTTTGGTAATTTGCTGCGCTTCTTGCGTTAGCAAGCGAATGGGCCGAGTCACTAATGTAGCGATGAATATCGACAAGAGCACGGCAAAAAAACTGGTTACTACTGATCCGATAATAACAGTTCGGCGAAATTGGGTGCGTTGGGTCTCGATGTCTTCGAGCGGCAACGACACTCTGGCATATCCAATTACCTTTTCTTCGTGAAGAATAGGCACAGCGACATAGAGTAGATCGTATTGTACGGTCTGGCTGAATCGCAGACTGCTCCCAAAACCAACTGACCGCGCGCCCTGGATTTCCTGGCGTTTGAGATGATTGTCCATTTGGAGTGGGTCGGTGTGCGATTCCCCCAACACACTACCATCCTCGTCGATGATCGTGACCCGCGCTTCCAGGATTTCTGCCCAATGAATAGCCTGGAGGTTGATTTCACCTGCGGGCAAATCGTTAGCCAGGTCAGCGATTAAAGCATCGCTGATAATCCGGGCGTTATCTAACAGTCTGTTTTCGAGGTTACCCAATTGGGATTGGTAGGTAAGGTTGCTGAGATAGATCCCCAGCCCCGTCAAACTGATCAGAATCAGTAATGTGTATGGGATCAGAATCCGCCAGCGGATGCTAGAGAACATGCTACCCTTCGAAACGGTACCCCATGCCCCTGACCGTGATGATGCGGTTGGGGCTGGATGGATTGAGTTCGATCTTCTCACGCAGCCAGCGGATGTGAACGTCAACGGTGCGGCTGCCGCCGCTGAATCCCCAGTCCCAAACTTGCTCGAGGATATGATCTCGCGAGAGCACCTGCCCGCGGTGTTCAGCCAGGAATTGAAGCAGATCGAATTCTTTCGGTTTTAGGCTGATAACTTCATCATCCAGATAGGCTTCCCGCCGCGTCAGGCTGATCACCAAATTATCGAAGATCAATCGATCCTCCGATGGTTTATCCCTTTCATCTAACTCTTCACGCAGCAGGCGAACCCGGCGTAGTTGCGCTTTTACGCGTGCCACGAGTTCGCGCATCGAGAAGGGTTTAGTCAGGTAATCGTCGGCGCCGATCTCCAATCCCAGGACGCGGTCGATCTCGTCATCCCTGGCAGTCAGCATGAGAATTGGGACGCTCATCTCTTGGCGTAAGATGCGGGTGACTTCCAGACCATCCATGCTGGGGAGCATGATGTCCATGATGATCAGGTTAGGCTTTATCTCACGCGCTACGGCGAGGGCTTTGGCGCCATCTCCGATCACTTTTACCTGGTAACCCTCACGTTCCAAATTGTAGCTGAGGGTTTCTTGTAATGCAGGTTCGTCTTCAACGATGAGGATTGTTTTGGGCATATAATTTCGATCTAATCAAGAATTATTCACACTAGGACATTTTTGCGTGTTCTAAAGGTGGCCTTGTTGCTTGAACCATTCGAGCGCATCTTGTACGGTTTCACGAAAGGGACGAGGGGAGAACTTTAAAGCTTCCTGAGCTTTATGGATATTGTACCCCTGCCACAATGGCAGCGCGCGCAAGTGATTACTTGGCAAAGGCAGCGCGGGGAATATTTCACTAAGAATAACCAATGCTTTGATAAGCCCCATAGGGACTTCAAACCATGGTGGCTTCGCTCCTGCAATTCGAGCCGTTTCTGTAAGTGCTTCTCTGACGGAGTAATTGTGCCCGCCAAGGATGTAACGCTCACCTGATAGACCTGTATCTACAGCGGCGATGTGAGCCTGGGCGACATCACGCACATCTACAACGTTGATCTCCCCTGGCAGCCAGGCAAGCGCCTGCCCACGCGCGACCAGGATGAGCAATTGGCCCATGGTCAGGTGCACATCGCCTGGGCCAAAGACCGCCGTGGGGTTGAGCACGACGACATCCAAACCACTTTTTCCAGCCTCCGTGACCGCATTTTCCATAGCGATCTTGGCTTCATAGTAGCCGCTGTTGGGTAGCGTACCAGGCTGATAGATATCTCGTTCGTCCGCCAGACGATTTTCCTCGGGTTGGGGGTGGCCGATCGTAGATAGCGTGGATGTATAAATCAAGCGCCGAATTCCTGCCTCTCTGGTGGCTGCCAGTACACTTTGGATTTCCCTTTTGGCGTAATCGACTTGTTGGGGAACTTTCTTTGGATGGCCTTCTTGTGGGTAATAGGCCGCGGCATGGAAGACGATCTCTATCCCGTGTAGAGCTTCTTTTAAGGATGTTTGGTCATTGATGTCCCCGTTGACCCACTCGACGGGCGCCTCATCCAGATGACCGGTGCTCTCTGGGTTGCGCCGCATAGCGCGCACGTTCCAGCCTGCCTCCAATGCTGCCTGAGCAATATGCCCACCGATGAAACCTGTCGCGCCGAGAATGAGTGTCCGCATAATATGCCTTAGGATTAATAGTTTGGGATTTGGGGGTAGGGGGTGCAAAGCACCTCACGATCCCCAAATCTGGCCATTATTAACAATGGTAGAATTATAAACCAATGATGCGCAACCCTTGCACCTGGTGGGTATCGGAAACGCATAACCTCCGGAGCAACGCTCGATGAACCAAAGGCTCAGGCTGATCACAACGATACTATTCTTAGCAACCCTGCCGGGGACTTTTTTCCCCAATGCAGCGTGGTCGCCTGTCTATGCCGCGCCCCTGATGGCTGCTCAATATGAGCCAACTGGAGAAGATCCTGAGCCGGTGGTCGAACCGGAACTGGAAGCACAATTCATGGTCGAGGAAGAGGCCGGGTATATGATCCAGTTCAAGCAGCGACCCAACCTTTCTCTGGCATATGAACTTGATTGGGAAACTCGCGGCCGCTTCGTGGTCAATTCATTGCAGTTAACATCCGACAGCAGCCAGCAGCGTGTGCGTGCCTATCTGAATGCCAGGGGCGCGGATTACGACGCCTTTTGGATTGACAATGTCATCATGGTCAATTCATCGGATATCAACACCTTCAATGGGCTGTTGAGCTTTATCGAGATCGACTCACTGCGCGCTCGGCGGCACCCTTTCTTGCACGAACCGATTGACAATCAACCAGCACCCTCAGCGCTCAATGCAGGGGTGGAATCAAATATCCTGCAGGTCAACGCCGATCATGTCTGGGATCTAGGATTCAACGGCAAGGGAATTGTGATTGCCAATATCGATACCGGCGTGCGCTACTCTCACGAAATCCTGGTGAACCAATATCGCGGTAATTTGGGAGGGGGCATCTTCGACCATAACTACAACTGGTGGGACCCAGCCCTGGGTGGCAGCGACTCTGTACCTAATGACTGGCATGACCATGGCTCTCACACCATGGGTATCATGGTAGGGGACGATGGCCAGGGGAACCAGATCGGCATCGCCCCAGGTGCCAGTTGGATCGCCTGCCAGGCTTTCGAGGGCAACGATAGCGAGCTGCTGGAATGCGGGCAGTTCATGCTGGCGCCCTGGGACCTGAACGGCCAAAATCCCGATCCGGCGAAGCGACCGCACATCATCAACAACTCCTGGGGAGATTGTTTGCAGTTCTTGGATACCTGGTACAAGGGCATGGTAGAAAGCTGGCTGGCCGCAGGCATTTATCCCGTCTTTTCGAATGGCAATACATCCTCCTGTGGGTACTCCAACCCACCAGGATTGAATACGGTCGGCAACCCGGCTCGCTACGGCAATGTCACCGGTGTGGGATCAACGGGAACGTCCAATGGACGGTATGCCACTCACTCCAACTGGGGACCCAGCGACGACCCCGACACGATCAACGCCAGTGGTTACCCAAACCTGAAGCCCCAGGTGGTCGCGCCTGGCGTGAGCATCCGTTCGGCTTCCAAGAATGGCGATGGTGATTACCGGTTCATGTCGGGAACATCGATGTCTGCGCCTCATGTCAGCGGGTTGGTGGCCTTGATGTGGGACGCGGCGCCTTGCTTGATCGGCGAGTATGCGGCCACTGAAACGCTCATTCAGGCCTCAGCCAGAGCGGTACCGTATAATGATGGTACTGGCGGTGGAACAAGTGTGCCAAACTACGCCACTGGTTGGGGTGAGATCGATGCTTTGGCGGCTGTCGAATTGGCCAAAAGTTATTGTGGAGCGGATTTCAGGATCGATGCCGCGCCAGAAACGGTGGAGGTCTGCGCGCCGGAAGAGGCGCTGTATGATATCAATGTGGTGCCTATCGCGGGCTTCTCCGACCCTGTCACCATGGGCGTAGCCGCGCAGCCCTCGGGTGCTGCAATCCGCTTCGACCAGAGTCCAGTTCTCCCGCCCGGGAGCAGCGTGCTCACTCTTGGGTCTACGGAGTCAATTATCCCAGGAACTTATCAATTCGATATCGTAGGCACTTCGGGAAACCGCATCCACAGCGACACCGTGATCTTGGAACTGCAGAGCGGTGTGCCATCCACACCCAATCTCCTGGAGCCTGTGAGCAATACTCAAGGCATCTCGGTGCGCCCCACCTTCCGCTGGACCTCCGTCGATCAGGCGGTGTATTACCGTCTGGAGGTGTCCGAAGATGCGGGTTTCAACAACATTGTCTATACAGTCGAGGTCACTGAGGACAGCCATACCATGCCTAGTTGGCTGGCGCACAATTCAACCTATCACTGGCGGGTATCGGCGGGTAATAATTGTGGCCTGTCGGCGACTACTTCGGCAAATTTCTCGACAGGTTCTCCAGCCTCTCTGTTGCTGGTCGATGATGACGATAACAAACCCGATGTCCAGGCCGTGTACACCGAAACCCTGGATAGCCTGGCAACCAATTACGAAATCTGGGATACCTGGAATACGGACATCGAGCCAGACCAGGCGACCTTAACGCCCTATGAGATCGTGATCTGGTTTTTGGGGGACGAGTGGAAAGATCCCGCCGGACCCGGCGAAGATGGCGAAGCAGCCCTGGCAGCCTGGTTGGATTCGGGCGGGAAATGCCTGCTTCTCAGCGGGCAGGATTATTTGTGGAAGCGGGGCGATCGTGATTTTGTGAGGAATTATCTAGGGGTGGAGGAATTCGACAGTGATGAGGGACAAACGCTCTTAACCGGGGCTGGTGAGGCTTTCGAAGGGCTGGGACCCTATGCCCTGGAGTACCCCTTCTTGAATTTCAGCGATGTCCTGACTCCAACGGCTTCGGCCGCCCCCGCCTTTGTGGGTGAGCATGGCATCGCTGCGCTGACCAAAGTCAATGCCACCTACAAGACATCGCTTTGGGCTTTCCCCTTCGAAGCGATTCCCAGCGAGGCTGAACGACAAGAACTGCTGAGCGCAGCTCTGAGTTGGTGCGGCCTCGAGCCCAAGCGGTATGAGATCTTCCTACCGTTGATCAATCCCTAATACCTTTAAGGGATTCATCAAGCTCGCCACACTCTCGCTGATCTTCGAAAAAACAGGTGCAAGTAGGCGCTTTGCGCCTTCTTGCACCTGTTTTTTCACGATAACCCATCACACAATTTGATATTATTCGTAGCTAACTTTAAACTCGATTCCACGCTTTCGAACGGCTTCCATAAACTCGCTGGCAGGTACGGCAACTTCCATGGGGATGCCGCCTGTGGGGACCTGGCCACGCGCCTGGAAACCCATCATGATGGCGCAATGCCAGCCGGTCAGGCGTTCCATGGCTGTGAAGCCGGTCTCTTCATCGTAGTAGTCAATCAAGTCGATCACCACCCTGGTCTCTTTGCCGGCTTTGACTCCATACCCATTGACGCGCATCACGCAAACGTCACGGATCTCGGGGGCGCTGATCTTGGGTTCTAGCAGGGTGTGGTAGACCTCACGCGGGATGACCTGGGATCCATTGACCTGAATACGGTCTTCCGAGAATAAGCCTAACGCTTTGAAGGCTCGCAGCCACTCGAAATGACCAGGATAGCGCAAGGTCTTGTTGGTGTAGTTTTGCAGCTTGCCTTCGAAACTCCATGGGGAAGTGGACAATCCTCCCGAAGTGACATCAGCTTCTAAGCGGCCCAGGGGATCGAATTCGATGAATTCAGGCTCAGTGAGCGTGTTAACAGGAATGAGTTGCCCATCGCGCAGGAAGGTGGCCTGGCCATCCATCTCGTTGGTCAACCCATTGATGTGGAATGTGGCCTGGTAATTCCAGGGTGGGGAGGGGTTTTGGGGCAGCCCGCCGTCGAAGATGTGCACGCTGTGGGCTTCGTCGAGCAGTTCCTGGGCGAAGGCGGCCATTGTAATATTCAAACCCGGGCCCATTCCGCAGTCAGGTACGATGCTGATCGCGGCGGCTTTGGCCTCGGCGTCCAAGGCTAATTGCTCTCGGACCACGCCCGTGTGCCCGCCCATATCACATAGGCTGGAATTGGCTTCGAGGCAGGCTTTGGTGATCTCCAGGTTGAAGTAATAGGGCACCGCGCTGAGGGTGACATCCACGCCCTGAAGCGCATGACCCAAGGCGCCCTTATCGCTGACATCGAGCTGTATCCCCACGGCGATATCCCTTCCCAATAGGCGTTTGATGCGCTGAGCGGCATTCTCAGCGGTTTCTGCGTCGATATCTGCTAGGATGATGCGCTGCGCATCACCAAATTTCCCCAAATCATAGGCAGCGGCAGTGCCCTGACGTCCCGCGCCCAGCACGGCATAGGTATATTGAGACATTTCGAATGCTTCTCCTTGTTTGTGGTGTAGGCCGCCATTTATATCATTCTCTGAGGGGATCCGCCAGAGGCTTGGCCACGGCTTTCTTTAAGTACATAAATTTGTCATGCTGAACCACCGTTGGCGAGTGAAGCATCTCTCCCTCCGCTCGCTATGCTTCGTTAGATCCTTTAGCTACGCCTCAGGGTGACAATGAAATCAACGCGATTTTAAGATAACCCTGGAGGCTAGGCGTTTATTGGAGATGCTTCGCAAACTTCATTTTTTCTTGACGAGAAGAGGAATTGTGCTATGCTGTAATAAGAACAATGTCATATATATCACACAAACGATACGGGATGTCTGAATTTGGAAGTTTGTGAGGCAAATGGCGTCATAATCGAGGGGTGGGCTGCAACCCGAAGCAAAATTAAATTAATATGATTGAAAATTAGAAATCGTTCGAGATCGTAAGGAGGTGCACATGTCAATAATTGGCTATCCACTGGGAATCTTGATCGGCGTTATAACGGGGTATGTATTTATGTTGTTTTTTCAGACTGTTAACGCAAGTAAAAAATTTAAGTACTCAACAATTCTGAAAATTAGCACCCAATTACTAGCATTGCCAACTTTCTGGTTTGGAGGTCCTTGGATTACAACGCAGTTTCTGCAATCGGTGAACTTCGCGGAATCATTGCCAGGATATCTAATCTCACTTACGATAACATTTCTTTTGCTAGTAGCATGGCCGCTTAGTCGGTTTGTGATATTTGTGGGGAACGAGGTCGGAACAACCCAAAGGAGGAAGAAATGATAAATCCTCTAATTAATTCCATTGTAGTAGGAGGATTTGGTTTCATAATTGGCATAGTTCTACAAATTGCGATGAGAGTAATGCCAGAAAGAATGAAAACGTCATCCTCGATCAACTTTGAAAAGGGATTGCGTGGGTTATTCGATAGTGCAATGAGTAGCGCAGAAAGAAGCCGGGAAATGGTGCAAAGTGAAAGGCAAGGAATAAAGGGGGCCATGCTTGCTTTTTATGGCCTCATCGGTGTCTTAATTCTTGTTCTTCTCTATAGCCCTTTGCTGATGAATTGGCCTGCTTTTCTCCTCTCACTCTTGGTTGGCTTCTTGTTATTCGAGATCATATTCAAGGGTGCAATCACTGGGAAAATAGTATCTCCCTCAAGTTCAACAAGCAATTCATCGGAGGAGATCATTGACAATGGAACATAATTGCTGCAACAAGAAGGAAATCGCTCGATTTGGAAAATATGGGCCAATAAGCATTATAGAATTCCGATGATGATCGCTGGGGACTGCTCCCTCGCACCGGCGGCGCGAAAAAATTTGAATTGGGCATGGTTTGGAGTCTTTGAAAACCTCTTTACACTAACTCCCTAAGCGTTTAAAGCCCACTTTGGACTCACTAGATGAGGGACAAATCAGGTGGTGAAAATCCATCTAGAAAAATACTAGATTGTAGATATCGATATTGGGTTGAGGAAATCAGATTCTCGCACTAAATGTTCACAAAGGAGACAAGACATGATAGGAGAACTTCAAAAGAAGAAATTTCGACATATGTTCAACGTTTATGATGTTGATGGAAATGGTGTAATCACTTGGGATGATTTCATATTGTATGTGGAAAATTTAGCGGAGATCTATGCTTGGACGGAAGAATCTCCCGGATACAAAGGCTTCTGTGAGCTTGAGATGCAGGAATGGGAAGAAATGTGCAAAGGGGCTGATAAGAATCAGGATGAGAAAATCAGCTTGGATGAGTATCTCCACTATACGGAGGATCGTGTAAGTCGTGTGGGAGCGCACGATCGGGAAGCAGAGCTATGGTTCCAAACACTGGATCAAGATGGGAATGGCCAGGTGACGGTCGAGGAATACAAGATCGTGCTCAAGGCGTATGGTCTCGTAGGTGTGGATGCTGAGAAATACTTCCACATGTTCGATGCGAATGGGGATGGATACTTATCCAAGAAAGAAGTCCGCGACCTGAATCGCCAGTTTTGGAAGAGTAATGAACTCGATGATCCTGGTAATTTCATTCTAGGACCATTTTAATCGTTGCGCACACATGTTGAGGTTGGGTTGAAAAATTCTACCCAATGTGTGTGCTTGACTTATCTAGAACGCGATGGAGATTATTCCCCGATACTCCTGTGTCGGGACGGGCGATGGTCGCCAGGGGCTGCTCCCTCGCCCAGGCAGCGCGAAAATGGCGAAGTTTGGCTATAATATACGGGTGAAAACCAATCAGTATCTGCGGGAGCCTTAAGCCCAAATCCACTTGCCTGGGAATGGCATTCATAGCTGCATTGGGCACCCGAACGCTACACTTATGGATAATTTTGTGTAAGATGATGGAAAACTCTAACGATCCAACACAGGCCCCATTATTTCACACTCGCACTCGAGCACTCATCAGAATTGCTCCGATCGTGCTGGTCGTTCTCTATGCGTGTTTTATTGCCATTCCCTCGACGAGAGATTTGAGCCTTCAGATGCTGAAAGAAAATCACCCCATAGAGCAAATGACCACCCTAGTGTTCATTGTTGGAGGAGTGGTTGGGCTGCTGTTGGCCAGAAAAATGTGGCAACGCGGCGAAGAGCGCAATATATATATTTTCTACGCGCTTTTCTCCCTGGGACTCCTTTTTATTGCGATGGAAGAGGCCGCATGGGGTCAATGGATTTTTGGTTTCGAAACGCCAGAGTTGTGGCGCATGATCAATCGGCAAGGTGATATGACGATTCACAATATTGCTGGCCTGAATGGTCATTCAGAATTGTTACGCTTGACTTTTGGTATTGGCGGCCTGGTCGGGATTTACGTATCAAAATTCCCTGCAATGCAAAAAATTCAAGTCCCTACACTTCTCTTGTCCTGGTTCCTGGTCATTATTGTCCATGCACTCGTGGATGTCTATAATGATATATTTCCGATCCAAGACGAGTTTGATTATTACATCACCAAAACGTCAGAACTACTCGAACTGATTATCGCATTGAGCGCCTTGCTATTTTTGTCCATAAACTTCCAAATGTATAAAATGCTAAAACCAAGGAGAGAATCGTGAAACCACAACATGCGCGTCTCTTGCTCATCGATGGGGTCGTCAATGTTGCCTTAGGAGTGCTGCTCCTACTAGTTCCTTTTGGATTGGCGGAAATTCTCGGGGTGCCAAGATCAAATCTTGACTTCTACCCCATGATCCTTGGGGGTGTGATCTTGGGGATTGGTATCGCGTTGTTGATCGAACGGTATGGGTATACGGGGGGTATTCGAGGATTAGGATTGGGCGGAGCCATTGCGATAAATTTGTGTGCGGCAACTGTGCTGCTTCTCTGGCTGGTGTTTGGCTCTCTTGCGCTCCCACTCCGAGGGCAGATTTTCCTGTGGGCAATCGTGATCGTTGTCTATGGGATTGGCATCGCTGAGATCGTAGCCAAATCATGGATCTATGAATAGGCCAAATCGGGTAAGATGCTGATCCCTGCGGCTTTGGCTTCAGCGTCTAACGCTAATTGCTCTCGCACAATGCCCGTATGTTCACCCAGATCGCATAGGCTGAAACTAGCCTAGATGCAGGCTTAGGTGATATCCAGGTTGAAGTAGTATGGCATTGCGTTAAGGGTGACATCCACACCTTTGAGCGCAGGCACCCAAGCCTTCTGACGCTGACGTCACGTTGTATCCCAACGGCGACATCACTTTAGAGATGCTGATTGACTCGCTGGGCGAATTTCTAGGCAATATTCCCGTTGATGTGGGCCAGAATGATCTGCTTTGTATCCCCTAATTTCCCCAGATCGTAGGTGGCGGCCAACCTTGGTGTCCCGCGCCAAGTACGGCATAGTTGAATTGAGTAGGTCTCCTTGTTTGGGGTGAGCTAAAAGTGTTAGGGTATGCTTGAGTTCATATTGCTGATATTAACTTTCATAATATGAGCAATTGTATTTACCCACTCTAGCATGTCAAAAGATTGAAAGTACAAAATGCACCTATTATTAGCAAATTTACTATGATTTAATGTTTGAAAATTATCCATTGGAGGATTACTATGCAACGTAAACTGTTTGTCATTTTGTTGGTGGCAATCGCTCTATGGCTGGGCGCATGTGCCCCAGCTGCAACGCCGGAACCTACGGCTATACCTACTGAGCCTGCTACGGCAACTGCAACTGATACCGCCACTCCCGAACCCACGGCAACAGATACTCCGGAACCAACGCCAACACCTCTGGTTTCGGAAGATGGCGGTCAGTCAGCGATTCTGACCATGTCAAACGGTTCAGATCGAAATATCATTATTTCCTGGATGACCTTCGAGGGGATTGAAGAACACATCAAAAGATTGCTGCCAGGGCAGTCATATGAACAGCCGACTTTTGTAGGGCACGCGTGGCGGGTGCGAGATGAAGCCAGCAATGAGATTGTCAAAAGTATCATCATCAAAAGCAGGCAGCCAAATGAGGTCATTCTAATCCCCAATGAAGCTGCTTTGGGACCCACGCTGGAACCTACGTTAACCCAAACACCCAGCATTGTTATAAGTGGTGATGGGTGTGTTATATCCGATGCGCCAGATCATCTAGGATTAGCTGCTTTCTTCACAAGGTATTGTGATGCAGATGGCATCGCGATTGTCAGTTCTGAAACAGTACGGGACCAGGCTTTGCAGCAGGCCTGGCTTATCGTTATGAATATGTTAGCACCTCGACCTGATGTTCGCGAAGAGATGGTTAATAACGGAGTGAAATTCGCGATTTTTAGTATAAACGATGATATTTCGGATGTTCCGTATTTTGATAGTTTTGAACCTGGAGAAGCATTTGCTGCTGCAAGTGGAAGTATTAATTATCCGATTGCTACAAATCAAGAGGGTAACTTGTTGTGTTGGGCTGGATGGCAATACAGTGAAGGTGCGCATGTGGGCGTACATGAATTTGCCCATGCCATGCATATGCACGGGTTATGGGACGTAGAACCGGATTTTGATGGTCGATTAGAGGATCTATACAACAATGCTATGGAAGAAGGCAAATGGCCGAATCACTATGGTTCAACCAATCACCTTGAGTATTGGGCTGAAGGGGTGATGAATTATTTCAATGGTCATCCCATGCCTTCGAACGGTGAATATATCAATAATCGCGCCGAATTAAAGGAACATGATCCAGCTTTATTTGAGTTTATCAGCGAAATATTCCGCGGCTTTGAGTGGATGAGTCCATGCCCATAAAAAGATTATCCCTCAATTGAAAAAAA
>CAYTKR010000132.1:0-14641 GCA_964438295.1 uncultured Anaerolineales bacterium
TCTCACAGGGGGTGCCTTTTTTCGTGTCTAGTTTTTTGGGGTCAGTTCAGAACGCTCTGGGGTTTATTTTTATCCAATTTGAAAGTTAAGTTTATCCACTTAGGAATTCTTCCAGGGATTTCTTACTAATGCGGACAGCATTCCCAAGTTTCTTCGCCTTGAGGTCACCTGCCTCGATGGCGGCGAGGACATCCTCTTCAGAGACCTTCAAGTAACCAGCTGCTTCCGAGGGGGTCATCACATCAGGCATGCCGCCACCTGCGGGAGCGCCCGCCGGGGCTGCAGCCTGCTGACCCTGCGCACCGGTCATCCCTTGAAGGGATTGTTGCAGCACATTGCCCACTCCCAGACCTGCTCCAATTCCAGCCGTCAAACCAGCCCCACCACTGGGGTTCTCGGCGGCTGCCAGCATGGCATCGGCAGCCTGTAGTTGGGTATATGTGTTCATATCCAGCATGCCCATGTTGCGTAGCTCTTCTGCTGACTTGTCGGAGGGTTTGATATTGGAGATAATGAAAGACTTGAGCGTCAGACCCAATGAAGTGAAGTGATCCTGGGCTTTGGCGCGCACGCCAGCGCTCATCTCATTGACAAGGCCGATCAGGTCTACCACGCTGTGTTCAGCAGCTGTTTCACCTAAAAGATCTGTCAAATCGGAGAGCAGCACACCGCGCAAACGATCTTCGATTTCGCTGGTACGGTACGCTCCTAAGGAACCGACAATCTGGGTGACAAATTGTTGCGGGTCTGCGACCTGGAAGCTGTAGGTACCGAAACCTTGCAGCAAGGCAACGCCCAATCCCATACCTGGGTTGCGCACAATGATCGGCTGGGGAGTGCCCCATTTCTTATCGACGAACTCGCGCATCGAAACAAAATAAACTTCAGCGGTGAAGGGCGTACGGTCATTAAAAGCCTTACCAATGAAATCAATGATCCGGGGAATATTGGCCGTGGCAATCGTATGGCGGCCAGGGCCAAAGACATCCAAAGCCTGTCCATCACGGAAGAACACAGCCGCCTGGGACTCACGTACGATCACTTGTGAACCAATGCGATAATCGCCGGATCCTTTTTCTGGGAAACGCTGTACGATGCGATCACGCATCTCATCTGCATATTCAATTACGTCAAAAATTCTAGCCATCACCAATCCTCCAAAGATTCATTTTTTTTATGATCACATAACCCGACAAACCAACACTCTAGTTTGGGACGCTGATTTAAGCAGATAAACGCGGATTATATCGAATATTTCGCTAATATTTTTATCAGCATCAATCTGCGCTTGCCGTTGGCACGCCTATGGCGTCCGCATCCTATTTCTATCCTTGGGTCATCACCTCGTCGCGACGATTGAAAATGTTCAAACACTCCTGAGCATTGCTCACCAAGTTGCGGATGGCTGCCGGCATCCCATCTGAGCCGACGGAGGCTTCTACATTATCTACGGCATGGTTGACACCATCCACCAGGTCAAGCATGGCTGAATCGTATTCATAAACTCGGGCTAGCTCTTCTTCATTGATCTTGGCAGCATCAAAGAACCCCGAGTAACCGTAAGAGGCTGTACGCACTTTATCTATGAATGTGCGCACCTTAAGAGCGGCTTTCTCCATATCGTCGACATATTTTATACCGCCACTGCTGACAAGTTCGGCCTGAACTGCAGAAATTCGCTGATATACCTCTTCAAATCTATCCGCGACCGTCTCACGCAATAGTTTATCAGCAGCACGCCGGTTCTGTCTCTCAATATAACCACCAAAGCCAGGGATCTTACTAGCAATCTTCTTGAAAAAATCCTGGTCACCGGTAACCTTCTCAAACAAATCAGCCATGGTTTCCTCCTCGGAATTCTACTACTCAAAATACAGTTCAATGAACCTGATTATAGTCGCGGAGCATCCAAAACGCAACAAATGGTGCTTGGTTCTCTGGGAATTGGCGTGGTGATCCCCCAGATTTAAGGGTGAGCCTGGTGCTTAAATCGATATACGGTTCTTGCCTGTGTTTGTTTCAGGGATCGTATAAGAAATGTATATAAGATCAAGTGATTTCATTGATGATTTCCATAAGCGAATTTCCGAAAATCTAGGCAATTTGCATGAATCAAGAGAAGTTTTAATAGGGTTGCTGGGTCTTCTCATGGTGAACTCCAGATCTGGTGGTATGGGGCGTTCTCCGCACGCCCCTCTCTCAATGGGAGAGGGGTTGGGGGTGAGGGAAAGTTTTCGAATTTCAATAAGAAAGCTCTAGAAATTCACCGGAGTATGCTGTATTTTGAATTATAATAGCGTGGATTAATTGCCATATTCAAGGAGCCCAATCATGATCGTGACAACCAAAAAGTTATTTGAAGCCGCCTATGGAAAATACGCCATCGGCGCATACAACATCAACAACCTGGAACAAACCATGGGCTTGTTCCGAGGCAACCTGGAAAGCCAGGCGCCCTTCATTTTGCAAATCAGCAAAGGAGCGCGCGGGTACACCCACAAAACAATGCTCGAAGGATTGATCCGCAGCGCCGACGAAGTCTTCCCCGAATCGATCTTTGCCGTTCACCTGGATCATGGTGACGAGGAAACTTGCTATGACTGTGTCGATAGCGGATTCTACAGCTCGGTGATGATCGACGCCAGCCACGAGGAATTCGAAGAGAACATCGCTATCACCAAGCGCGTTGTCGACTATGCGCATGACAAAGGCGTTGTCGTAGAGGCCGAACTAGGGATGCTGGGCGGCGTCGAGGAGCACATCCAGGTCGATGAGGCGGATGCCAAACTGACCGACCCCGATCAGGCAAAAGAGTTTGTCGAGCGCACGGGGGTCGACTCGTTGGCCTGCGCCATCGGCACCAGCCACGGGGCTTTCAAGTTCAGCGGTACCCAAGGACTGCATTTCAACGTGCTGGAGGAGATCCAGGAGCGACTGCCTGGGTTCCCTCTGGTTATGCACGGCAGCAGCTCCGTGCCTCAGGAGGAAGTCGAACGCATTAACGCCGCAGGCGGTAAATTGCTCGGGGCCAAAGGGGTAGATGCGGGACAATTCAAGCGCGCCTCGGAGTTGGGTGTGACCAAGATCAATATCGACACCGACGGCCGTTTGGTATGGACGCGCGTGCACCGTGAGTTTTTCCTCGAGAAACCCGAAAACTTCGACTTGCGCCCACCTGGAAAAGTCTTCATGGCTGCCTATGCAGATTTCATTGCTGAGAAGAACCAATACTTGGGCAGTGCTGGCACGCTGGACGAAGTTCGTAAATTAGTTTCATAAAACATGTCTGGGCACGCTGGCACGATTTTTCGTGCCCTAACCCCAAAAAGAAATGCCTTCATCCGATCAAGGCATCACTTCTAATCGATACACTCTGATTCCCCGCACGTTGATTTTCCTGACGCGCGGGGAATCTGTTTTGCTCATCAAAGGGGCACCAGAAAAACGACTTTGGGCCAATCGTTACAACGGCATTGGGGGACATGTGGAACAAGGGGAAGATGTCCTGACTGCCGCCAGACGGGAATTGAGGGAGGAGACCGGCCTGGATACAGAAGCTGTTGACCTTTGGTTATGCGGCACGATCTTCATTGATACCGGGACCAACCCAGGGGTTGGAATCTATGTTTTTCGCGGCGATTGCCCCGAGGGCGAACCCTTACCTTCAAAAGAAGGTACATCAGAATGGATACCCTTCTCCCAAGTTCATAATTTACCCTTAGTGGAAGATCTGTTCATCCTGCTCCCCAAAGTTCTTGCGCTGAAAAAAGGTGACCAGGGCCTATCGCTACTGTACAGCTATGATGAGAAAAACAATCTAACGATCATGTAAGTTTCAAATAAATCTTGCAAACAAAGCTTGTCTCACAAATACATCCCAATTTTCCGTAATAGACAGCAAACTAATCATCCGATTATTCGGCAAGATTTCCGAGGTATTTTGCAATTCTACTTAGGCTGCAGAAAATTTCCTGAGACTACGGAAGCATGATAAATATTCGAAAATAGTAAGTCTACAGTGCAATAGGGGAAAGGAATACATTGTTGTAAACGTTAACATTTTATGGTGCAACCATTTTGGTCAATTCATTATTATCTTCATTCATTTCTGGAATACGTTCAGGGCCGTCCACAAGACAACGAGCCTCCACATCTGCATTAATGAATTTATCAAACCTCATATACGCGGATTCGCCAGCCCCGATAGGATTCTCGAACTCCTTCCACTCAAACCTTACACCATCGATGAAAAGGGCTACACGCACCCCTGCGGGAGCGCCTCCCCGTCCCTGATTGCTTATACTACAATTTACTGTACCTCCAAAAGTGTCGATATCATCCACTGTAAGATCAGGCAATAAGGATGGCTCAGCTTCAGCTGGGCTTTCTTGGGTAGTCGTGACGACATAGAGCGTGGGCGTCAGTGCATTATTATTCTCATTGCTCTCTGCAATTTCATTTTCAAAATCGATTGTCAATGTGGTTGGCGACTGCCCAGGTTGAGCATTGGTCAATTTCTGGCAGCCGCCCCAAACAGTTTCTCCGGGAGCCAGGCTGTCATAATCCCAGGAACAGACACCCGCTCCGGTCGCCGCATGGAATTTCCACAACAGCGTAAAAGCACCCGAGGCTGCATCCCCCTGATTGCGAATGGTGAAACTCGCAGTAAAAATCTGTCCACTGATGATTGGATCGGGATCGAAGGTCGCTTCAAGCACTACCAGGTCTGGCAATCCGCTACCCTCTTGCGGCTGGCCGCCCGATTGATCAGCAGCGCTCACGTTTTCATGATCGGCCGTAACTTCCATCTCTGGTGCAACATCCAGAGGAGGAGGCGCTTGGACCACACCTTCGGGCAAAGGACCGGTAGTGGCAACCAGCACATCGTCAATAGCCACCTGTGAACCATCTTGAGACGTCACGCTGATCGTTCCGCTAATCAGTGGAGAAGCGTCGTGATAATCGATCCACAACGCCTGGTCGACATAGACCTGGATATGTCCATCATGAATACGCATATCCAACTCATGCCATTCTCCAATACTAACTGGGCCAGTTTGCACCAGGGCAGTATAATTTTTCGCAGGAGCCTCTTTTATCAAGTACAGACCGAATTCATCCAGGCGCACGAAATAGCGACCCTGTTTCGTTAAATTAAAACCAAATAGTAAACTGCCCGCATCCAGGCGTGCTTTAGCCTGATAAACCTTGTTACCCCAAGATACACCAGTAGGTACCCAAGCGCCCCCAGCACCCAGCGCATTAAAGGTATGCACATCGCCAACCTTCTTCACGTACCAGGCGGCAGTCACATCCCACTCATCAGATAAGATACCCTGGAAATCATCGTTAAAGAGGATGATCCCTGCTTGCGGTCGATGAAAATCAAACGCTGATGAAACTAAAATTGTGCCAAGGACCAAACAGCAAAGAATAATTAAGTTTTTGTTCTGCATCATTTTTTTCCTTTTCTGATTGTCAAGAATTTATGCTTGATGAATAACTTCACCATCGATCATAGTTAGCACAGAATCTACCTTGGGGATATCCATTGGCTCAACAGTATGGTAGTCCTCATTCCAGACGACCAGGTCTGCGAACTTGCCTGGTATCAGAGACCCCTTGACATGATCTTCATGACCGCACTTGGCCGCAGCCATGGTATGAGCATAGAGGGCTTCTTCGATAGTCATGGCCTGTTCGGGATGGTAGGGTTCATCATTAGGTCCCAACCGGGTAACGGCACCCAAGATCGTGACCTGTGGTCGATACCAGGGCGTCGATCCAGCGTCTGAACTGATGGAGACGTTGACTCCAGCATCGAGCCATTCGCGAGTCACCTTGAGGCGGGCAGCCCGCTCCTCGCCCAGGTAATCCCCGACATAGGCGGCAAAGCGCAGAAACTGCGGTTGGCAACTGATGTGTACACCGAGGTCGACAAAGCGCTGTGTAGTTTCTGGCTTGGTGAGCACGGCGTGCTCGATACGATGACGAGGATCAGGGCGCGGATTGGTGTTCATGGCCTCTTCGATGGCGTCCAGAGCGAGGTCGCAGGCTGCATCGCCGCCCGTATGGATCGAGATTTGCATGCCGGTGTCATGCAGCATCGATACGGCTTTCTTGAAGATCTTGGGGTCCCAGGTAGGCATATCCCAACTGATTCCGTTATGAGGTTCATGGGTATACCAAGTGGGGAATTGACCATCTATGAGGAATTTGTATCCCACGAAGCGCATGAAATCATCATCGATGGTAGGCATTTCATTTAAGGCGCGTTCCAGGTCAGCCGGCCATTCCAGGGTGTAATAAAACTGACCACGCGGGGACAGAACCCGCTGCTGACCAGCCTGTGCGTAAGCATCGAGGGCGTTGTAGCGCACATTGTTATCGTAGAAGCTGGTCACCCCGGCAGCGGCAAAGAGCTCTCCGGCGTGGCGAATATATTGCAACATCTCATCGGTCGTGGGGATGGGAGCATGCATGCGCAACAGGTCCATGGCTTTGTGGTTGTAGAAGAGGCCGGTCAGCTCACCATTCTCATCGCGCTCTATGATTCCGCCAACGGGATTCTCCGTCTCGGGGGTGATCCCGGCGATGTCCATAGCCTTACTATTGGCAATGCCAAAGTGTCCGCCCTGCTGCATAATCCAGACTGGATTATCGGGAGAGATCGGATCAAGGTGGGACTTGGTAGGCATGATATCTGTATCCCAATAAATGGCCTGGATCCACTCGCCTGGGTTGGCTTCATCGACCGAATTCTTCAGTTTCTCCAACAAGCTGTCCAACGTGCGGATCTCCGGGGGGAGAAGTGCCACAAAACGATCGAGTAACGAGCCAAAAACTTGCAGGTGATTATGCGCATCAATAAATCCAGGCGTCACGCTCTTGCCCCCCAAGTCGAGCACCTGGGTGGCCTCACCAGCTAGGGCGCGGATCGCCTCATCTGTTCCTACCTGCAAAATAATCCCATCTTTAACTGCCAGTGCTTGGGCAGACGAAATGGCTGGATCCATAGTATATAGACGGCCATTGATTAGAACAGTGTCCGCGAACTCACCAGCTCCCATTACCGGCGGTGCCAAATTGGCTGTATCTGGCGCAACAGTTGCTGTCAATTGGACGATATCATCTCCTTTGCCACAGGCTAAGAGTGAACCACCTAAGGCATAAGCGCCCCATTTTAGAAAATCTCGCCGACTCATATGGTGATGGGAATTACACATGACCTACCTCCTTTTACTTCGATCACGATTGTCTAACCATTTTGAGTTATTTCATTCCTATCGACATCAATATTTTGGGGGTCAATCATTCCAGACCAACGCTCAAAAAAATCGAGCAAACTGGAAATGTCATCAACAAAACGGGATTGCTGTGTGTGTGTATGAATCACCTGGCCTCGCCATTTAGGGGTCAGGTTGGCAGAAGTTTCCCACCAGATCCGAACGACAAAAGATGCGTCACGATAAGGATATTTCATACTCTCCTGCAAGCAAAACTGACCGAAGTAACATGTCCGAAAACAGAGTACGGTCAACGAATAATTATGCAAACCAGTGCTATCAACACTGGCAGGTTAGCATATATTCATCTCTGGTTTGTCACAATTGGCAATCCCAAGCAGGCGGAAATTTTTTCTGGCTCGGGTTGATCAGGTTCGATTTCCCCCATGCTGCCCTAAAGCTCGCAAATCAGTGCGGATGGTACGGGTACTGACACCTAAGGCTGTTGCGATCTCTTCTCGGGTTGGATCAGCACCTTGCTGTGTTGCACTTTCGAGCAATCGCAAAATGCGAGTTTGGCGCAATGCCACTTTTCCCTCTTGCTCAAGAATCAATTGATCCGTTTTCCCTGCATCGAACGTCCACAAGATATTGATTTTGCTGGGATGGTCTTTCTGCGCCTTCCGCACTGCCTCGAATTTCTGGCCCTGACATGGAATTATTAACTCTGCGCCGGCTAGCAAACTCAGCCTGCGCAGCTCATCCATTAATCGATTTTGATGCGGAAAATTTAGCGTGTTTGCATGAAGCCGTTCGATGAAATCTTGAAGTTGGTAACGAAGAGAAAGCGCTCGTTGGGACTTACTTTGGAAACGGGATAATCTTTCAAGGGTGAGCAGCAACCTGAACCGAGCGAGAGACAAATTCTCCTTACTCACGAAAGCTAATCCGTTCTCTAGAGCATCGTGGCAATCATCTGGATTCTCTATCTCCAAAAGGATACTGCCTAAGATTAGATACCCCCAGATCGCCAACTCACCTAACTCCAGTGATGCTGCGATTTCTACGCCAGAGCGTGCCATCTTCAATGCCAGCTCATATTTCCCTTGAATCAAATACGCTTCAGCAAAATTGATAGAGGCTGTGGCGAGCTTCCACGAAGTCATCACCTGTGCTAACTCATGAGCTTCATTGAGCATCTGCAGCCCCTCGACGGCCGATCCAGTTATGACCGATCCCAGACCCATTTCTGACAACACGCGCACGACTCCATCCTGAAATTCGATCTTCTCGGCTAACGCCAAGGCTTCTCGGTAAAGTTCAAGTGATTGCTCAACTTCACCAATTTGTTGCAAACACCGTCCGTAGTCACCTAATATGCCGACGATCAGGGTGGGAATGTTCCCCTTTCGGGCTTGTACCAACGATTTGTCAAGGCTATCGAATGAATCCACAAAATTCCCTTGGCCCCACAACGCCATACCGCGGTGTAAGGCAAGCAATGATTGCGTAAAAGGGCTGATCTTCTTCGTTTCTTGCGCGTATGCTAATGATTGATTTAAGACCAGCAGGCTCTCAGTTCCTTGCAATTTGTAACGATGCAGGGCACCAATACCCAGCGAAACCCAACCCAAAAATCCGCGCGCATCGATTCCCTCAAATATGCGTTTAGATTCTTGCAGCGCTTCAAGTGCAGATGACAATAATCCTTGGCTCAGCAAGAGGTAGCCGATATCACATAGGGTATTGGCGGTTTCTACCATTCTCTCATTTTTTCGCCAAATATTTAACGCCTGCTGATAATGCTGCAAAGAGCGCTCAAATTGACTACTAAAATGGTAGCCAACAGCCAAAAATTGTAAACAAGAGGCCTGACCTATCTGGTCTCCTAAATCACGAAAAATTTCCAGGGCAGCATTCAAAGCCTCAATTGACTGAGAATACTGTCCCAACATATTGTGAAAGGCACCCATATCACGGTAGATAAAAGCAATGAGTTGCTTATCATCTGCTTGACTTGCAAGTTCAAGCGCACGATGTGCTTCAACCAAACCACGCTCACGATCTCCCAAACGATCTCCCAAACACCATCCGAAAAGGCGTTTCGCTTTGGCCATTTTCCCAATATCTTGCAAAGATTCTGCCGCCTTAAACATGGCATCGAAATCATCCAATGCCCGAGCATTGTCACCCAATATCCTTAGAGCCTGCCCCCTTTTTTCAGCCGCTTGAAATATCCCCAATTTTCCAGCATCTCCACCAATTTCTTCTGCCCATGCAAGCGCCCAGGTATAGAAATCAACCGCAGATTGGCTGGCGTAAAGCTGATCTGCTTTGCTCCCTGCTTCCAAGGCATACTGCAGGGCTGGTTGCGCGTCCCCTGCGAGATGGAAATGATGAGCGAGCTCCTCTACACGTTTGGGGTGGTTCTGACGAAGCACTTCTCCAGCCTGACGATGCAAATCACTGCGTTTGATTGGGTTAACTTGATCATAGGCAACTTGCCTGATCATCTCGTGACCAAAACGATAGCCTGCCGGAACTTCAACGAGCAACTGTCGCTGTAGTAAGGTATTACTATGGGTTATAACAGTCTCATCATCCCAACCGGCAATCTGCACCCAAGAATCATATTCGAATGGCTCATGCAATACAGCCGCAACATCGAGCAGCATACGCTCTTCTGGAGTGACTTTATCAAGGCGCGCCATGATCACTTCTTGAATCCCCTTTGGAAGAAGAGAGTCTTTAGCTAATTCAAAATTCCACGTGCCATCTTCCATTTTGCTGATCTGCTCGTTTTCATTGATGCTCTTGAGTGTTTCGAGAATGAACAGGGGGTTGCCTTGCGTTTGAGAAAAAATCGTTTGAGTAATCTCATCTTGTAGATTTTCGTGGTTAAGGAACATCTGAACAAGCGCTCGGGTTTCATCGCCTGACAAGGATTCCAGATTGAGACTACTTAACAGCCCCGCTCGATCCAACTCCAACACATGCTCCCAGATCAGATGATGATCTCGCAATTCACCCACGCGCGCAGTACCAAGGATTAACATACGCATCTTTGATAATTTCTGAGCTAGCTGGGGCAAGAATTCCAACGTGGCCATATCCATGTGCTGCCAGTTTTCGATGATGAGCACGTGCGGGCAGATTTGTGAAAGTGCCAACATACAGGCTACCAACGCTTGGTGCAAATCATCTTTCTTATCTTGCTCAATGAATTGAGATGTTTTCGGAAAGGCAATGACCTCATCAATCACAGGTAATAGAGGGACAAGGGAAGCAAACAAATTGGCATCCATGATCTTGCTAACCTGGGAAATCCGTAAGGGAGTCAAGACCTGAGAGAGGATTTCGATAAGCGGCGCATATGGCTCATCCCCACAATACCCCCAGGAAACTTGCATTCCGCGCCACTCCACTCCAGTTGAGATTTCCTCTACAAGGCGTGTTTTTCCAATCCCTGGTTCCCCCTCTATCAATACTAAACCACCTCCAATTTCATCCATTCGATCGATGCTGCGTAACAATTCGGATCTCTCGTTGCTTCTCCCAACCAAGGGAATGCGACCAAATTTATCATCAAGTAAATGCGATTGGGTTTGGTCTGCATCTTGCCGGGGGAGAGTTACCTTTTTCGACGTCTCACCTTCGGAAGATGGCATCGCGCGCACTTGATCATATAGAGCGAAAATCTCAGCAGTAGGTTCGATATTCAATTCTTGTCTTAGAATGGACTTGCAGGATTCAAATTGCTGCAATGCGGCATCGCGCTGCCCAATCAAGGCATATATCTTCATGACGGACAAATGAATATCTTCCCGAAGGGGATCAACTTGGAGAAGTTTTAATCCGATATTGAGAGCATTTTGATGCTCATTTCGATCGGAATAAATGGCCATCAATTGATATAAGGCCTGGATATACAATGAGCGTAACCGTTCAGTCTCTACCAGCGCCCAATCTTCGTAAAGACCCTCCAGAAAATCCCCCCGATAAATTTGTATTGCTTCACCTAAAGCAGCAATAAGCTCATTTTCATACTCCCCTTCCAACAGGCACAATTCCTCAAAGACTTGCGTGTCAAGCCAATAGTCGCTAGATTGGTCAAAAGAAACTAAATCCCCTTGGGCTATAAGATAATTTTCGGGAATAATCTGACGGATACGCCAGAGGGTGGTGCTAAGATTTCGCAGTGCTCGTTCTTCGGAGAAATCCCTCCAAAAAATACCCGCGAGATGAGCGCGTGTGATCGTACGTTTTCTATGGGTTACCAGATAAGCAAATAATGCTCGCGCCTTCCGAGTCGGAAATGGGTTTAATGGCACCTTATTCCAAATGAGCCGAAAGTCACCTAAGAAAAAGATTTCCAATCGAGGCATCGAGGCTTATGTTGATTGTATTTATGCGTTGTGCTTCGAATTTTTCAACCAATCATGCGGGAAAAAAGGGCTGTGCAAAATCACGCATCAGGGGGCGCCGTAATTAAATAGATCGTGAAGGTACTTCCCTCTCCAATCTTGCTTATAACTTCAATTCTGCCATTGTGTTGCTCAATGACCTGCCTGGTGATCGAGAGCCCCAGACCCAAACCACCGTATACCTCCTCACCGATTTTATCCAAGTGATAGAAACGATCGAATATATGCGGCAGAACCTCCTCAGCGATACCAATCCCATGATCGCGGATGCTCACTTTTGCCCCCTCTTCATCCTGCTCTACGCTGACCAGAACACTGCCGCCGTCAGGGCTGAATTTAATGGCGTTATCCAGCAACTGACCCAATGCCCTTTGGATACTGCGCACGTGTCCCAAAACCTTGGGGATGTCAGGGCTGATCTCCAGGTGGAATTCGACATTCACTTCATTACCCCGCTCCCTGACCTTTTCGACCGCGTACTCAACTAACTCGCCAATATCGGTGGGGTGCATTTCTGGCATGACCAACTCGACTTCCTGCAAGAAAAGGATATCGTTGACCAGAGTAACGATTTGCTCTACGTTTCGTCCTACGGTATCCAGGGTTTCATCCAGAGCCCGCCCCTCAAGGTCATGAAAACGGGCCATCTCGAGAAACCCACGCGCTGCGGTCAGGGGGGTGCGCAGTTCGTGGGCAATGGTCGTGAGAAATTCCCTGCGCGCTAACTCCTCCTGAGCCAATCTTTGGTACGCAGCGGCTAATTCTCCTGCCTTCAAGCGCAGATCTTCGATGGCCATCTCGTCGTTCTCGCGCAGGCGTTGGCTGACCTCGTGCACCATGGCCAGCGACACCGATGAGCTTTGTTCAAGCAACTGCTCGAACGAAGATTTCTTAATTTCCAATACTTTAGTGGGTTTGGTTGTGATGACCGTGGCGACGCGCGGCGCATTATGGATCAAGCCCATCTCGCCAAAGAAAGCACCTTGCTGCAAGCGATTGAGAAAGCGCTCTTCATCCGCATCGATCATCTTAGAGATCTCTACTTCGCCATCCAGGATAATGAAGAATGTATCTTCGATGGCATTCTCCCTGCAGAGGATCGTGCCCTGGGGGTACGAATTGACTTCTCCAATAGCAACCAGTTCTCTGGCTTCCCGCTCGGAAATTCCAGGGAATGCCTTGCGAATGACTTTATCAGCTGCAACAGGATGGCTACTCATCGGTTTCTCCCTCGACAATGTACCGGATTCTCTCTGTTATGTCAACCGAGCGGATCCAAGCCGAGACCTCGGCTCGCGCTGGTGGTATTCGGCACCAGACTATGTCTCAGAAATGGTCGCTTGCTGGTCTTCTGGCAACACATAAAATACCAATAATGTGCTGCCATAGCGGCGCTGATCGAACTCTTGCAGGGTGCTCAACTCAACAGGCTCAAATTCTTTGGGATCGATCTGCACGATCACCCAGGCATATTCTGCCAGCCAGTCGGGGCGGTCATCGACTGACATAAGCGCTTTCTTCCAAATCTCTTTGTATTGCGGTGGCGCAATATAGACGTAATCAAAGGATCGGTCCGAGGCCTGATCCAGGGCGATAAATGCATCCATGTGGTGCACTTCCGCACGGTCAGACAGCTTCGTGTTCGATAAATTGCGGCGCACCGTCTTGACCGCCTGATGGTGACGGTCGATGAAGCGAACCCATTTAGCTCCCCGACTGAGAGCTTCGATACCCACTGCACCGGTACCGGCGAACATATCTAAGAAAACCGCATCTTGAATATCCACACCAATGATGTTGAAGAGCGATTCCTTGACGCGGTCGGTGATAGGTCGGGTGATATCCCCTGGTACGGCGCGCAGGCTTTGCCCCCTGGCAGTTCCGGCGATCACACGCAAATTGCTCAAAACCCCTCCTCGTCATATTTGATGTCATTGCGAGGAGCATCACCATTGGCGTGCGATGAAGCAATCTCCATCAATATGTAGAGATTGCCTCTCTCCACTCGCCAGCGGCGCGCCTGTGCCGGTTGCCTTTGCAATGAAATCTCCCTTTATGCCCTACTCCACGCTCTGCCGCGCGGCCAAAATATTCCCGTGGGGTACGATGGTGGGGGTGACACAGCCGGTGCCCAGGATGAAACGCTGGCCCTCGGTGGCCAGAATGGCATCTTTGGCCTCAGCAGTGACGGATTCCGGTGTTCCCAGCACCATGGTTTCATTACGGCGCAATCCACCACACAGAACTCCCGAATAGCGTGACTTCGCTTCAGCTAAGGAAGGCTCGGTTTCGCGATCATGCCAGTTGATGGCATGGACGGGGAAATCAAGGACCTGATCGAACATCACATCGACACCGTGTAGATGCATCAAGTTAAACCAGCCATGTTGTGCAGCCTCTAATACCTGCAACTCATATGGTTTACAAAATTCAGCGAACTCATCATCTGAAAGCAGTCCATATTGGGCATGTTGGATGGCATAGAACACGCCTGCGATGCCCGTCTTTAACGAGGCTTCCACAAAACGGGTTGTGCTCTCGGCGATGATCTTCAACCCGGCATGCAGCGCATCGGGATACCGGCGCATGTGCACCAGCAATTGCTCCCCACCAACCAGGTTCTTGGCCTGGGCCATGGGGCTAAAAATGGTTTGGATAATGGGCGTGTTTGGGCCCAGCTCGTTCTCGAGGAGGGTCAAACACTTCAACTGGTCGCCCAGATGCCCTTTCGCGGGGTCCAGTGCCTGGAGGCGAGTCCAATCTTCGGGGTGCTGGATCACGCGGTGGGTATAGGCGCGCGTCCCTTCCGTGGCGCCGCGCCACTCATCCTGGCTGCCCCAATCCTTGATGCAAAATGATGATGCCGGTGTCACCTTAACAAAATCGAACTCATAAAGACGCTGAAACTTCAAAACAGCTGCCGCCAACCCCTCGGGAGTCTGGTCATCCACAGGGAAAAAACCGGCGGTGGCACCATACTCCGGTGACATG
>CAYTKR010000133.1:0-14460 GCA_964438295.1 uncultured Anaerolineales bacterium
CCGTAACCCCTTTTCGTCTGAAAGCTAACACTGTCACGTTAGGAATCATCTCATTGAAGCACGCAGATGCAGGAGAATCAATGCAACCCATCCTCAAAATCAACCTGACAACGAAATCTATAGAACAATTAGATATTCATCCCGATTGGGTTCGAGATTATCTGGGAGGCGCCTCGCTAGCGCCGCGATTACTTTACGATTATCTCAATCCTGATCTCGATCCGCTATCTCCTGAAGCCCCTTTGTTATTTCTCACCGGTCCACTGACCGGAACAGCCGGTCCGGCGGTGGGGCGTTTTATCATCGCTGCTCGTTCCCCCGCGACGGGTATTTGGGGTGAGTCGAATATTGGCGGATTCTGGGGTCCGGAACTGCGCAAAGCCGGCTTCGACGGCCTCTGGATTACGGGACGCGCTGAAAAACCCGCATACCTTTGGGTCGAAAATGAGCAGATCGAAGTTCGGGATGCAGCGCACCTTTGGGGACTGGAAACCTACCAAACCCAGGAAATGATCATCCAAGAATTGGGTGCCAAGCGAAAACCTCGGGTGGCTGTCATTGGTCCGGCAGGAGAATTCCAAATCCCATATGGATTGATCCTCACCGATCATGGCCGGGTAGCAGGTCGAACGGGGATGGGGGCAGTGATGGGGTCGAAAAATCTCAAAGCCATCGCTTTACGCGGGGATGGGGTGATCCCCGTAGCATCTGATATCTATCCAACACTTCGCTCGGAGACCAACCGCGTTTTGAGAACTGATAATTTCACGAACGCCACGCGAGAATTGGGTACCGCGGCCGTCGCGGACTATATGGATTATCTTGGAGAAATGCCTAAGCGCTACTACCAGGATGGCGTATTTGAAGGTGCTTATCATGTTACAGGGGCGACCATGGCAGAAACGATTTTGACGGGGGTGAGTGCTTGTCACGCTTGTGTGGTGGCCTGCGGTCGAGTGGTGAGGCTTTCGGACGAAGACGAGAAACGCAAAGGACCCGAATATGAGACTATTGTTGGCTTTGGTCCCAACTTATTGATCGATGATCTGGCCTTCGTAACCCGCATGGGGGAACTTTGCGACAGATATGGAATGGATTCGATTAGTTTGAGCAACACCCTTGGGTTAGCCTTTACACTGTTTGAGCAGGGCATTGTTACGGAAACAGAAACGGGCGGATTCCCTTTACATTGGGGTGACAAGGAGACTGTTGAGCTGTTGGTGAGATTAACGGCCCAGCGAGAGGGTTTCGGTGAACTTCTAGCCCTGGGCGCGCGTGGGTTGGGGCGGCATTTTGATGCTGAAGAATTGGCGGTACAGGTCAATGGGCTGGAAGTAGCCTACCATGACCCGCGCGGAGCCTCAGGAATGGCCCTGGTCTATGCGACTTCCCCCCGGGGAGCCTGCCACAACCAATCAGACTATTTCCTGACGGATGTCTACGGCATGGTCGAGGATAAACTTGGTATGGAATTCTACCAGCGCCAGGACGGCGCCGAAAAAGCCGCCAATGTGGCCATTCACCAGGATTGGCGCTCGGTTTTCAATTCTCTGGTGATGTGCTATTTTGCTAATGTTCCGCCAATGCAAATATTGGATTTAGTCAATGCCGCAACTGGTGAAAACTATACCCTAGAAGAATTTCTGCAGGTTGGGGAGCGTGCCTGGAACCTGAAACGGATGATCAACCACCGTTTTGGGTTGGTGCGTGAGAATGATAGATTGCCTAAGCTTTTGAGAGATGCCTATGCTGATGGCGGCGCTGAAGGCTACACCATTCCCCTGGAAGAAATGTTGGAACGTTATTACCTGGCCCGTGAGTGGGATACTGACACAGGGATGCCAACGGAACAAAAGTTGAACGAATTAGGCCTGGATTGGGTAGAAAGAGTAGGTGAATAGGGATAGGGTAGATTCTAAGGCATCAGGATCGCCGAATCCCTGCTCTGCTTGAATTTGATCTTGATCCTTGATACCTGAAGGGAAAAAATGAAGACGACCCATTGTTGGCTGTATGTACTTGTGGTACTCACCATCACTGCATGTGGTGGGGCTACGGATGTAGAAGCTCCCGCGATATTTGATGCCATTGCAACCGAGTACGCCAATCTCGGTCTGACTGAAGCCGAAATCGAGACATTGATGAGTCTGGAACAGGTCGATGAATATCCTCTATACAAAATGCATTACTACGCCCCCTACGAAACTGTTTCTCTGGATTCGAGCGTTCATCATGCCAACGTGCCAGCGTACACCGCTACTTGGGGATGTTCTTTGTTCGCGGCCTTTGCGGATCCAGAAAGTATGCTCTATGGTCGCAATTTCGATTGGGAATACAGTCCGGCTTTGCTCTTGTATACAGATCCTGCCGATGGCTATGCCTCCGTATCCATGGTGGATATTAAGTATTTGGGTTACGAGAGCGAGGAACAAGCTCAAGGGTTAAAAGATTCAGCGTTGCCTTATCGGACATTTCTCCTAGATGCACCCTATTTGCCTTTTGATGGTATGAATGAAATGGGTCTAGCAGTGGGCATGGCTGCCGTGCCACCCGGAGATATGGTCTCAGACCCTGAGAAGCAAACCATCGGTTCATTGCTGGTCATCCGCGAAATCCTGGATCACGCTGGGGATGTTGATGAAGCTGTTTCCGTACTCGAAAGTTACAATATCGATTACGGGGACGCCCCGGCACTTCATTACATGATTGCAGATGCCTCAGGCCAGGCTGCATTGGTGGAATTCTATCAGTCTGAAATGCACGTGCTATACAACCAGAATGCGTGGCATCAAGCCACTAACTTCTTACGCGCTTCGACTGGGGAGTCTGGCGAAGGCCATTGCTGGCGTTATGACGTGATTTCTGAGCGCCTTGTATCCAGTACAGGTATGCTCTCTTCACAGGATGCCGTTGATCTATTGGAAGAGATATCGCAAGTGGAGACGCAGTGGTCGATCGTATATGGAATGAGCACAGGGGATATCCAGGTTGCCATGGGGCAGGCTTACGATGATGTTCATCTTTTGCATTTTAGACTTGCAGAAGAGTAGTAAAATATCCCTCTATTCAACTAAAAAAGTGCCAATTCAGGATGTGTTGGGACGTACGCCCAACACATCCTGAATTGGAGATTAATAAAACCGAGGTGAAATAGTGAAATTCGTATCTGTAGAAGAAATGATTGCAATTGAAAAAGAATCCGATGCCGGCGGGCATACCTACCCAAAGATGATGGAGCACGCTGGGCGGGGTTTAGCCGAGCAAGCACGAGATGCGTATAGCCACTTATCTGAGAAACGCGCCTTAGGCTTGGTAGGCTCTGGAAATAATGGTGGGGATACATTGGTGGCATTCTGCTATTTACTGGAATGGGGTTGGGAAACCACGGCCTATATCGTGCGCCCTCGCCCTAAAGATGACCCGCTTGTCGAGCGTTTGCGAGAAGCCGGCGGTATGATACTTACTCTTGATGAAGATACGAAATATAAAAAATTGCGCGCCGCTTTGAAGCATCACACTGTGATGTTGGATGGTGTCTTAGGTACGGGAATCAAGCTACCTTTGCGCGGTGATTTGGCCGAGGTGCTAAAGTGGGTGCGTAACACTCTGACGAAGATGGTCGATCCCCCTCATGTGGTGGCAGTGGATTGCCCCTCGGGTGTGGACAGCGATACGGGGGAGGTTGCTCCTGAGTGTGTCCCCGCGGAACTGACCGTGACCATGGCTGCCATCAAGCGCGGTTTGCTGCAATTCCCCGCCTATAACCTGGTTGGATCCCTGAAGGTAGTAAAGATTGGATTGCCAAAAGGGATCAAAGCCTATAACGCTGTCAAGCGCGAGGTCATTTCCAGTGAATGGGTGCAAAAGGTATTGCCCCCGCGCCCTTTGGATGGTCATAAGGGCACGTTTGGTACTGCGCTGATTGTGGCGGGATCCGTTAATTTTACCGGCGCAGCCTCTCTGGCAGGTGAATCTGCCTATCGCATGGGGACGGGTTTGGTTACGCTGGCTGTTCCTGGTCCGTTGCATTCGGCTCTGGCGGGACAACTCCCAGAGGTCACCTGGTTGCTGCTACCCCATGAAATGGGCGTTATCCAGGCTAGCGCTGCCAAAATCGTCAAGGATAATCTCGAGAGGGTTACAGCCATGTTGGTGGGACCCGGCTTTGGTTTGGAAGATCCAACAGCTGAATTCATCGTTCAGTTGTTAGGAGAGCAGGCTCCCAAGAAGGGTGCGCAGATTGGTTTTGTAAAATCGACAGATGAGGAAGATACGCCTGAAGTTACGGGACTTGCACCATTAGTTATCGATGCTGACGGGTTAAAACTACTGGCGCGCATTTCAAATTGGGCTGAACAATTACCATCCCAAGCGATCCTGACACCCCATCCAGGGGAAATGGCTGTGCTCACTGAATTAAAAACCGAAGTGATCCAAGCGGACCGGGTCGGTGTGGCAGAGCGCTTTGCCAAAAAATGGGGTCATGTGGTCGTGCTGAAGGGAGCTTTCACGGTGATCGCAGCGCCCAATGGTCGCACAATGATTGTACCGGTAGCTTCACCAGCCCTCGCCCGTGCAGGCTCTGGAGATGTGCTGGCCGGATTGATGGTTGGCCTGCGCGCCCAAGGAGTGGATACCTTCGAAGCCGCCGCGGCTGGAGCCTGGATTCACGCCCAATGCGGATTATTAGCTGCGGACATGTTGGGCAGCTCGGCAGCTGTCATAGCGGGAGATATGGTCGCTGCAATACCTGAAGTCCTGGCTGATTTAGAATATTCTTGATAGATTTTCCCGAAATTGCCGTAGTAAGGTTGCACATTTAGGGGTATGGGGGATGCTCCGCACCCCCCATACCCCTAAATATTTGGCCTCTTACGGTGGTGAGAGTGGGGGAAAACACTTTGCAATCTCCTAGCAATTCTTGGACCCGCCTAAATTGTTGCTATAATTTGACCATTCCGATCGAAAATGCTCTTTAGGTTTAAGGATAAGCTTATGAAGCGCAGTTGTATGGGTCCAATAATCTTCATAGTGATCCTCTTCATCGGATTGATTGCAGCATTGATTTTGGTCCTGCTAATGTCTACTCTTAAGCAGGGGGGCACACCTTTAAGTTTGTTCACAGATCCACCAAGCGTAAGGATCATACAACCCAAAGACAATGTCGTGATTGAATCAGGTCAAGGTTTGATGGTGGTTATCGAAGCTCAATCCGAGGTAGGTCTGGCCAGGGTAGGATTCCTTGTCGACGGAGAACTTGAGCAGCAGCATGTATCGATCACGCCGGGGGAAACATCATTGCAAACCGTTTTTCCCTGGTTTGGGAGCAGTACAGGATGGCATCAACTCAGTGTGGTGGCCTATGATCTGCAGGGACGTGCCAGCGAATTTGCAGTTGTTCGGGTTGGTGTGCAGGCTTCAGACGGTTTGCCCGAGCTTGGCCAAGCGCCAGTCGGGGAAGTCGCGCCCGGAGTTGATGATGCGCTTCCCGTCGGTGGGGATGCTCAATCTGATGACGAGGGTGCCCCACAAGATGGAGCACAAAACCTTCCAGAGGAGGGTGACCAACTCCAAGCTGATCCAGGAGAGGAAGTCCCCGTTGAAGGCGAACCCCAGCCCGAAAATGCCGATCAACCTAACGCTGAGGCAGAAGCTCCCGCGGCAGAAGAGCCCATTCATCCAGAAGGGGATCAACTTCCTCCTGAACTGCCTCCCCAACCTCCAGATTCTCCGCCGGAAATTTCCCGTTTCGATATGTTCGTGGATATTCATGCCAATGAAGATGGCGAGTTCGTTTGGGCCGTAGCCGCGGCAGTCGGCTCGGCAAGCGATGATCTTGGTTTGGATCGACTAACATTGAGCTGGCAAAGTGATAATGGTCATGAAGGGGATTTCAGTGAATTATGCGGTGGTGAAAGGGTATGTGAACTGGAGCTATCAGATCGCTTGCTCCCAGGCCGATGGATTTTCAGTTTGCAGGCTTTTGACACCTCTGGGCAAGCATCCCAGCCGGGGATCGAGATCATAGAAATTCTGGGAGAACGAGACCAACCACCTGCTGCGGCTGAACACGAGATCGATGAAGATTGGCTGCGTGAGCACTTAGCAGCGCAGGATCCATTTGAAATTGCAGACCCGCATTTGCCTTTTGGCCCAGGTTTCGATGTGGACGAATTCTTGGAGGCCATGTTTGGCGGCGGGGGTGCTCCAGAGGAAGTAGAACAAGAAGCGATGCAGGCCGAAGGGCACTGTGTAAATATGAGTGTCGAACCACGCCCTGAAGGCAACTTGATCACAATGCAAATTGAATGTGATCTTCAAATTGAGGAGCCAGGACATTTTCTCGTGCTGTCTGTGGATAAAACTTTGGTCAATATGGGTGATGTCGGTATCGGCCTCTTTGTGCGAGAATGGTATGATAATGCCCGCACCTCGCTTTCAACCGGTGACACCTTCACCTGGTTAGATGGGGGTACGACCTGCGCCACGCCATATCAATATGCTGTGCGCGTTTCTTCAGGAAGGGAGACCGAAATTGGGTTGGCTACTGGAGAAAATTTTGCATTTGTTCGAGCAGATGTCATCTCCACCCCCGATTGCGCTCCTGGTTCGATTGGAGATGTGAATCTGAGGGCGGAGGCTCATCCCGAAGGGGTGCTGGTCCGCTGGGATGTCGCCGAGGGTGGAAATTGGCCCGAAGACCTGCCTGATGAGGGCGTCTCTTTTGCCCTGCTACGCTACGATCTAATCTCCGAGCAGGCTGAGGACATCTATCGCCAGAATGTCCCCACTGATTTACTGCTGGCAGGGGGAGAGTTTGAAGTGCTGGATGATGGTGCACAATGTGGTAGTGAATACGCGTATACGCTGGCCGCGATCGCTGCTGATGCTGACATCAATCTTGTCTCACCAGGTTGGCTGCTGCGCGCTCAGACACTGAGCCCCGAAGTGCCTTGTCCAGAGGATGATCTCGGATCGATCGAATTGCGGGTCACTCCGTATTGGTTCAACGAGTCCATTTTACGCATACGAATCCAAACATTTCTCCCTGCTGGTTTCGCCTGGCCGCTGGGTGATGACGTGAAATTGGGAGTTATGCGCATTCGGCAAGGAGTCGATCGTTGTGAGGGACCTCCTTGCCAGGGGATTTGGCAGGTCAAAAAACGCATCCCCATCGATGACGAAATCCGCCTGAATGGTCTGGCGTATGAAGATGACGACACCTCGGTGGATCTGCGTTGGAACGAGACTTATGTATATCGTTTAGCTTTGATGGTGAATGGCGAAGAAGTTCAGAGCGGTTTGAATTTCAGCGCAACTACACCGCCCGCTCCACCGCCTCCGCCGGAAATTGCCCGCCTGACGCTAACCAACAACTGTCCTGGAGGCGCGCCTCGTTGTGTGATCATCGAATGGCAAGCCTACCAGCAGCCACGTCAGAATGGATACTATGCCCAAGCAAATTCCATCGCTGTCGAGAGAATTGTGGTCGGCCGTGACCAGCAAATTTTCCAAGTCAATATGGCAGATACTCGTTATGTGGATGTAAACCCATATATTGAAGAACACCAACTGGCAAACGGGAATCTGCGCCAGATTTGCCGCTACGATGTGCTTTACCGCATGGTTGCTTTTGATGCTGGTGGGCACACCTTTGGCGCTTCGGGGTTGAGCGTAGTTACACCTCAATGTGATGAGCCCTGGAATGCAATTGTTGAACCCAGATGAAGGTGGTGAATTGATGAAACAGCGATCCTGGATTCTTCTTCTGATTTGCTTTAGCCTGGCGGCTATTTTATCGGCTTGTGAGCTTACTCCTCAGCAGAGCGCTGGGGAGTCGAATGCCAGCCTGACGTTGGTGGAACCCGAGGATGGTAGTCAAGTTCAGGTTGGTGATATCGTGCGCGTCCGAGCGCTGGTTAGCGCGCCAAAGGGAGGAGAAAGCTTCGATTTACTCGTCAATGGCATTGTTTATCGCAGCGATCGCCTTTCCCAGGCTCTGAGAAACGGGACAATGCTCCAACCCTGGCTGCCCAAAGATCCGGGAGTATTTACCCTACAAGTGCAGATGACAGACTCGACCAGCAGTGGATTGACGTCTCAGGTGGTTATTGTCAATGTTGCTGGTGAAAGCCCTGAGGAAGTGCAACTTGATCCTACAACGGCAGTGCCGCCACCTGTGGATACCATCACACCAACTCCTACACCTACTGTGACATTTACGATCACACCCACCAATTCCCAAACTCCCACACTCACGTTGGGACCTCCCATGGTCACTGCAAACCAATACGCCAATTGCCGCTATGGACCAGGAGAAGTGTATGACGTGATAAGTTATCTGCAGCAGAACCAGTCTTCTCTGATCGTCGGTAGAAATGAGGCGTATAGTTGGTGGGTCATTCAAAGAGTCGATGGTATCTCGGGAAATTGCTGGATTTGGGACGGCATTGTCACCCTCAGCGGCGATACCAGCAACGTACCTGTTATAGAGTCGCCACCCACACCAACCCCAACAGCAACACTGACTCCCAGTCCAATGCCCTTAGCCTCACCTGAGCCCATTGCTCCCAGCGGGTCTTATAGTTGCCGGTCGACGATCTTCCTAGAGTGGAACTCTGTTTATTCTGCAAATGGCATCGCTTATTATGAATGGATTGTCGAAGGCCCCAGCGCGGTCGAAAGTGGCACAACCGCCGATGTTCAGGTTGAGTTCTTCTTGCCGAGTTGTGCCTCCTCTTACCGCTGGCACGTGAGAGCGGTGGACAACCTGGGAACAATTGGCACTTATTCGCCATGGATCGATTTTGCGATTGAATAAGATCAAAGTGCAAAACACAAACAAAAAAACATAGGGCAGGTGGCTTCGCCACCTGCCCTATGTTTTTTGGAATTTCCTTATTGCTGTTTATCGTTATGCTTCGCCAGCTTCTTCAGCGGGGGCATCTTTCTTGGCAATCCTCTTCTTGCCAGTCTCGATAGCACCCTCGATCTTGGATTTCTGCTCATCTAGCACTACCTGGCCTTGTTGGCGCAATTCTTCTGCCCTGGTCTGGGCATCCTGAACGATCTTTTCAGCTTGCTGGCGTGCTTCAGCCACTTTGGCTTCGGCTTGGGTGCGTGCTTCAGAAAGCCTGGCCTCAGCCTGGGCGCGGGTCTCGGACGCTTTTTCGGCTGCGGTATCTTTCAATTCAATGCTCTTATCACGAATGTATGTGCGGGTTTCCTCACCAGATTGGGGGGCCAAAAGCAGCGCCACCGCAGCTCCGACCAAACCACCAAACACAAACCCTGACAGGAAAGCTCCAAATTCATTGCTATCGTTACCCATGATATTCACTCCTTTTTTGCGATATGATATTCAATTTTATCTATTCAATAATCCATGTATGCTCCTGAAAATGGGTGTGAGCAGGAGAATGCTCCCCCTACCCACACCCATTATCAGGTAGATCCATACAGTGCTGAACTGTTCAACTACTTCTTTGGATTGATAAATCGAAAGAAATGTCCTAAACCTGCCAAATATTCATTGAGCTTCATGACGGGTTCTACAAGGTTATTGCTCAAGAACTGGGTCGTACCTCGTAGAGTGCTTACGGTCTCATTGGTCGAGTCGATTATAGGCTTGATCTCATTTTGCAGCAGATTGATCAAACGGGCAATCTGAACGATCAAGATGATCAGTGCCAGTCCAATGATGATCGATTCTAGCGCCATGAAGATGATGAACACGTCGCGGAAGCGGGCTGTGTCCGTGGTTGGTCTTAGCAGGAAGATGATGCTGAGCACGATCAACGCGATCAGCACCAATGCACCAATGCCGATACCAATCAACGCGCCAGTTTGGCTTTTTACCTCTTCAGGTGCTGTGCCTTCTTCAGTCTGATTCCCTGAAATGATGATTTCATTTTCCATGATTGTGATTATTATAGCATAAGGCGATCTAAATACTAATTTTTGCAGTTCCGGACGCTGGGATTTGCGGAGGAGGATATCAGATTATCGAATTATTCCTGGTTCTGCAATTAGTCACTCATCAGCGGTCTCATGTTGCTGGTGGTCTTGAATGTGCTTAATACAACGAATGTTTGGGTATGCGAAATGCCCTGGATAGGTCGCAATTTCTGGTTGAGGAATTCTGTGAGGTGTTCCCGGTCGCGACAATAAACCAGCAATATCAAATCAAATTCACCAGAGACCATAATCACGTCGCTCACCTCGGAAAAGGTTGCGATTTCTGTGCCCGCCTGATCAATATTTCCACCCTGAATAGACACTCCCACCACCGCTGAAACCGTCAAGCCCAACTTTTGGGGATCTACCACCCCGACGATGCGCAAGACACCATCTTCAGTCATGCGTGAGACGCGATTGCGTACGGTGCCCTCAGAGATTTGAAGTTTTTGGGCAATCTCAGTGAAAGCAGTGCGGCCATCTTGTTGCAAAAATTGTAGGATCGTATGATCTATATCATCCATCGATACCTCTTATATTGACAGTTACGGAATTCGTTAACCTGACTATTCTACAATGCCAAATCTGTTTGGTAAAGAGAATGTTATCTGGGTCACTGGGAATTCCGAGGTGAACTCCACATTTGGGGGTATGGGGCGCGCTCCCTGCCCCATACCCCCAAATGTGCTAACTTCCATGGTGATTCCAAATAAACGAATGGAAATCAGGAATTATTCGTAGTTTTCTTGGGTGTTAGATCCTTCAGGCAAGTTCAACGGCCACAGCGCACACCTTGTAATCGGGGATCTTGGCCTGAGGGTCGCGAGCATCTTGGGTCAATTCGTTGGCCGCGGCTTCTGCGAAGTGGAAAGGGATGAAAATCGTACCCTGAGGGGACCTTTCGGTAACCAGCGCTTTTACTTCGATTTGGCCTCGACGGGAGCTCACGCGCACTCTGGCGTGTTCATCTACCCCGAGTTGGCGCGCGTCTTCCGGGTTGATCTCGACGGTTGCCTCTGGATAGATATGGTCCAACTGTGAACGGCGCGTCATCGTGCCCCCATGCCAGTGATACAGCACACGCCCGGTAGACAGGATGAAAGGATAGTTATCATCCGGCAATTCTTCCGATAGGCGGTATTGGATGGCGCTGAATTGCCCTTTGCCGCGGGGGAATCTTTCCTCGAAAAGATAGGGCGTGCCTGGATGATCTGGTGTGGGACAGGGCCAGTGTACGCCGCTTTCTCTCTCTAGTCGCTTGTAGCTGATTCCTTGGAAGGGGGGCGTCAGCCGGGCCATTTCATCCCAAATCTCAGTTGGATGCTCGAATTCGAAGCCCGCGCTTTGGGAGCGGTTCAACTTTTCTTCCACGCGGCGAGCTAGAGCGCTGGTGATGACCCAGTCAGCGCGGCTCTTGCCAGGTGCGGGTAACGCTGTATGGATCATTTGTACGCGCCGATCGCTGTTGGTGAAGGTGCCATCTTTTTCGGCGAAACTGGTTGCCGGCAGGATGATATCGGCATACTCGCCGGTCTCATTGAGGAAGATGTCTTGAACCAGGACGAAATCTAATGACTCCATCACGTGCCGCGCATGACGCAAGTCCGGCTCAGACATCATCGGATTCTCCCCCATCACGTAATAAGCCCGGATCGCCCCGCTGCCGGCAGCATCGACCATCTCCATAGTTGTCAGACCAACCTCGGGGTTGAGCTTTACTCCCCAGTCCGCCTCGAACTTGGCGCGTATATCTGGGTCATTGACAGGCTGGTAACCTGGGAATACATTGGGTAGTCCACCAGAATCTGAGCAGCCTTGAACGTTGTTCTGCCCGCGCAGTGGGTTGAGTCCAGTGCCAGGACGGCCAATGTGCCCAGTCAGCAAAGCCAGGTTAGCCAGGGTCAGGGTGTTATCGGTTCCATGCACAGATTGGCTGATTCCCATCCCCCAATAGATGGCTGCTGAATTCGCTGAAGCATAGGTCCGGGCTGCCTCCCGAATCAAATCAGCGGGAACACCTGAAACGGATTCCGCCCACTCCGGGGTGTACTCAACAATAGAAGTTGCAAACTCTTTGAAGCCTTCGGTGCGCGCCGCGATGAAGTCATCAGCATACAATTCTTCAGTAACGATAACCTGCGCCATGGCCTGAAAGACCGCCACATCGGTGCCCGGTTGCTGCCGCAGCCACAGGGTGGCGAACTCGGTCATTTCGATTCCTCGAGGATCGACCACAATCAGCTTTGCGCCTCCCTGCACAACAGCTTGTCTCAAGAACGTGCTGATTACCGGGTGGGTTTCACTGGTATTGGAGCCGGTGACAATGAACACATCCAGGTCTTTCATCTCAGCAATGGAATTGGACATCGCCGAGGAGCCAATGGCGATTTGCAATCCTGCCACCGAAGCCGCGTGACACAGGCGCGCGCAATGGTCGACATTATTCGTTCCCAGCACACCGCGAATGAATTTCTGGAAAATATAGTTGTCTTCGTTCGTAGCTTTAGCGGAACAGAAGGAACCAATTGCATCACCACCATGCTCTTGGACGATATCGACCAGTTTCTCAGCAGCCAGGTCTAGTGCTTCTTCCCATGTGGCTTCACGGAAGCCATCGATACCAATAGGTTGCCGTGGCTTAGTCTGCATGTCTTTGCGGATCAAAGGCATGGTCAATCGAGATGGATGTGAAACAAAGTCCATCCCGAAGCGCCCCTTGGCGCACAGGCGCCCGTAATTGGGGGCAACATCGAATGGGGCTTCTACGCGGAAGATGTGATCTTCTCTGATAAGCAGATCTACCTGGCAGCCCACCCCGCAGTAGGGGCAGGTCGAACGGATGGTGCGTTCAGGTTCAAGCATGAAGGATCCTCGACTGTTAATATGAGTGGTTTTGTCCACTTACAATTTTAGCATAGCAGAGATAAGTTCGTAATTATTAATTGATTGGCAGAATTGAAAGCTTCTAGAGATGTTCCAGCAGTTGGCATTAGTAAGGTGCTCAATAACTCGTTCGTCCATAATTCTTCAGGAGTCTTCCCGGCAATTGCTAGAGGGCCATCCTATCTTGTTCGAATTCCTGGGATAAAATATGTGCGGCGCTAGAAATGCAAGAGGATAAGGAGAACCACCATGAAAACAATAAAACTATTGCCCTTGTTGGGAACGCTGATAATATCTGGTTTGTATGCAAACGTCGTCTCTGCTCAAACCGATAATCCTACCCCACCCACAGACCCCGTAAAACTGATCTTTATCCACCATTCATGCGGCGAAAACTGGCTTACCGATGGCGATGGGAACCTGGGGCGCGCCCTGGGGGAAAACAACTATTTCGTCAGTGACACAAACTATGGCTGGGGTCCCGATTCGATTGGCGACGCCACCGATTACTACAACTGGTATGATTGGTTCGTGGGGCCAGAGAGCGGGCGTTACCTGGAGGCACTTTACACCGAGAGCGGGCAAAACTCATCCTACACTCGCACGCTGGTTGATCCAGGCGGGGAGAACCAGATCATCCTGTTCAAATCCTGTTTCCCCAATTCCGACCTCAGTGGCGGCCCAGATGATCCACCCTCTGACGAAGAATGGTATACCGTGGGTCACGCCAAATACGTTTACAATCAATTGCTGGAATATTTCGTCACCCGACCTGATAAGCTTTTCATCGCCATTACACCCCCGCCTTTGCTTTATACCGACAACGCCGAGAACGCCCGCCAGTTCAGCCGTTGGATGGTCGAAGATTGGCTAAGTGAGAATGAATACCCTCTCGCCAATGTGGCTGTATGGGATTTCCACAACATCCTCACCGAATCTGATAACCACCACCGCTTCCAGGATGGCGTCATTGACTATACCATTCACCATGGCGATGGGTTTTTGTACTACGATTCCGACGGGGATGAGCACCCCAATTCGATCGGAAACCAAAAAGCTGCGGATGAATTTTTGCCCATGTTGAACATTTTCTACAACCGCTGGATTGCTGGCCTCCAGGCATCACATAGTCCCCAACAGGAAGCCCAGTTTCAGCCTGGGGCTGGGGAGGCTTCTTCGAGTCAGGATAAACCCCCGAAGGCTTTTACCAAAGCCAGCCTGATCGATGATTTCGAATCCGGTCCGCCTCCAGGCACGTATGGTTGGGAATCGTTCTGGGATGATGCCAATCCTGCCACGACACTTACCTGTGGTCTAGATAACAGTGTGGCGCAAGCTGGAAACGCCTCCTTGAGGATCGATTTCCATATCGAGTCAGAGAGCTGGGGAACCTGCGCCTTGATGTATGATAATGACACACCAGAATTTGGCGGGACACGCGGCTTGGCTTTTGATTACTACGCTGACGCAGTCGATATCCATTTCAACATCGATGCCTATGGCGGTGACCCTGACGCCCGCTCGACGTACCATCACTCTCTTGATACTACCCCAACAAGCCTCGCGGGTTGGGTACATGTGGAATTGACCTGGGATCAAATTGTGCGCGTGGAGTGGGAA
>CAYTKR010000134.1:0-6984 GCA_964438295.1 uncultured Anaerolineales bacterium
GAATGCGCTCCTTTTCATCATTGTCATGATCGCATAAGACTTCAACCACATCACCTACTTCGTATTCACGATTTGCATCGGGAGGAGAGGAAAACGGTAAACCAGCCAATTCAGCCTCCAAACAGTAAGATTTACTCTTTTTGCTCAAACCGAGTGAAAGATATCTGAGAAAAGGGTGTGCGCAGGTGCGTACGGACCTGCGCACACCCTTTTCTGTGGAACGAGCACTCTAGGGTTGAGAAGTTATAACAAACTGCATATTATATATCAAAAGTCGTTATCGCGCCCCCATTTTCTCCAGGATCGCCTCGTGAAAACGCTCTCGCACGCGGTCAAAGGGAATACGCTGCATGATCGGATCGAAGAATCCATCCACCACCAGCAATTCGGCTTGATCCGTGGGGATGCCGCGGCTTCGAAGATAGAAGACCAATTCGGGATCGATCTTGCCAACGGTCGCGCCATGCGTACAGCGTACGTCATCGGCCATGATCTCAAGACCAGGGATCGAGTCTGCGCGGGCGTTATTGCTCAATACCAAGTTGCGATTGGCCTGGTATCCATCGGTCTGTTGAGCGCCTGGGGCAACGTAGATCATGCCCTGCCAAACAGAGCGGCTATCTTCCTTCAACGCACCTTTGAATAACAGGTCGCTGGTGGTATGCGCGGCCAAGTGATTCTGCTGTGTATCATGATCCAAGTGCTGGGAGCCATCTGTGAAATAGAAACCAGACATGCGCCCATTGGCGCCTTGACCAGCAAGATCCAGATCGGAGAAGTTCTTGGTCAATTTGGTTCCAATCGCGCCAAAGATCCAGTCGATATTTCCATCGCGTTCTACTCTGGCGCGTTCGTGGGTGAAATTCCAAACGTTATCACCTAGCGACTGTAACTCAACAAAGCGCAGATTGGCTCCAGCACCCACATGAATCTCCACAACCCCACCGTGCAATGTCTGCTGCGCTTCTCCATTGGGGGAAGCGGCTTCATGCACATACGTGAGCGAAGCGCCATCTTCCACCCAGATCAACAGATGCGAGAAATGAGCAATCCCCGCCCCGGCTGCCCACAGCACGCTGTGCAGGGGCTGTTCAACATGCACACCTTTGGGCACGTACACGAATACGCCGTTAGGCGACAGCGAACTGGCCAAAGCAGCAAATTTGCCCTCATCAGGCGTGACGATCTGCCCTAAAGCCATACCGAGCTCGGTTGAATGCTCCTGGGCAGCTGTCTCCAGATCGGTGAAAATGACGCCCATTTGAGCCAGTTCTGGGTTGAGGTCTTTCTGAATCCCACCGGGGAGCAACACAATCTGACCCCCGTGCTGGTCGCTGACCAGAGGTTGTAGCAACCTTTCGGGGATGGCCTGTAAATCTTCATAGGCACCAGGCATGGGAAGCTCGAAATCATCCCGCAAGCCGCGAATATCCGTCCGCCGCCAGGGTTCGTCCTTCGTGGTGGGATATGACATATTTTCGAAGGCTTCCCAGGCACGGGCTCGGTAATCCGCTAACACACCACCACCATCTCCAGCTGTGACCATTTCGCGGGTGAAATTGAAGCCATCGAACTTAGGACGTCGTGTTCGCTTAGTTCTTGTTACAACTTTCTTTGTCGTCATATAGATTTCCAAGTAATGTTAAAAGTTGAAAGTTCAACGTTTAACCAATTGATCCTTCCATTTGGAGCTGGATCAGGCGATTCATTTCAATGGCATATTCCATGGGCAATTCTTTGACCAGTGGCTCGATGAAACCCGATACCACCATGGATGTAGCTTCTTCTTCAGACAAGCCACGGCTCATCAAGTAGAAAAGCTGCTCCTCACCGACCTTAGAAACGGAGGCCTCATGTCCAATGGTGACATCCTGATCGTCTATTTCGATATACGGGTAGGTATCCGAGCGAGAGTCAGGGTCTAACAAAAGCGCGTCGCAAACCACATTGGATTTGACATTGCCCATGCCTTCATGGACTTTGAGCAAGCCGCGGTATGAAGCCCGCCCACTATCTTTACTGATCGATTTGGAAATGATCTTGCTGCTAGTATCTGGAGCGAAGTGGATCACCTTGCCGCCAGTATCCTGATGCTGACCCTTGCCAGCAAAAGCCATGGATAGAATCTCGCCATGGGCACCCGGTCCCATCAAATAGCAGGAAGGGTATTTCATGGTCAGTTTGGAACCAAGGTTGGCATCCACCCATTCCATGGTCGCACCCTCTTCGACAATGGCGCGCTGCGTGACCAGGTTAAAGACGTTGTTTGACCAGTTCTGGATGGTGGTGTAGCGCACGCGGGCGTCCTTCTTGACCACAATCTCAATCACACCACTGTGAAACGAGTCGGTGGTATATTGAGGCGCAGTACAGCCCTCTACGTAATGAACTTGGGATCCCTCATCAGCAATGATCAGGCTGCGCTCGAACTGGCCGATATTGGCCACATTGAGGCGGAAGTAGGCCTGTAAAGGCAGATCTACTTTGACGCCCTTGGGTACATACACAAACGAACCACCCGACCAGACAGCACTGTTCAGGGCGGCCAATTTATTGTCTTCGATAGGAACCACTTTACTGAAATATTCCCGGAAAAGGTCGGGGTGCTTGCGAAGTCCATCCTCGATGCTCAGGAAGATCACACCTTGCTCTTCGAGGTGTTCCTGAATGCTGTGATAGACCATCTCAGATTCATACTGTGCGCCCACACCAGCCAGGAACTTCTGCTCGGCTTCAGGAATACCCAGTTTGTCGAATGTGTTCTTGATATCATCGGGGACATCGTCCCAGCTTTTGCCTTCTCCGTCAGTGGGCTTAACGTAATAATAAATGTTATCCAGGTCTAGCTTGGAGATATCGCCACCCCAGGTGGGCATCGGGCGCTGCAGATAGTGATCCAAGGCTTTTAGACGGAAGTCCAACATCCATTGCGGTTCGCCCTTCATCTCAGAGATCTGTTGAACCACTTCCCGGTCTAGCCCTTTGCGGGTTTTGAAAACCGAAATATCGGGGTCACTGAAACCGTATTTATATTCACCAATACCTTCGAGTATTTGAGCATCGGAACTCATAATATCGTCCTTTGTCAGTAAGTCAGAAGTCTGATACCAATAATTAGCGTGAATCAGACGAAACTAGGCAGTAACCGGGCTATATTTTTCTCTCACCCAGTCGTAACCCTGTTCTTCGAGTTGTAAGGCCAGTTCTGGGCCACCTGATTCGACCACACGGCCATCGAGCATAATATGCACATAATCGGGTTGGATATAGTTCAAGATGCGCTGATAGTGGGTAATCACTAAGGCACCAAAATCGCTGCCACGTAAGGCATTGACGCCCTCAGAAACGATGCGCAAGGCGTCGATATCCAGCCCGGAGTCTGTCTCGTCGAGGATGGCAATTTCAGGTTGTAGGGTAGCCATTTGCAAGATCTCAGCACGTTTCTTCTCACCGCCAGAGAATCCTTCATTCAGATAACGCCCAGCAAAAGAGTGATCCATTTTCAGGAGATCCATACGTTCCTTGAGCATGTTGCGAAACTCTGGGATGGGAACGCCTTTATCCTCGGGATCTTCGGATTTGCGATGCGCATTGATCGCTGTTCGCAAAAAGTTGGCCACGGTCACACCGGGGATGGCAACCGGATATTGAAAAGCCAAGTACAGCCCTAAATGGGAGCGCTCATCTGGGTCCAAATCCAGAACATTTTCACCTTTAAATAGAGCTTCCCCATCGGTAATCTCATAACTGGGATGTCCCATCAAGGCATAGGCCAGGGTTGACTTCCCGGTACCATTGGGTCCCATAATGGCGTGAATCTCTCCTATGCGTATGGTAAGATCGACACCCTTGAGAATTTCATTTTCTTCAACGTTGACATGCAAATTTTTGATAACAAGCTCTGACATTGATATTGCTCCTATCGTATCCGAGGGCACAAAGACCACCCGGTTTTTTCTAAATAACGGGCGGTATTATAGCATGCACAGGGGGTTAGGTCAATATTTCTGATAAATTTCATAAAATTATTGACAAGTCATATCCTGAATGGTATACTGCCCTTCGCAATTCGGATTTGTTAATCAAGGTTATTGTATGACCAATACGCGTGAGAAAGTTCTCAAAACACTGCTCACCCGCCAGCGCTGCACGATCACTGATCTGGCCGAGGCTGTGGGAATAAACCCCATTTCCGTGCGACACCATATCAACAAGCTAGAAGCTTCTGGTATGGTAGATTCAGAAGAGGAGCGCCACGGTGTGGGTAGACCGCGCCTCGTGTATTTCCTGACCGATAAGGGGATGGAGCAATTCCCCAGCCGATATCTAAAACTGACAGTCCGATTGTTGAAACAGCTCAAGGAAACATTGCCAGAGCCATTGGTCGGGGAACTTTTCACTCAAATGGCTGACGACCTGGCAGCAGACTACGCCTCAAATTTGGAATTGGACGATCTTCCCATCGAAGACCGTTTGGATATCGTTCAAGACCTGCTTGGGTCCGAGGGGTTCACCATGGAATGGGAGCACAAAGATGACGGTTACCATATCCGTGAGGTCAATTGCCCGTATTACCATGTCGGCCAGTCGCATCCCGAAGTTTGTGCTGTTGACGAAACCTTGATTTCGAATATGTTATCTGTCCCAATCGAGAAAGTGAAATGCATTCTAGATGGAGACTCTTTGTGCACATATATTGTGCCTGAAATTGAAAAAACTGAGAGTAAATCATGACACCCGTACGTCCCCGCCCAACCTGGCAAATTGAATCCAGCCACCCCGACTTCGTACAACCTGTTGACGAAGCCTTCCGGGAAGTAATCGACCCTGAAATTGGGCTGAATATTATGGAGTTAGGACTGATCCGTGATGTCAGCATCAATGCTGATGATGAGAACGCCCATGTGATCATGATCATGACCACACCCTTCTGTCCTTATGCTCCAGCGCTGCTCGAAAGCGCACGCTCCAAAGCAGAAGGCGCAATCGAAAAACCCACGACGATTGAAATGGGAATGGAACACTGGGATCCCAGCTACATGGAAGAGGGCGTCGGCGCAGATTGGGGTTTATTCTAATTTACCCAGAAAGGCCATAAAAATTAGGAACTGGGTTGAAAATTCAACCCAGTTCTTTGTTTTTTAAGGTACTTCACAAATAGTGGGCTTTATGCTAATATTGCCCAGCTTTCCGCTCCTGGCGCATTCGCGGCTCCGGGGGCAATCCCGTGGAAAGGAGGTAATTATGCGCGAATACGAACTCGTCTTCATCATCCACCCTGATCTGGATGAAACAGCAACGAATGATGCTCTCGAACGGATCAAAGGTTGGATTACAGAAGCTGGGGGATCGGTTGACAAGGTTGATCCTTGGGGAAAACGCAAACTGGCCTATCCCATTCGAAAACAGAATAACGGTCAGTATTTTCTTTTAAATATCACCATCGCCCCAGACTTCGTCACCGAGATGGAACGCAATTTACGGTTCCTTGAACCTGTAATGCGTTTCATGTTCACTTCAATCGAAGAGTAAAGCACAGGAGGCTGACATGAGCCGAGGCTTGAACAAAGTTATGATCATCGGTCACCTTGGGAGAGATCCTGAAATGCGCTATACGCCCTCTGGTCGACCGGTGACAACTTTCAGTGTTGCCACCAACCGTAGCTGGACCACATCAGATGGAGAGCGAAAAACTGATACTGAATGGTTCAACGTAGTAGCCTGGAATAAACTGGCCGAGATTTGCAACCAATATCTGGTCAAAGGCCAGCAGGTATACATCGAGGGACGTTTGCAATCTCGCCGCTGGGAAGATGCCAACGGCACCAAACACACCTCAGTTGAAGTTGTGGCTAACGAGATGATCATGCTCGGTGACCGCCGTCCTGAAGAGGATATTTCCGAAGACGAACCCGTCGAGGATGAATTCCCATTTTAGGTTGGCTTGTTCAGCACGAATAAATAGAAAACAGGAGTACGAAAAATGGCTGATTTCAAAAGACGGCGGCGACAACGCTTTTTCCGCCCCAGGAACTGCCGATTTTGCGGCGACCCCAAACTGGTCATCAACTACAAAGATGTTGACCTGCTGCGCCAATTTGTCCATGAAGACGGAAAAATCCGTCCTCGACGGCAGACCGGCAATTGCGCAAAGCACCAACGCAGAGTCACCCAGGCGATCAAACGAGCTCGGCACATCGCCTTACTACCCTTTGTTGGCGAAGTTCTGCGATAATCACAATGAACACTAAATGGGGCATAGGGCAGCAACTCTATGCCCCGCTTTGTTAAAGAAACAGAGCGAGAACATGGCAAAACAAAAACGAAGAATTAACATTACCAGCCGTAAACAATTAGCTCGTCTTGAACGCGAAAATTTACAAAGACGCGCCATCATATTTGGCGCAATTTTTGTCGCAGTGGTTGTGATAGGCATTACAGCTTTTGGCCTGATCAAAGAAGGCTTCATCGATCCTCAAAAACCAGTCGTAACGGTTGGCGAAGAAGAAGTTAACCTGCGTGAGTTCCAAACCTGGGCACGCTTCAAGCGTTTCCAATTGGTGAACCAATACGCCAATTATTTTAGCTTTATGCAAAGTTTTGGAGATGAGGGCACTCAATCCTTGATCGAGAACAATTTGCGCCAGATTCAATTTCAGCTCGAGCCCTTCTTTTTGGGCGCCACTGTGATCGATGAGATTGTCGCCGATATTCTCATCCGGCAGGAAGCTGAAACCAGGGGTATTACCGTCACGGCTGCGGAGGTTGATCAGTACATTGCCGAAAATTTCTTCCTCCACTACCCTGATGGGACTCCCACGCCAATCCCCACCCAGGAACCCATCCCTACTTCAACTTTGACATCTCTGCAAATGACCCTGGTGCCCCAAGAGCCTACCGAAGAATCTGAAGCTGTTGAGGAAGACACCACGGATGCTGAAGGTACTGATGCCGAAGGTACTGATGCCGAAGGTGCTGATGCCG
>CAYTKR010000134.1:7084-14296 GCA_964438295.1 uncultured Anaerolineales bacterium
AAGGTACTGATGCCGAAGGTACTGATGCCGAAGGTACTGATGCCGAAGGTACTGATGCCGAAGGTACTGAGGCAGAGCAAAGTGAAGCTGAAGGTGCAGAAACCGAGGCTGAGGGCAGTGACGCTGAGGAAACCGAAGCGGAGCCCACTGTCACCTTTCCAACCCCCACAGTGCTCAGTGATGAGGCCTACCAGGCCGAACTTCAGGATTATCTCAGCTACATCAATTCCTTCGCTGATGTCACCGAAGAGGATTTACGCTGGATGATCGAAGCAGACATCTATCAGCAACGGCTGATAGAGGCTATGACTGCCGATATCGAGACCGAAGAAGAGCAAGTTTGGGCGCGCCACATTCTGGTTGCTGAGGAGGAAGAGACCGCTTTAGTATTCGAACGCCTCGATGCAGGAGAAGCCTTCCCTGATCTGGCTATGGAGCTATCGACTGATACAGGGAGCGGCGCGCTTGGCGGGGATTTAGGATGGTTCGGTGCTGGCCAGATGGTGGCTCCTTTCGAGGAAGCGGCTTTCGCTTTAGAGATTGGGGAGATTAGCGACCCAGTGGAATCCAATTTTGGATGGCACATCATTCAAGTTTTGGGTCGTGAGGTTCGCCAGATTTCCAACGACCGGGTTCAGCAACTGCAGCAGCAAAGCTTCCAGGATTGGTTAGCGCAGGCGCGCGAAAACGCAGACATCGTCATCGATGACACTTGGTCCGAGGACGTTCCGGATACCCCCACAATTCCGCCCCATTTGCTGCTACCATCAGAATAAGAATAGACAATTGAAAAAAATAGGAGCGTGCTGCGCTTTGCGAGCACGCTCCTATTTTTTTCAATAATTCACGCGCGTTGTATCTCCAACAACTCCCCAATCCCTTTCTCAGCCAGGTCAAGCATCGTATCCAGTGCGCTGCGCGGGAAAGGATCGCCCTCAGCGGTGCCTTGAACCTCGATGAATTCGCCCGCAGCGTTCATGACCACATTCACATCGACCTCTGCCGCAACATCCTCGGCGTAGCACAGATCGAGTAAAGGCACTCCGTCTACAATGCCGACGCTGATGGCAGCCACGGGAGACAAGAACACGCTTGGGCCCACCTCACCAGCATCTATTAAGGTCTGCAAGGCCATCTTCAAGGCCACATAGCCCCCCGTGATCGCCGCGGTGCGGGTGCCACCATCGGCCTGGATAACGTCGCAATCCACAATAAAAGTCCGCTCGCCCAATTTCTCCAAATCCACCGCCGCTCGCAAACTTCGGCCGATCAGGCGCTTGATCTCCTGGGTGCGTCCCCTCAGACCACGAGTCTCACGCGCCGTGCGCACATGGGTCGAGCGCGGCAGCAAAGCATACTCGCCGGTCACCCATCCGCCAGGGATACCTTGCCGTTGTTTCCAGCGCGGCGCGCCCTCCTCGATGGTGACATTGCACAAAACCTTAGTCTCCCCCATGGCGAATAACACCGAACCCTCAGGATAGGTGACATAATCCGGTGTCAGGGTTACAGTTCTCGTTTGATCAGATTGGCGTCCATCGATGCGCTCAAACATATTACCTCCCACAATATCAACTCACAAAGGAGAAGACCAATAAAAGATGTAGGCAGGTGACATCACCGAAGTCTCCCCGCTACACAACCGCGGCAACCTCATCCAGCTTAAGCGAGATCACCTGGCTGGCAGTATCGCGCCCCATGGTGACGCCATAGATCACGTCTGCAGCTTGAACAGTATTGCGATTGTGAGTAATGACGATGAATTGAGTGTTCTGAGCCAGCTCACTCAGCAGATCGCGGAAGCGCCCTACATTGGCCTCATCGAGCATGGCATCGACCTCGTCGAGCACACAAAAAGGCGTTGGCGAGACACGCAGCAGGGAGAAAACCAGCGCTGTAGCCGTCAAACTACGCTCGCCGCCTGAGAGCAGTGACAAACCCTGCGTGCGGCGTCCCGGCAGGCGTGCTTCGATGTCAATACCGGTATCGGTAATGTTATCCGGATCTGTCAAGATCAGTTGCGCGGCTCCACCACCAAACAGCCGGGTGAAAATCTCTCGAAATTCCACCGCCACAGCGTCGAACGTGATGCGGAATTCTCGTTCCATCATTACATCGAGCTCTGCGATCACCTGCTTGATATCTTCCTCAGCCTTATTGAGGTCTTCGACCTGTTCGGTCATGAAGGTATGGCGCTCACTGACCTCTTGAAATTCTTTCTGCGCTTCGGGGTTGACTGCGCCAATGCGTCGCAACTGCGCTCGCTGCTGCTTGATGGCGTCGTCAAGCCCTTCTGGCAATTCGACCACCACAGGGAGTTGCTGCACCATATCCCCAAATGGCAGCGGGGTCAGGCCAGACATCTGTGGAGCATATTCGAAAGAGACCAGTCCAAAATCAGCCTCGACGCGTTCTCGCAAACGGTCCAGGTCCTCCTGCTGACGAGTGAGTGCCAATTGCGCCTGAGCGTTGAGACGATCCGCCGCGCTGAGTCGATTACGAGCTTCCGTTTCTGAAATCAACAACTCATCCTGGCCGGATTCGGCGTTAGCCAACTCTTCTTCGGCAGGTTCGATGAGCGCTTGCAGGCTATTGACCTTTTCGATCGTCTGAGCTTCCTGGCCCCGCAGGGATTCTTTGCCGCTCTCCAGCTCATCAATATCCGTTTGGAAAACGTTAATTCGGGACTGCAAACTATCGAGAGCACCCTTAGCTTCCTGAACCGCGCTGCGCCGCTCACCCTGGCGTACCCGGGCATCTTCCAATGCCTTCTCCGCCACGGCGGCCTGAGTGCTCCAATGGCTGACTTCCATCTGGAATTCTTCGAGGGAATATCCACTCAATAAGGACTGCTTTTCCCGGAGGTCATCCTGAGCCTGTGTGATTTCATCTTCCAATGCGGACAATCGGTCTGAAATTTGGCTGGCTTCATTTTCCCCGGCTCTAATCTCGTCCCCCAGGTTGGCCTGACGCTGGCGCTGCCACTCAACCTTGCGCTGGGCTTCTGATTGTTCCAAAGAAACCTCGCGTTGCGAACGATCTAAATCGTCCTTTTGGCGTTGAAGAGTCTCCAAGCGGCGCGCCGTCTCGACTTCTTCAGAATGCATTTCCTCTAGCCTGGCATCAATCTGATCGATATGATTCTTTACAGAGTCGATCTTCTTCCCTGTGGCGTCGATTTGCGATCCAATCTCCTGGCGTTGGCGAGGGCGGCTAAGCGTGCTCGAGGCACCCGTCTGCCTGACCAGCACTGGACCGCTGGTATAAAATACCTCACCGCGAGTAGTAACCACCTGTGCACCCTCTGGTAGCCCTGCTAGAGCTCTCCTTGCTGTATGACGATCTTTCACTACCAAAGTTCTACCCAAGAGCAGATCGATTGTAGGACGCAGTTCAGGCGGCGCGCTCACCAGGTCAGATGCAACACCAATAATTTCATCTCGAGAGCGAGATGGGATGGGGGGCGGCGGTTTTAATCCATCGAGGGGCAGGATCACCCCCCGGGTAGACTCTTCCGCAAGGACTTCCAAGGCTTTTTCGACAGAATCACCCTCGCTCATTAATACCGCGTCAATATATTCTCCCAAAGCGGCTGCGATGGCTCTTTCGAACTCTTCGGGCACGTGCAAATGACTGCTCAATGCCCCTTGAGCGCGGCCAATTCGACCCGCCTGCGCAGACTTCAACAGCAAACGCGTGCCTGAATCATAGCCTGAAAGCGCTTCCTCGGCTTGCTCCAATACTTCCAATTGGGCGCTCAAGCGGGCCAACTCTGTATGGAGAGCGCTACTCTCATCAAGCTTTTCTTTCTTATCGCTTTCGACCTCAGCGATTTGCTCGCGTTTGCTCTCCAAATCCGCTACAGTTTCCTGGAATTTTATTACTGCCTTCTGGAGGGCATCATTGGCTTCTGCCAAACGAGATGCCACAAGGCTCAGTTTACTTTCTTCTTCGGCAACTGCCTGGTTTACAGCCTGCAACTCCCCACGTTGGCGGTCAGCCTGTGCACGGTATTCAGTCAACCGGGCAGCCAGGCGAGTTTGCTGGGTGGAAAGATCGGCAACTTTTTGTCCCGCGGCTTCAATAGTCATCTCGGCCTGCTGGCGTTCCGCCTGGTGATTATCATACTGCTCTTGGGCAGCGGAAACTCGCACCCCAGCTTCATCTAATTCCCCCTGTAGACGCAGCGTTTCAGCATCGCTTTCGGCTAAACGTTCTCGAGAGACTTCGATCTGGTGCTCCAGGCGCGCTAACTCATCGATCGCGTTTTGTCGTTGAGCAACCAAAGAGCGCACCCGCTCATCTGAGACTGCCAGTTCGCGTGTGATGGTCTCACGTTGGGCGTGTAACTGAGATAGCTCACGATGCCATGACCCCAGACGAGCCCGCACTCCCTGGATATGCTCCCGGAAGCTGGTGATCTTTTGATCAAGACCGGTTTGCTTGTGGCGCGCTTCCAACAAAGCCTCTTCCTGCAATTTGGCGGTGCGGCGAGCATCGTTGAGATCTTGTTGAGAGCGATGCCAATGATAGCCATACCAATCTCGCAATAGCACCTGCAAATCGTCTTTGACTTGATCGTAGCGCATGGCTCGCCGTGCCTGGCGCTCCAGACTGCGCAAGCGGGGCTTCAGTTCAGAGAGGATATCTTCGACACGTTCCAAATTCCGACGGGTGGTCTGTAGTCTGCGCTGAGCTTCTTCCCGGCGGGTCCGGTATAATCCAATCCCGGCAGCCTCCTCGAAGAGACGTCGCCGCTCCTCCGCTCTCAGTGAAAGCGCCGAATCGACCAATCCCTGGCCGATGATGGTGTAGGTTCGCTCTGAAAGGCCAGAGTTCCCTAACAGCTCAGTGATATCCTTCAAGCGCACTTTTTGTCCGTTGAGGATATATTCGTTTCCGCTATCTCGATAGGCGCGTCGCCGAATGGAGACTTCGGAAAAATCCACCGGCAGCCATTTGCTGGCATTGTCGAAAATGATCTCCGCCGAGGCCATCCCTGCTCGGGCGCGCTGCTCCGACCCTTGGAAGATCATATCGGTAGTCTTCTTACCTCGCAGCAGACTGTAGGATTGCTCGCCCAAAACCCAACGTATGGCGTCAGCGATATTCGACTTGCCCGATCCGTTCGGGCCAACGATGCATGTAATCCGTTCGGCTAGCTCGAAGGTCGTCCGTCCTGCAAATGTTTTATAACCTTGAAGTTCAAGCGATTTGAGATGCATGGAGGGTATCGTATACTAGAATTCTAAAATCGTCTATAACTCATTCGTTCAAGCCTGACCCAATTGTTTCAAGGCTTCATGCGCAGCTGCTTTGGCTGCGCTCTGCTTGCTGTGACCACTGCCCCTGCCATAAGTAGTGCCGTTTATGAATACCTCTAGCTCGAATACCTTGGCGTGATCTGGGCCAGATTCAGAGATGGTATCATAGCGCGGCGCGCCATAGCCTTTCGCCTGAGTCCATTCTTGAAGCTTGCTTTTGGGATCGTGCATGCCTCCCGACGCATAGATCTGGTGGGCAATCCCATCCAGCAACGGCTCAACAAACCTACGCACAGCGGGGATATCGGCACCCATGTAGATCGCTCCAACCAAGGCTTCGAAGGTGGCACATAACAGCGCCGGGCGCTCCCGTCCCCCTGATTCAGCCTCTCCGCGTCCCAGGCGCATTGCCTGAGCCAGATTCAGCTCACGAGCAAAATCAGCCAACTGCTCCGTGCGGACCAAGGCGGAACGCATACGCGTCAATTGGCCTTCAGACATTTCTGGAAAACGATTGTACAGCCAGGCACCCACCAAAAAGTCCAGAACAGCATCCCCTAAAAATTCCAACCGTTCGTTATCCTCCAGAGCATCGGGGTGCTCATTAAGATAGGAGCGGTGAGTCAAAGCCCTACTGATCAACCGGAAATCCGAAAATTCAAGCCCTAGTCGTTTTGCCAGTTCACGCGGAGATTCTTCCACAGGGGCTCCCTGAGCATGTTCCATACTCGCCTCCTCAGAACTCAGGGCCCGAGAAATACCCCACCACCAGGATCGGGTATCTCGCGGTCCATTAGTTCTATGATGTAGGTTTTAGAAGTGCGGTTGTAAAGGAGTATACCCTTAATCACCGCACTTTGTCCGACATACTAAATGGTTCACTAGGAATTGCCGGGATGATCGGCCCACGGCATTTCCAAGAGACTCTACTAATTATACTTCTTTACCGCCAAAACGGCGTTATGACCTCCAAATCCAAAAGCATTGCTAATCGCCGCCTCGACCGGGGCTTCACGTGCCCGATTAGGCACATAATCCAAATCGCAATCAGGGTCAGGGGTCTGGTAATTGATCGTTGGAGGGATGATGTCCTCGTGTACAGCTTTCACACAGAAGAGTGCCTCCAATGCCCCTGTGGCACCCATCATATGGCCGGTCATCGACTTTGTAGACGAGATAGGGATGCCATATGCCACATCGCCAAATGCCGTCTTAATCGCCCTGGTCTCAGCGGCATCATTGAGGGGCGTAGCCGTCCCATGGGCGTTAATATAGCCCACATCTTCAGGGTTCAAGCCCGCACTATCCAGCGCCATCTGCATGGCTTTTGCCCCGCCGGCGCCGTCTTCAGCTGGGGCAGTTATATGATTGGCATCCGCGGTGCTGCCATAGCCGACCAGCTCGGCGAAAATTTCAGCACCCCGCTTTTTGGCATGGCGTTCCAATTCCAGCACCAGAACTGCTGCCCCCTCGCCCATCACCAATCCATCGCGGTCCTTATCGAAGGGCTGCGGCGTCTTGGGGTCATCTTCCCGCCGAGACATCGCTCCAAGGCGATCAAATGCGGCCACGCCAACCCGGGTGATAGCCGTCTCGCTGGCTCCCGCGATGGCCGCGTCGATCATACCAGCTTTTAGCATCATCCAAGCCACGCCAATGCCATCCGCGCCTGAAGCACACGCTGAAGCAACCGAAAACGCCGGACCCTGGCAACCCGATTCGATGCCGATCAAGCCTGCACCACCGTTGGGCATCAACATGGGGATCAAAAATGGGCTGACTTTGCGCGGCCCAGACCTCTCCATTACCAACACACCATTTTGAAGCGATTCAATCCCTCCGATTGCCGACGATACGATCACCCCTATTCGACCGGCATTGTCTTCTGTAACTGCCAGACCTGCATCTTCGATGGCTTCGCGAGCCACGGCAATGGCCATCTGCTCGA
>CAYTKR010000135.1:0-14021 GCA_964438295.1 uncultured Anaerolineales bacterium
GCGATTTTTGCGCCATACGGCATAGCGCGAGAAGAACCGCACACCGATCCCCGAGAGGGTAAGTTGGGGACTGACCGAGTGCTTCAAAGATTCTCTCAATGTTTCGGCATCATGGAAAGGGGGTAGCAGCAACGAGCCGCGACCTATTTCAAAGGCCGCGTGAGCGTCTGAGCCGTGGGTGCCGGGTAGGGCGTGTTGGCGAGCGAATTTCTGTGCCTGCCAGTTGAAACCCGGCCATAAGCAGCGGGCATTGAAGGTTTCCACGGCATCGATCTGTGGCAGTATCTCCATGAGCGCTTCCAATCGCCAATGACCTTTGCGGAAGATATCGAATGGGTGTGATACGCTGATAAAAGCCCCCTGCTCTCTTAACTGATCGATCGTAGCCTGAGGAGTGAGTCCAGCAGGTATTTCCTCTTCCACGAATAAGGCCAACAATTCTCCCTGCGTTGTGAGGATCTCCTCGCCAATGATCACGCGTTCAGGGTCGAGCTCCTTGGCGTGCATAGCCCCCTCAATGGTGTTGTGGTCCGTGATGGCGATGTGGTCGAGACCCTTACGTTGGCATGTTGCGATCAGTTTCTCAGGCGTCGTCAAGCTGTCGGGAGAGAAAATTGTGTGGCAATGGAAATCGACCCGAATTAGATCATCCCCGTTCATCGTTGTTTATCCCTGGTTCCAGACCGAGTAACTCTCGCGAGAAAGCCCAGGCGATCAAGCCCAGGATGAGGCCAAACCAAAACGTTGCGAAACGAATCAAGAGAGTAGCTGCAGCGGAGGTGTCACTGCTCAACCCCAATAGCAAGGCCAACATGCCGGCAATGGATGCTTCCGCAGCCCCTAAACCGCCTGGGAGCGCGGATGCGGCGCCAACCACGGTCGAAAACGCTAATACGAAGACGGCAATAGAAAGTGTTTCCCACCCGGTTGGGATTCCCAAGCCAACGAGGATGGCGTAAAATCCGATTCCCTCACCGAACCAAGATATGGTACCCAGTGCGACCGCCAAGAGCGTTGCGCCGGGCTTGAAGAGAGAGAAACTACCTTCATAGAATTCTCGCAGTGAGGGCGCTACACGTTTTACCAGGGGAACTTTGCTGGCAAAATCAAGCAGAGCCAGCGCTAGCGGTTGAATTTGCGAAACGATGATAACCCCCAGCAGGATTGCCAGGATGATGGCAAATGCGGGCCAGTATTGGGGATAGGCAATCACCCCAAACGTCGATAGCAAAAGCACAGCCAGTCCGTCGCTAATACGTTCTGCCAGCACAACCGAGATGCCTCTAGCAACAGATACACCGGTTCGATGGTGAATCCAAACTCCTTTGAGCGCCTCACCAACTTTGCCTGGGGTTACTGCCAGGGGAAAACCGGCTACGAAAAGGTGAAAACTTTCCACAAGGGATATTTCGCTGGCTCCGACTTGGCGCAGGTAAAAGTGGAATTTGAATCCCCGCAGCAGGTAATTGAACAAGGTCAAAAGCAGCACGAGGGGAAAGTATTGCCAACGAAATGATAAGAACTTACTGCTGACCTGGCGTAAATCGGATGCCAGAGTTAGTCCGATCATTACCAGGAAGCCGAACAGCAGGCCGATTATCAGTCGGCGAGTGAGGGAGGTTTGGTTCATTATTTTAATATGCCGAAGGCTGGCGTTTGGCCGCGACCGAAGTTTCTTTCGACCCGAGCCTTTCAGATTCTTCGCTTCGCTCAGAATGACAAATAGAGATGATTTCCAGGTAGTAGGTATGTGAGAAGAGAAATTTCCAATACCTACTACCCCAAATTGATGTACTATTTTCGCGCTAAAAGATAAGCTAAACCGACAGCTCCCGCGGCGAGGATGGTCATTCCCGCGATGGCCTGCTTGACCGTCTTGGGCTCTACGCCAGGCATCACCACTTCACCATCACCGTACTCCTTGAACATCTGCCCCCATTTCGTGTCCAGGGCGCTCTCTACTCGTTTGCGACCCACAAAGGGATACCAGTAGACGTTGTGATAGAAGTTGCTGGCAAAATATGCCCAGGGGACAATGGGGCTGCGCAGCAAGGGCTTTTCTACAAAGTTCAGCCAGCCATGATAAATCCATTTTTGACCGGTGCTTGCGAGGGTGTCTTCCTGAACGAAATGCCAGTCTGGTTCGCTCTCGATATCGTGGCCAACGATCTCGATCTGGCGCGGGTCACCAACGCCAAGGCCCATCTCATGAGCCAGGCGGATGAAGCGCAAACTCAGGGGGTCGAATCCCTGCAATTTTGCAGAAACCGCATCAATGGCAACCTGATCAGCCGATGCTAACAAGATATCTTTTTCGTGCCAGCGCATTGCCCTGGGGCCTGGGCCATCCCCGGCAAAAGTCCCATCCATCACTGCAAAGATGCCCGGGTGAATGTCTTGCTGGATGGAGAGCAAGTCGACCAGGGTGTCATGAATTACAGAATGGGTCCAATGGCGGTGACGGTGTAAAAGTCCACCAAAGGCGTTTTTCATTGCCCCGGTGATGGTGGTGAACACATGCGTCTTCACAGTGGGCAGATGGATGATATTCATGCCGAACAGCGCTTTGGGAATGTGCACGCCCTCAGGGAATACTTCGTCGAGTACCAGGAACGGGCGACCTTTGGGTTGGTACTCTACCCACTCGAAATCCTGTTCATAGAGATATAAACAAGGCACATCGTTTTTTTCTGTGACAAAACGGTGTTTGTTATTGCGCTCCCCATCCGAGGTATCGACGACCACAGTGTCATTGTGCACGCCAACCAAGTCATTATACCCCGCGCTTTTGAGTGCCTTGATCACACCATCGAGCTGCCAGGGTGTTGTTGAGCAGGCAGGGTACCAGGTCTGCCAAGAGATATTGATCTTTAGGCCGGTTTGATTTTCCTTGGGCAGAGCCTCTTCGAAACCAGCTTTCTGCATGACCTCTTGAATATCATCGAAGATTGTTTCGGGTGAAGTTTTTACAACGGCAACTTTTCCGAAACCGGGGAATTTAGCCATATTTGCCTCCATATTATCTACGCTCTCCAGGAATTGCTGAGGGCACACCTTGGGTGCTTCCCGTTGAGCTAGGAACTGATTATCCTATAGTATAATGAAAATGCTCTGCGAGTTTGAAAATCATCCTGCGCGTCTAATGAATTATTCTTTTCTAGGTGCTTTGATGATACCAATTGAGATTGATTTAGGACAAGCACCGGGGTATTTAAGCATATCATCATGTATTTTGCAAATGGAATTGTCTGAAACAGCGCTGATTTTTCGTATTACTAAAGCAAGATGAGAAGATAGAATGTAGCCGATCAATGTCGGGGATAAAGTCCATTTTTGGTAGAGTGCCACTCCAGGCATTCGCTTTCGGAGTATTTTCGATTTACCTCTTCTACCGCCTTTCGCTGCCAGTAGAAGGTGTATATGATATTGAGTTAACCAAAGACCTTGGGAACCCCAGCGGGGCTATGATCCAAGAGGTCACGGACGCGCATGCTTTTCTGTCTTATGGCAAGCATGGCGTGGTAGCAATGAATATTCAGGACAAGGGGAACGTCTTCGAAGCCGGGAGTTTCGATACGTTTGGGACCGCTAGAGGATTAGCGTTAAAGGACAAGAAGTTATTTGTCGCCGATGGGGTGAATGGCATTGTCATCTTGGATGTTAGCGATCCAACCAATCTGGTACAACTCAGGCATATTCCAGGAATAAATGACGCCCGTGATGTTGTAATCAAGGGAGATTACGCTTATATTTCAGATGGCAAGAGTGGTCTATATTCCCTGCGAGTGAATCCATTCCCTGCTGAAGGTGAATCACCACAACTGCGGAACAATGGAGATGCCGGTGTAGGGCTTACCCGTATCCTTGTTCAAGGAAATCAAATCTATACTATCGGTTTAGATAACAATTTGTATTTTTTCAAGATCGATGGAAATCGGCCAGATGTCGCGGTAAAAACTTCGACGATTCCAATTGGTACGCCCATTCGAGATTTCAAGCTTTGGGAATCGCACCTGTTTCTCGTGGCTGATGGACTCGGTTTGGCCTGGATAAAAAATCCATCAGAGGCGACAACCGAAATTGGGGGGAACCATTCAATAACAGGGGTGATTAACACGCTTGATGTATACGGTGATTTTGCCTTTTTGGGCGTTTCTGGAAGTGGGATCAAAGCCTACGATATTTCCAATCCTGAGCACATTCAACTGGTTTCGGATGGGGGCGATGTTGAAGATGATGATGTCAAACAACCCACCAGTCTGATCTATGATGTGAGCTATATTGCTGGGGAGAGCAAGAGTTATATCTATGTTGGAGATGGACGAAAAGGTTTCAAATCACTGCGTGTCGATTATAAAGCCAAAGGCTCCGACGATGACCAAGGGAAGGTGTTGGGCAGTGTCGAAGATATCGCCGTCTTTGGGGATTATATCTACGTAGCCAGTTGCGAACAGGGGATCTGGGTGATCGAAACCGAAGATGCCGAAGATGGCACAAAGAAAAAAGTCGCTTTTTATGAGATCAAGGAGTTGCGTGGCTGCCCAAAGGCAGTCGATGTCGATGAAGATCACCTTTATCTGATCAATGTAACAGAAAGTGGATCAAGCATCAGCATCTATAACCGCTCTGTTTCTAATGTGACTCCTGAATTTTTATCGGATATTGGAACCCCAGGTACTGCTAACGATCTTGTGGTATCGGGCGAATATATTTTTGTTGCGGATGGCAAACAGGGATTGCAGATTGCCCAACGGGGAGGGATTTTCAACGCCGTGATCGCAGGTCTGCAATTTGATGATGGCGATAGCAGGGTTGCAGATGCTCAGGGTATTTTCCTTCAGGATAACGTTGCCTACGTTGCGGCTGGTAATGAAGGGCTTCAGATCGTCAATGTCTCTGACCCTACAATTCCCTCGCTGTATTCTTCGCATGAAGTCGGTTTCTTTGCGCGCGCAGTCTACGTGCAAGAGCATCCCTTTGATAATTATCGAGATCGAAAATTGGCCTATATCGTTGGGGGGGATGACAACACCCCCAGCGGATTGAAAATTATTGATGTGACCGACCCGAGTCGCCCCCAGGATGTTGGTAATTTGTTGGGGAGCTCTGAGCCACTGATCGATGTTGTCGTGGAAGGTTCCACTGCCTATTTGTTGGAGAAAAACAAGGGTGTAATGCTGTTCAACATCGCGGACCCGGCAGCACCATGGCGGATCGATTATGGTGAGATTGTGCCTGCAGACTATTCCAGGCTAACGTTACATGATCATATCGTCTACATCGGCAAGCGAGAGCAGGGATTCGAGGCGATCAAATTCAATGAGAGTAATGAGATCGTCGTGGTGCTGAAGGATAGCGGTAGATGGGTGGTTGCAGATGCTGTGGTGGTGGATCGCTATGTATATATTGTAGATGGTGCTAGAGGCTTGAGGATCGTTGATATTAGCGACTATCGTAACCCAACGATGGTCAGGTTCTACCCGACATCCGGCCCATCGCATGGCATAACGATTGATCGAGGGAGGAATAGAGCGTACCTCGCCAATTTTAACCAGGGCATCGAAGTCATTGATATATCTAATCTCGAGAACCCTTTCCAAATAGGGGTATTTGCTGAACTGAATGCCGCTGTGGATGTTGAGTTCACTGAAGAGTATGCCTATGTTGCTACTGGAGACGGCCTCGCAGTTCTGGATATTCGCAACTTGGGGGAGATCAAGCTTGTAGACCTGCACAAATTGGAGGGTTCGATAAACGATATCACCGTTCGGGGTGATTATCTGTTCATCTCGAAAGGACATTCGGGGATGGTGGTTCTAAGCATTGTCAATCCCCAGAACCCTCATGAAATCACTGTTGAGCGTACCAATCTCAGTAATGCTATGAAGGCCATCTCTTCACCCTATCACGATCATCTGATCGTCGCAGATGGTGAGAACGGGTTGAATATCTTCGATGTCTCTAACCCGGCGATCCTGCACCCAATTTTTGATTATGAAAACGAGGAGATTAATAAGACCACTGATGTCTCAGTTCTGGGAAGATATATCGTAGCTGCGGATGATACCAATGGCGCGCGCATTTTTTATTTCCCAGGCGAATATTATGTGCCTACATGGGAGGATACCGTTGAGATAGGCTCCAAAGGCGATCTCGTAAAAAATGCCATTGCAATCGATCTAACTCCCGGAGAACCTGCCGACTTCCATGTTGTCATTTCAGAAGGCGAAGGTGGTTTGCGGGTTCGGAGAGTCGAAAAAGGGCTGCAGACAACGGCGATAAGCTTTGAAGAGGCGCCCGGAAAGGCGAACCTTTTTGAGCTGCTAATGGGAGGTTCGAATCCTAAGCGCACACAGCGAGACCGATTGCTATTCCTGGGAGGTATCGGGGGCTTCGCGCTTTCAACCTTGGTGATGCTAGTGATACTCTCTGGCAAGATTCTGCCCATCGAGGCAAAGGGAATCCAATCTGATGTGCTCTCTCTCTTGAGTTCCTATATGCTCGGAGGGCACGGCCCGGTTGTTTTTGTAAATGAAGGAGAACACTCAGTTCGCGATGGCCCATTTAATAAGGTTGGCCCAGGATTTATAAAGATCGATACCTGTAGTGCGGCTGTGCTTGAGAAGACGGCTTTCCAGCCTGGGTTGGTTGGGGGGCTGCTTAAGGCGATTCGAGGTAGTCACCCGCGAGACAACCTGGGAATGCGCAGCGTCGACTGGGGAGTAAAATTTACGCACGTCGGTGAGCGAGTGCGCGGCATTGCGGATTTGCGCAGGCAAATTCGTCTGAAGCCGGGGGTCAAGGTTCACACGCGGGATGGCATTGAGGTAAATAGCGTTGTGTTTGCCCTTTTTACGTTGGGGGAACCCCCAGACGTTCTACGAGTCGCATATGAAGGGCATGAACAGATACCCGAAAAGCTGCGGGTGTTCGGTACAAAACTGGTACCCCCAGAAGATAATGGGGAGAGCGATTTCCAGGTGCAAGTAGTGAGCAAGATGCAAGATGATCTTGATTCGGAAGACAAGCTAGAGATTCACCAGTTCGTGCAATCATATCGAAGAAGAGCTGGGCTGAGTGTCGAAGCCGGCAAGAAGCAGCCCAAGAGATGGCGACCATTCCGTTTTTATCCAAACAGGGTGTTTTCAGCAATTACTTTGCGTCCGTATGATGTCTATGATGAAGAGCTAAAAGATTGGACGGAAATCCCGGTTCACATTGCAGTGAATATATTCCGCGAACATATTTCCCAACATCTTTATGACCGGCTGTATGATCCCAAAGAGCATCGAACCTATCCACTTGCAGATCTTAAGAATAGCTTGCGCACCCGCATGGTCAATATGGGTATTCTGTCATATCAATATGTGGAAAGAAGTGATGGGGAGCCATTGGAGATTAACCAAGAATTAGGGGAAGGTGATCTGATCCTATACCCGGAGAGGGAGTTGAAAACGAAAAAAGTTCTCAGATCGCGGGGCATAAAGGTCATTACCGCAGGATTTACGGAACTGACCCCCAGCATCTCAGATGTCCAAAGCCATTATATGTATGATTATTGGCGCGCTCCCTGGCAACAAGAAGCCACAATCGTTCGCGCTGATCATGAATTACAGGCTATGCGCCTGAAAAACCAATCTCGCGCCCAAGCCCAGCGAGATATGGCCTTTACCTTGTCGAAGATACTTGCCTCAACAGAATATACTCAGGAAGCGATGGCTTTGCGTGTATTCCAGGCACTCGAAGATCTCGCCGCGGATCCTGATATCAAACGTTTGCTGCCTGACAATACCATCAATATGATCCGTGGTCTGAGGAATTTGCTGCTTCCTGGAGAGGCTTCGATATTCTAGGATTGAGTTATGTTGAGAAGACAATCCATTAATACAAATCCATGGTTAGGTGGGTGCCTGGGTGGCCTCATCCGTATTTTGGGTATGTCTTTCATTGTTTTGGTCTTAGGCAGTATTGGCAGCGCACTGTTCGAGAGTTTCGATACCAATACTGTGGTTAAAGGTTGGTTAGGTCACTATTGGTACTTGAAAATCATTCCTGAGAAGGGATTGAGAATTATCGCCTTTCTGGTGCGAAGTTATCGCTATTATCTGTTAGTGTTCTTAGGATTTTTGGGGATCTTTTATTTTGGGGGGCGCTATATACGCGACATCTACAATCTAGATAAACTCAGCTGGGCATTTCGATATCTGTCATCGTTGCTGTTTGGGTTTCCGTATCCCAAGATCACGATCCGGGATGGTGAAAAACAGCTCTCACAAAGTGAATTCAATCTGTTGGACAAAATTGGTGGACCTGGTTATCTGGTCATTCAGCCTGGGAGTCTGGCCTTGCTAGAGGGCGCCAACGGCACAACGCGCGTTTGCGCAGAAGGTTCAAATTTCGTAACCCGCTTCGAGAAGATCCGCGATGTGTTCAGCCTCGACGATCGCCAGGGATATATTGAATCAACAAGCGCGACAACGAAGGATGGGATTACCCTGGAAGTTCGCAATGTGCTCTATGGGTATCGGCTGCGCACAGGCCGAGTTTCCAGTGATACCGCCCGCCAAGATGCAGACTCGCCATATTCCTTTTCATACCGGGCTGTGTTGAACCGAGTGTTTTCGCGTTCGGTTGGCTCAAAAGGGATCACCCCCTGGCATGACATGGTCAATCTGGCAGTGGATGCTGCCATTACCGATTACATTCGCAAGAACCTTTTCGATGATGTAACTGCGCCGCGCTTCGGGGAAACTGAACCCAGGATTGAAATTGCGAAAATCCTAAACTCCGAGGGCATTCGCGACCGTCTGAAAGGTGTGGGGGCCGAATTGCTTTGGGTGGATATGGGACACTTCGAGGTCATGGATAAGCGTATCGAAGCTCAACGTGTAGAGACCTGGGGTGCCAAATGGCTCGGGGCAGCGGATGTTCGCCGGGCGTTAGGAGATGCCAAGCAGCATTCGTACCGGGATATCGGTCGTACTGAAGCGCAAGCCGAAATGATCATCAGCATTATGGATGCTTTTACCGATATGCAGAAACTAGTTGATGAAAATGGTCATCCCATTGAAGATTCAGATAAGTTGCGAGATGAACGAATAAAATCGATCATTCTAGCGCGTACGGCTCAAATCCTAGATTCCATGGCTTCTCAAGACGATATTCCACCATCACGTAGGTTCGGGGAGTTGCCTCCTCCAAAATAGATCGATATGTAGTTGTGCTTCTGGGTGTAGAGGGTTCTATGATAACCATATATGATGCAAATGATTGGCTAAATAAATATGAAGGTGGTTATAGCCTAATATGTGATGCTGCAAAACAGCTATTAAAACTGGCTAAAGATTCTCTCAAGCTTAATGATTATGAAGAAGGTTGGTATCTGGTTCAGCGAATCGCCAACATTTGTCAGGAATTTGGTGCCTCTGCAAAAGAAAAGGCCGATACCAGGGTTGCCTGTGCAGTGATTATTTACGAAATGGGCAAATTATATGAAGCAGCTGAATTGCTATACCAGGCACAAATTAATTACGGTAGTGATCTACATAATAAAGCTGCTGCGTTGTGGATGCGGGGGTACGTATTGTGGAAGATTCCTCCCGAGCACGATAAGGCGATTGTGGAGTGGAGAAAAAGCATTCAATATTTGGAAGAATTGACCGATGATGTGCGATTTGAGCACCAATTCGCAATTAGAGATATGTATCGCTTGAGGATTGATGCGATGAACCGAGCTATGGAAACGGCAATCGAGAATGATGGAGTAGATTGATGAAGATCCCTATTGTGTTTGTCTCGTATGCCTGGGAAAGTGATTCGCACAGGAAATGGGTGCGCGACCTAGCGGCTCGGCTAAGGGGGCATGGTGTAGATGCGATCCTTGACCGCTGGGCTGCAATTCCAGGGGATCGCTTGCCGGCATTTATGGAACAGGCAGTTTCCAGCAGCGATTATGTAGTCATTATTTGCACTCCTGCCTATCAGGAAAAGTCTGATCACCGTAAGGGCGGCGTGGGGTATGAGGGGGATATCATGACCGGCGAATTATTTACCGGGACATCCGCGCGCAAGTTTATCCCGGTGCTGCGTTCAGGAGAGCCAGCAGAATCGCTACCGGCCTGGCTGAAGGGTGACTATTTTATTGACCTGCGCGGAGACCCACACTCTGAAGACGAGTATCGAAAATTGCTGGACACGTTGCACAACCGATTGGAAAAAGCTCCGCCAATCGTTGATCTCGACCCTTTTATCGACGCAATCATTTCAAGCCAAGCAATCAATCAGGAATCAATCCTATATGGCAAATCTTGGCTGGAAAATCCACCCAATGCACAGTATCCTCAGTGGGTAACATTGTGGAAAAAGCTTTATGCTGGCTGCCCATCCGATGCCGATCTAATTCGCATAGGGAACAACTGGCTGGGAAAGCATTTGGATCATATTCTTTGGCCGGATGTTTTCAGTTTTGCCTTGGAAGTTACAACCGATAAAGATGCCCTTGTGGAGTTGGTAAATGTAGGTAAAACTTGGCTTGATCTATTCACCTCGAGTCCTCAATGGCTATCCGTCTGTGCTCATCTGGAGAAGAAGATTCCTAACGATAAGGAATTGATGGCCCAGAAAAGAAACCGCATGGAAAGGTTGATGCGGAGTTCATAAACTGAAGTTTGTTTCGGGTAAAATCATTACAAACTTGGAACGCGGTTCCCAATAGGAACCGCGTTCCAAATTGAAAGGTACAAAATGGAGAATATAATAAATACCGGTTTCCGCTTATCCCCAGAAGTTTCAAATGCAAGACAACTTAAAGCCCCACTAGTTGCTCTTGAGACTACTGTCCTGACACACGGACTGCCATACCCGCAAAACCTTCAATTGGCTCAGGACATGGAGACTCAGGTCCGGGAGCATGGGGCTACACCAGCGACCATCGGGGTACTAGAGGGGGTCATTCAGGTGGGTTTGAATGATGAGCAATTGCAGTATTTGGTCCAAACCAAGGGGTTACGAAAGGTCAGCCGGCGCGATTTTGCTCCAGTGATTGCCCGCAAAGAGAGCGGCGGCACAACCGTGGCTGGTACCTTGATCGCCGCGCAGGCTGCGAATATTCAGGTCTTCGCTACTGGGGGCATTGGTGGGGTGCACCGGGGTGCACCGTTTGATGTCTCTACAGATTTGCACGAGCTGGCCCGCACGCCGGTGATCGTCGTTTGCGCGGGTGCCAAGGCCATCCTCGATCTACCGGCCACACTAGAGTATCTGGAAACGTTCGGTGTTCCGGTTGTAGGATATCAGACAGATGAGTTCCCGGCATTCTACTCACGTTCGAGCGGGCTGCCTGTGAGTGTGCGGGTGGACTCCCCCCAGGGAGTCGCCGATATCGCGAAGGCTCACTGGGGCTTGGGGTTGGATAGTGCCATTTTGGTCACCGTACCAGCCCCGAGGGAGTCTGCCATTCCGGCCAAGGACGCAGAGCGCGCCATTGAACAGGCGCTGCTCGAAGCGGACCAGAAAGGTGTGCGTGGCCAGGCTGTGACACCATTCTTGTTGCAGCGAGTCAGCGAACTGACCAGAAAATCCAGTTTGAAGGCCAATCTAGCCTTGCTGCTCAATAATGCCAGAGTCGCTGCTGAGATCGCGGTGGCATTATCGAAGCAAACCCCCTTGGTTGGGGTTTGAATTTTCACCCTGTTTCCATCCGCTTCAGTCTGTTCTTGGGGTGCCGCGATAGAATTGGTGACCTCGCAGAACTCGCTCACCAGAAGAGATGACAACAAGAAAACGGTTCCTTCAGGAACCGTTTTCTTGATTGGGTTATGGCGTGGGGGTCAACGTTGGCCAGCGGGTTTTCGTTGGCGTAGGTGTCAGCGGTGTGTTGGTTGGCCAACGAGTTTTGGTCGCGGTCTGTGTAGCCGTTGGTAGCGCGGTTGGCCGGGGTGTGCGTGTATCTCCAGGGGTTACTGTTGGCCAGGGAGTGTATGTGGGCGTGATCGTCGCCGTGGGCTGGCGCGTTTTGGTCGCTGTGATTGTCGCTGTTGCTAAAACAGGTGAAGGTGTGAGCGATGGGCTGGGTGTGATCGTCGGCCAGGGGGTAGGCGTGCCTGTGGTTGTCCCTGTGGGAGTGGTTGTGGCTGTCTCGGTGTGCGTAGCTGTCAGCGTTGGCGGCGTACCTTCTACTGTGAAGGTGCCTGCTACAATCCAATCTAAACCGATGAAGATCTGGACCTGGTACTCACCGGGGAGCCAGTCATCAGCATCAGGCTTCCATTCAGAGAATCCGGCACCACCGGTTCCCCAAATCCATGGGCTGGTTTCGAAGTTTACCAGTTCGCCATCACGGAACCATAACGCCGTCCACTGCACGCCATCGACCATGCCGTCATACGAATAGAAGGCGTACATCTGGCCAACTGGGTTAGTGAACAACACGCCCGGCTGCACGGGGCGATAAAGGGAGTCGATACCCTGGTTCGTAAATTCAATGCGGCTGAAGATCACATCTGCTGGCGGTGTGATCTCGCCTTCGAATTGGGCTTCGATGGCCAAAGGGATATGCGGGGTAGGGGTGATGGTGGGTGTATCCGAAACGGAGGGAGTTTCTGTGATAGTTGGCGTTAGCGTGATGGTTGGTGTCAGGGAAATGGTCGGTGTTTGGCTGACTGTGGAGGTCAACGTTGGGGTGATGGATGGAGGAAAGAAACTGTAAGCCACCGGTTCGGCGAATGAGTAGATCAGATACGCCCCAGCGCCCAGGAATACGAAAAGCAGGATGCGCCGCCAGCCGGTGACCATGCGCTTGCGACGCATTTGAAAGTATGGGATCTGCCGTCCTCGGATAATGGCCTGAATTCCCGTCAGTAAACTGATCAGTGCCAATAACCCGGCGATGACGACTGCGGTAATGACACCAGTGCGAACATCAAGATCAATAGGCATTATCCTGTCTCAGCCTCTGTGACAGGGTTTTCTAAGACCCCGATGCCCTCAATGCTGACTTTAACTGAATCGCCCTTGGTTAACGGACTGACCCCTGCGGGTGTTCCTGTCAAAATTAGATCGCCTGCTTCCAGGGTCATCACCGATGAAATGAATGCGATCAGCTGGCGCGGCGCGAAGACCATATCCCGCGTGGATGCCATCTGTCTCATTTCTTCATTGACGTGGCAATTAATCAGCGCGTCTGAGGGATCGAAATCGGTCTCGATCCATGGACCCAGGGGGCAGAAGGTGTCGAAGCCTTTGGCGCGTGTCCACTGGCCATCGCTGCGTTGCAGGTCGCGGGCGGTGACATCGTTGGCAATGGTATAGCCGAGAACAAAGTTGAGGGCCTCCTCAGGGGTGATCCAGTGTCCTCGGCGCCCAATGACGATGGCCAACTCGGCTTCATGTTCAACTTGCTTCGATTGGGGCGGCAGAACGATGGAATCTCCTGCAGCAATCAGTGAGGTCGATGGTTTCAGAAAGATCAATGGTACCTCGGGTACCTCAGCCTCATGTTCCCTGGCGTGCGCGACATAATTTCGTCCAATGCAGACGATTTTTCCAGGCATCACCGGGGGAAGAAGTTTTGCATCCTCGAGAGGCAAATGGGCCTCACCCCTTTGAAACTCCCCGTAGATATCGCCTGAAACAGGCCCAATCTTGTCTTTGTACACCCACCCTATTTGTGCAGATTCTGTTTCGGTTTCGTAGCGGACAAATCGCATAGTTTGATCCCTGCATAGTCTGGATATCTTGCGTATAGAGTCTATCACAATAGAGAGAGTGCGCGCAAACCTGTTTGGTAAATTTTGGGACTCTTGAAATCCCCGGGGTGATCCCCCATATATCTGGATAGCCCCACGGCGTTTCCCAGGGACTCAAATTCCACCTGCACGAGACGGCGTTTCTACGGTAAAATACCCGCGTACTGAGATGCTAAGTACGCCATCGGGCGGATAGCTCAGTTGGTTAGAGCGCTTCTCTTACACAGAAGAGGTCGCAGGTTCGAGTCCTGTTCCGCCCACAAAATTGCCCCCACA
>CAYTKR010000136.1:0-13965 GCA_964438295.1 uncultured Anaerolineales bacterium
TTTTCGTACAATGATATTTGGAGTTATAGGTTCTCAAGAAATCGCCAGTGCGATCCCCAAAATTAGAGGGAGTCCCACAACGATTCCTAGAGCAACTATTTATGGCGTCGGTGTCGCTGACGGGATTTCGGTTGGAGTCTCTGAGGACAGAGGCGTTGCTGTTTCCGTAGGAGGCAATACCACTGTCGGCGTCTCCGAAGGCATGAGCGTATTTGTGGGTGTAAAGGTGGCTGAAGGCGTCAACGTAGAAGTAGGAGTCTCAGTGGCGGTGGACGTCAGAGTTGGTGTGAACGTCTGCGTCGGTGTGGGAGTCGCTGTAGGTTGATCCGTTGGGGTTGGAGTCGAGGTGGGGACCTGAAGATCGAGGGTGATGATCTTCTCGGCAAAAGTATCCTCGGTGCTGAGCACACGTAATCTCACAGAGACCACGCCAGAGTCCAGTTCGCTGACATCCCATTCATAGATCTCATCTGGCTGACGCACCGGATCATTTTCTTCACGCATCAACTCCCAATCTACCGGGTCATAGCCCCTTCCCCACTGCAGCCAGTATTCGCTGAAATTGCTGGTAGCATCTGCCCGCCCATAGATCGAGATTGGGTTGGTCGTGATTACAGTGCCATTGGCAGGGGAGTTGATCTCGAGGATGGGACGTGAATCCGTATCAGCACAGGCGTGTTGGGGGATCAGGAAGACTGGGTCGTCGAAACCCATATCGTTGGCCCACTGCCGGCCCTGATCTGTTTCTTTGATCCACTTTTCAGCCCAGGGATCACTGACATTCAATCCAAGTTTGTTATCGGTGAATTCACTGCAGGCAGGTGATGCTAGCAATCCCGTCCAGGTATCTACATTGGCCTTCTGCCAAAGATCCTGACTGGTAGGAAGGGGTGGCTGGCCAGCAACAAAGTATTCACTGCGCTGGTTGGAGCACCACTGCGAGGGTTCCGTGCCCGATTGTGTGCAGATAACCTGCTGGACAATTCCATTGGGTGTCAAAAATGGAGCTGGGTTGCCCCCGGTTAGCTGCTGAATGGCAGTCTGCATAAAGGAGTTCCAGATGGGGGCCGCGCCCGTCAGACCGCTAGTACCTTGCATGGGCGTGTAGTCGGCGTTTCCAACCCAGGTGCCAACAACCACATCCGGGGTGTAGCCTATCGTCCAGTTGTCGCGAAAATCGTTGGTGGTGCCAGTTTTTGCAGCTACCTGAAAGGGCAAATTCAGCGCAGAGTTAGCGCCGAACATGGGTGTCCGAGCAGCATTATCAGAGAGGATCGAGGAAATCAGAAAAACATGTTCCGGCTGCAAAACCGGCTCTCCGGGAGGTTGCTCGTACTGATAGACGACTTCCCCAAGATGATCTTCAATGCGCAGGATCGCCACAGGGGGGATTTTACGCCCACCATTGGCGAAGACGGCATACGCGCCGGACAACTCTAATAGAGAGACATCTCCACCCCCTAGGGTCAGAGACAAACCGTAATCTTCGCGCGTCAAGGTCGTGATCCCCAGGCGCTTGGCCATGGCAATCAGGCCATCTTCTCCAGGTATTGCTGGATCATCATAGATCCCCACAAAATCCAGCGCTTTCACCGCGGCAACGTTGATGGAATTCGCCAGGGCTGAACGCAACAGCATGGGACCGTGATAGCGGTTATCGTAATTGACCGGCACATAGGGAGGACGCGTGTCGCTAGGGTCTCCTGAAGGCGGAAACTCAGAACGCACATCCCAGATCAATGTCGAGGGAGTCCAGCCCTTCTCAAATGCAGCCACATAGGTCAATGGTTTGATCGCTGATCCCGGCTGGCGGGGGCTGACAGCCATGTTAACCTGGCCATCAATATTCTCATTGTTGAAGTCTGCCGACCCGACCATGGCCAGGATTTCCCCGTTGCTAGGCCGGATGACCACCAAGGCTCCATTAGTAACATGCTTATCCGCCAGAGAGTTGACTTGATTGGTAACTACCTCCTGAGCCTTGTCCTGAAGACCCGGGTCCAGGGTGGTATAGACCGTAAACCCAGAGCGATAGATGGTCTGCGGGTCATACTGTTCTTCTAAGATCGAGCGCACGTAATTGACCCAGTGCGGGTAGAGCATCTGTACCTGAGGTGGTCTGAACTCATAGCTCTCGAAAGCCCGCGCCGCTTCGGCTGCTACACCTGCTTCGATGCAGAGAGCTTCAGGAGAGTTGCTCACAAAGATGCATCCCTGCTCCTGGCTGGTTTGGAACATCAACAACAATACTGTTTGCTGCCGCTCCAAGGTCACTTCTCGATTGGTATATACATCGTAGACCGATGGCAGTTGCGGCAATCCTGCCAGGAATGCCGATTGGCCCAAATCCAAATCCCTGGCTGATACCCCAAAATAGGTTTGTGCAGCAGCCTCGACGCCGTAGGCCAGGTTCCCATAGAAATTCTCATTCAAGTAGATTTCCAGGATTTCGTTCTTAGAGTAACGCCTGGTGACCTCTGCGGCCAGAATGGCCTCCCGCAACTTGCGTCTGTACGTGCGTTGGGCACGCTCCTCCGCAGAGAGGAACATGGTCCGAGTCAATTGCTGGGTAATTGTGGAAGCCCCCGATACAGTTTCCTGGCTGTTCAAATTTTGCCAAAAGGCGCGCACGATGGCCATAGCATCGAAGCCCGGATGGTTGTAAAACTCCTTATCCTCGGTGGCGAGTGTAGCGGCAACCATATAGGGCGACATCTCGTCCAGCGTAATATATGTCCGTCGTCCTCCGCTGGGATCCAGGATTTCATAGAGCAAATTGCTGTTTCGATCCAGGATGCGCGTGGTTTCGAACTGAGAAACTCTCTGGCGCAGATCGCTGGGGTCAGGAAGATCGTTGGCAATTTGCCAATATACAAAAAAACCAACTGCGGCAGAGATGAGCGCCAGAATTACAAATACAAAAGCCCCAAGGAGAGACATCCGCAACAGACAGCCGAAACCACGTTCGAGTTGATCAGGCTGAAATGTACGACGACTACGCTTTTTGGGTGGAGGGGGCGGGGCGACAGGGGGGCTGGTCGCTGGCCTTCGTGGGGGGATCTCTGCATCCGAAAAGGCCGCTGGTGTGACCCGCGTGGCCGACTGATCGATCTCATCGACCCGTCTTGGCAAAGGCATACCGCGAGTATCCAGTGCTGGTGGTGCAGTTTGGGGCGTTGTCCCCAAACTTGGCGGTGGCGGAGTGGTAGCCTGCTGTTGAGGCAATGTTGCTTTTTCCCCAGCTTCCATTTCCTCGGGAGTTTCATCCCCCGAGGGAGAGGGCAGCTCAGACTGGCGCGCAGGTTCAGGACGCGTTTCGCTGGGGGGGGCTTCAGGAGCGGATTCGCTCTTCTCGTCCTGCTGGCCAACCAAATCCAAATAGGTCGAAGGGTAATCACCCCGAGCAGGTTCGGAAGGAGTTTGCGGGATCCCTACATCCATTTCTTCTGTAGAGGCTTCTTGTTCAACTTTTTCTGCCTCGTCTAGCAATCGGCGAAATCGATCTCGAGGGTCTTCTTGTGGGGCGGGCTTCTCTTCTGACATAAAGTCTTCCAGGGGGGCTTACTCTACCTCAGGTTTACTGGCAATCAACACCTTCCAGATGCCTTTCATGACAACTTCTTCTTTCTGGTTTAGCACGCTGACCTCTAGATCAACAGCGCCACCGCCTAGTCTCCGCAATCCCTTGGTACTTACAATTTCTGACTGTACATGTACAGTATCGCCAATAAAAACCGGCTTGGTGAATTTCCAGGATGCCATCTCTCGAAAGGCAATCACGGTTCCTTCGATCAGACCGCTAAGCGTGACCAAACCCGAGGCAATCGAGGTTACCAACAAACCGTGGGCAACTCGTTGTCCAAAAGGCGTCGTTTTAGTAAATTCAGCATCCGTATGGATCTGATTGTAATCCCCTGATAATCCTGCAAAGGTAACAATATCGCTCTCGGTAATCGTCCTGCCAACACTGGTATATACCTGGCCAACTTCGAATTCCTCGAAGTATAAACCGCGTGCTTGATATTTCGACATGTTTCACTCCTGAAATCGGATCCTGTGTGAATTAGGTTTCTATTATAAACACCGGACACCGATTATTGGTTACAGCTCATTGTTTACTGCACATTGAACATTGATTCTAGCATAAAACCTTTGACCTTTCTCCCATCTGCCCTTAAAATCATATTTATGAGGAATTGGAACCTGACCGTCAATGATCCAGGATCATATACCCTCGCTGCAGATGCCCGCTGCGGACCTACCGACTATGCCAACGATCACATTTGGGAACTCTCCCTGAGCGGAGGGGAGCCTCCCGCTTTGGCAATTCGCACAACCTACGGCTTGCGAGCCCGTAATGTACGCCTTTTCCCGCGCTTTGTCGAGGGAGACAGCGCAGTATCTGACCCAGAAAACTTTGCGGAGATCCCCCGTATTCAGCGCTTCTATCCGAATTATTTGGTGTTGGGATGCAGCCCATTTACTGGAATAGAGATTACACTCGAATATTGGGTTCCTGATTCGCACAGCATTTCCGGGCGAGTGCACATCAAGAACAGTCGCCTATCTGCACGGCAAATCTGTTTCGAGTGGGGTGCAATGCTTTCGGCTGCGATCGAGGGCGAACGTATGGTACCCGAGGAAATTGAAGCCACAACAGTGCTCTGCGGTCAAACGAGTGATCTCAAGCCTGTATTGTTCATGACAGGTGGACCAGATTTCAGTTCAGGGCCATTCCCAGCCTTAGCCATCGATGTCGATTTACCCGCCGGGGGAGAACGCCAATTTACATGGGTAATGGCTTCTTGTAAGGACCACGCTGAATCCTTTGCTCAAGCCAGAAGTATCGCCGCGCTTCCCTGGGACAAGGAAATTGCCCGCCTGGATGTGCTTAACGATGGTCTCATTGAAATCGAGACTGGCGACCCCGATTGGGATGTCGCGTTTGCGCTAGCACAGAAAAGCGCTTATGGATTGCTCGCCAGTTCAAGCGATCAACTCCCTCAGATGACTTTTGTGAACAGCCGACTTCCCGATCAGGGTTATTCACCCAATGGCGACGGAAGCGATCACTCCTATTTGTGGAACGGCCAGACCCCCATGGAAACTGATTTCCTGGTAAAGATGATCATCCCAGCATCGCCAAAGATTGCTGCAGGCTTATTGGCCAACTTCCTATCGATCCAAAATCAAAGTGGATTTATCGATTGGAAGCCTGGTCTTGCCGGCCAGCGCGGTGGGGTAATGGCTACGCCGATATTGGCGAATCTGGCCTGGAAGATCTACCAAGCGACAGAAGACCAGCAATTTCTAAATTTGATCTACCCGAATCTCCTCAAAGCCGTTCGGGCGTGGTTCGAGGAGGGACAAGATCGTGACGGAGATGGTATCCCAGAATGGGCGCACTTAATGCAATCGGGTCTCGAAGAACACCCCACGTTCTCAAAATGGCAAGATTGGTCCCAAGGTGCTGATATCTCTCTGAGCGAAAGTCCTGGGCTGTGTGCACTTCTGTACAATGAAATTAAAATCCTGATCAAAATGGCCAATCTCCTTAAGCGCTCTGACCCCATCGCTTCCCTCCAATCCATCGCTGACAAGCTCCTCACAGCCATTGACGCATCGTGGGACAAGGATGCATCCATGTACCGGGTGTGGGACCGTGAAACCCACCTCAGCACGTCAAAGGAGATCCTGGCTGAACAATACGGCTCAGGGGAAATTTTCTTCCAGAGATCATTCGATAAACCCGTTCGACTGGTGATCTCAGTAACCGGCGTAGATACTACACCACGCCACATCAACATATTCATCCACGGCGCTGGCCCTTCAGGACGGAATCGGGTCGAAAGGTTTTCTGCAGATCAACTCTCCTGGCGAATTCGCAATAGCACCATTACCAGTCAAAGGGTTTATTCCAACCTGGAATATATTGAAGTCAGAGACATCGGGCCAAATGACTTTGTCAAGGTGGAAGTTGTTGATCTATCCTTCCAAGATTATTCGCTGTTCCTGCCGCTCTTCGCCGGAATCCCCTCTCAAGAGAGGGCTGATCAGATCATCCAAAATGCCCTAATCAATCCAGAGCGCTTTTGGAGCAAATTCGGCATTCCACTCTGCCCATCAAATTCTTCAGATGATATAAGCCAGGCTTGTGCTCATGCGTCCATCCTATGGAACAGCTTGATAGGTATCGGCTTATTGAACTATGGCTATCGCAAAGATTCTGCCGAATTAGTCAACCGCCTGATGGACGCGGTCATTTTCAACCTAAAAAAACATAAAGCCTTTTCACAAAGCTATCATGTCGAGACCGGGTCCGGAGCTGGAGAACGAAATGCCCTTCAGGGTTTAGCACCATTGTCCCTATTTTTAGATACCCTAGGAGTACGTCTGATCTCAGGGAATAAAGTCGCCCTTGAAGGCAACAACCCCTTCCCCTGGCCTGTGACCATCAAATATCGTGGTATAACGATCCTACGTGAAGATGGAAAAACGCGCGTCACTTTTCCTGGTGGTCAGACCGCGGTCGTCAGGAGACCTGAACCACATCTCGTCGAATTGGACAACCTATGATGATTAAATCGTCAACTAAATTACCAGTAAGAATACTCACCATCCTGATATTGCTCGTTCTACCTCTGCTTATGGGATGCTCAGGAAACGAAGCTCTACCCTTCTCGTTGGGCCAGTCTGCTGAAGTAGATCATTCTAGTGTAGAGTCAGGTGAGGAGTCCGATGACGATAGGATTACTGATTTTATTACCGCAGTAATCGGCCTACTACTAATCTCTGCTCTGGTAGCTATCGTCACCAATCGATTACGCCTGCCTTACACTGTTGGTCTGGTGCTGATTGGTTTGGCTCTTTCACTACGTGGCCAGGAACAAATCGATATACCTCCAGATATCTTCCTGTGGTTATTAGTCCCGCCACTGATCTTCGAGGCTGCCTTCCATATAAAATTCAATGATCTGCGTAGGGATTTAACCCCCATCTTAGCCCTGGCGATCCCTGGGGTTTTGATCACAACCTTTTTGGTGGGTGGTGTGGTGGCTTTGGGAACCGACCTCCCTTTCGCAGTAGCACTGGTTTTTGGATCGCTGATTGCAGCGACCGACCCAGTGGCTGTAGTAGCGCTTTTCCGTTCCTTGGGTGTCCCCAAACGACTGCAAGTGCTTTTGGAGGGGGAAAGCCTGTTCAACGATGGAACAGCCATAGTGATCTTCGGTCTGATGTTGGAGATCGCGATCAAGTCAAACGGATCCTTTGATCTCATCAACAGCATTTTCGATTTCGCCATCATCGCGGGCGGCGGACTTGTGGTGGGGTTCATCCTAGGGGTCTTGATCTCACGCGCGATTGGCTTCATCGACGAACCGCTCATCGAAACCACATTGACTACCATATTAGCCTTTGGCTCCTACATCGTCGCAGAGCAATTCCATGTCAGCGGTGTATTGGCCGTGGTCGCCGCGGGCCTAGTCAGCGGAAACCTTGGCAACCGGGTTATGGCGCCATCTACAAAAATCCTGGTCATTAATTTCTGGGATATCGCAGCCTACTTTGCAAACTCAGTGGTCTTCTTGCTGATTGGGTTGCAAATAAATTTGCGAGTGCTTTTTGCCGATTGGCAGGTGATCGTCTGGGCGATTTTGGCCATTCTAGTCGCCAGGGCTGTTGGGGTTTATGGATTGTTGGGGTTCAAACGGGATATCAAATTTCGCTTCAAAAATGTGCTCTACTGGGGTGGGTTGCGTGGAGCCATCTCGCTGGCTCTGGCACTAAGCTTACCTATTTCATTAGACGCCCGCGACAAAATCCAGGCGATGGCATTTGGCGCGGTGCTCTTTACACTGCTGGTTCAAGGCCTGACCATGAAGCCACTGATCAACAAAATGAAGCTGATCCAGCGTAGCGAAGCCGAAGAAGAGTACGAACGCCGTCATGCGCGGGCTGTGATGGCAAATGCAGCGTATGATCGACTGGAAGCAATGCATAAGGAAGGATTGCTGTCCTCCCACCTTTGGGAGCGCTTAGCTAAACCCATGAAACAACACGCCGAGGCATTAGCCAAAGCTGTTGAAGAAACCTTGCATGCTGACCCAAGCCTCGAAATCCAGGAGATGGATTCCGCCTTCAGAGACCTGTTGCAAACCCAGCGCACCGAGCTGACCGCTATGCTTAGAGATGGGATCATCTCGGAGGAAACCTATTCCCAATTGGTGGGCGAAGTGGACAGCGCCCTGACAGACAGGCAGTCACCGCTAATTGAAATACTGCGCGTCGACACCACACAACCGATTGACGGGTTGCAAATAATCATTGTCCAGGAAGCCGATGTGGAAAATGTCATCGCCAGTATGAATAGATTAGGGCTCCCAGTCACGCGTTTGTCCAGCACTGGCAGCTTCTTAGGGCGTAGAAATGTCACCCTATTAGTCGGCACCTTCAAGAACCAGGAAGATAATGTGAAGAGAGCCATAGCCAGAGCCAGCCGGCAACGGGTCGAATTTCTACTAAATCCCGGACAGGATCCAGATATGAGTACGTCAGTAACCGTTGGAGGCGCGACGATGTTCGCTTTTGACGTAGAAAGATACGAGGTGCTGTAATGAAAATGGTTGTGGCAATCATAAACAATTCCTACAGCGACAAGGTCGCCCAATCTCTACTAGATTCGAACTACCGGGCAACCCGCCTGGCTTCCACCGGAGGATTGCTGCGCGGTGGTACAACCACGTTCATGGTGGGTGTTGATGATGTGCAGGTTGATGGCGCTTTACATGTAATTCGGGAGAGCATATCTACACCAAGTGATCCTGAAAAGATCCAGGCTACGATCTACGTACTTAATGTGCGGGATTTCGAGCGCCTGTAAGCGGAGAAATAAAATGAAAATGCTTGTAACTATTCTCAATGATGAAGACAGCGAATGTGTCTACGAAGCGCTGCACAATGCCAATTTCACCATCTCACGAATCGATTCGACGGGGGGGTTTTTGCGCCAGGGAAACAGCACATTGATGATCGGCGCCGCAGATGAACGCGTGGACGATGCCCTCGACCTAATCAACTCGCAATGCTCTCCATCTGTAGAGCCAATTGCCAGACGGGCGACGGTATTCGTACTCAACGTAGAACATTTCGAGGAAATCTGACAATGGCCGACGCACCTAAGAGTATTTGCCCGAATCGATTTACGATCTCGCTGGAAGGTCATACCCTCGCGTTTCCCTGCTGTTGGAATCACCCCATCGAGCGGACTGATCAACAAAACGAGCAAATCGATCGTTTGGTGGTCGTTGTTCACGGTGTCGTTCGCAATGCCGATGAGTATTACTTGAATACCATGGCAGCCGCCGAATGCGCGGGTGACACAAGCAACTCGTTAGTCATCGCGCCGCAGTTCCTGATCGAAGAAGACTTGGTCTCCTTTGATCTCTCTGAGGAGACACCATTTTGGGGCGGTGAAACTGGTGAAGGATGGAAGAAAGGGGATAATTCCATATCCACAGAAGAACATCCCCGGTCTGTGCAGATCAGCTCATTCGAGATCGTCGATAGAATAATCGAACGTGTGACAACCTCCGGTGCCTTCCCTAACGTAGAAACTGTGGTGGTTGTTGGACATTCAGCCGGGGGGCAGTATGTCAACCGATATGCCGTTGGAACTCAGATCGAGCAAAAACTCCCTCCTGGGATTAGCCTGCGGTATATCGTCGCAAACCCCTCCACCTATGTCTATTTGAATGGAGAACGTAGAATAGAAGGAACCACCAACGATTTCGAAATCCCTGAAGATGCAGAGCAAGATTATAACGAGTATAAATATGGGTTGAAGGCGCTAAACAGCTACATGTCTAGAACGAGCCCGTCAGAAATGCGCACTAATTTCTCCAGGAGGGATGTTGTCTATCTGCTTGGCGGCGAGGACACTCGAGAAGCCTACCTCGAACAAACCCCCAATGCCATGCTCCAAGGGACCAACCGGCTGGAGCGTGGCCAAATCTATTTCCACTATCTGCGCCACTTGTTTGGCGAGCCGATTACCCTATCACACAGCATCGCCATCATTCCCTGTGTTGGGCATGATCATGCAGCCATTTTTCGCTCAGAAGCGGGGTTGAAATATCTGTTCGATGTCCAGTGAAAATATAAACAGGGTTAACTATGGAACTCTTCGACCTGATAGACCTCAACTTGGAGGGGCTTTTTTTTCCACTGGTCAGCTGGGACCCCCATTTTTCGGCATAACTGACTCAAGAAATCGGCTGGATCCGGGACCTTTTCCCAAACCTGGGGCAAGAAAGTTGCTCTTTTAGAGCCATCGCGCATCACCAGGCCATCGATACCAGGGCGAATTTTTGCCAATAAATCTTCAGGACCCTCATATTTCAACGGTTGCGGGGCAGTGAGGCGCGAGATTTCGATCTCGATTTGAGGGAGTTCTTCGGGCATTACGCGGGGGAAACGGTAGTCGTTCAAGGCAGCGGAAAGGGCATGTTCACGGGCATCATCGGCTAAAGAGCGGTAAGGCTCTAGTGTGCCGATACAACCACGCAATTGTCCATCCTTGGTCAAGGTCACGAAGGTCGCACCAGGCTCGCACAAGCGCAGCGACAAACTCTCAAGGTCGAGGGGCGGCAAGGGTTCTCCTCTCACGCCTAACTCCAAGCCCTGCCGTGCCAGCCCAAGTAAAACATTACGCTCCTCGGGGGTTAGCTGATCATCAGTCATCGTTATTTCCAAATAGGTCTCAACCTTGCAACATGAGAAATCAGGAAGAATTACCTGAAATTTATTACCGTGGTCAATCTGTATCTATTTTACCTAAAAACCTTGTCATCCAACCATCTTTTCGGTACTATGAGAGTAGGAATATTGGCGCGAATCATCACGCGCAGGCATGCGGACCCAAAAAAGGGGGTGGCTGCGCTGCAGCCACCCCCTTTTTCTTAAAACCTTGATCATCCGTTGAAAATTTGGCAGTTTAGAAATGAGCAAATCGAAACCGAAGTCCAGAAGAAAACCCAACGTAGCCACAGAATCTTTGAAATCTATCTTCACCACGATCATCGTTGCGGCTGCCATCGCCACCTTATTCACAGCGGCCAAGCCAATTGGTCTGTTCTCTGGCGAATTTTCCGCCAAACTATCTGAAGCCGTTCGAGCGCAGGAAACCCCCTCAGAACAATGGCCAACCGCCACTCCACGACCCAAGCCGACCATTGGGATCGTTGTTGGGCATTGGGGTGATAACCAGGATCCTGGCGCAGTCTGCCCAGATGGATTGACGGAATTAAGCATTAACCAGGAGGTAGCCACGCTCTTGCAGCAGAAGTTAATCGATGAAGGGTTTGCGGTTGATCTATTGCATGAGTTCGACGACCGTCTGGAAGGATACCAGGCTCTGGCATTGATCTCGATCCATTCCGACTCTTGTACATATATCAACGATGAGGCCAGCGGGTTCAAGGTGGCAGCTTCCCATTTCAATCCACGCCCCGAACGGACTGCCCGCATGGTTGCCTGCCTGCGAAATCGCTATGCCGGCGCAACCGGACTCGGTGAGCACCTGAGTATTACCCTTGACATGACCGAATACCATGCCTTCGACGAGATCAACGAGGAGACCCCAGCTGTGATCATCGAGATCGGATTCATGAACCTGGATCGCCAACTCTTGACACAAAACCAGGATGTGATCGCCAACGGCATCGCCAATGGCATTTTGTGTTATTCTCGCAACGAGAGCATCACCACGGATCAATAATGAGTTCAGAGTGGAAGCAAGCCCAAGCGGCCCTGCGTAATGCCCAAGAGGCGCTCGCGCGCCAGGATTATCGCGCCGCTCGTCGCTTGGCTGAGCAAGCCGCCTCCCTAGCCCCCGAACGTGAAGAGCCTTGGCTCTTCCTGGCCGCATGCGCGTCACCGCGCGCCAGCCTGGCCTATCTTGAGCGCGCCCTGGAAATCAACCCACAAAGTGACTACGCCCGACGCGGCATGCACTGGGCAATCGACCGCTGGCGCCACGATCCAACCCATCCCAAACCACTGAGGCAGATCATCTCAGCGCACATCCCTCCTGAGGCGCTGACCCGCTCCAGGCCAGCGCTTGTCCCTTGGATGCTGGTCTTATTCGTAGTTGTGATTGGATTCTTCACATGGTTCAGCACACCGACCTTCTCCTTTGCGATCAATGAAAGAGACGCAATCCCCATGGCACAGGTGAACGTCGATAAGGCTACCCGCACGCCTACCCCAACACCCACCTTCACCCCCACGCCAACGTTTACCCCCTCCCCCACACCGACAAACACTCCTACGCCTACGGCAACATTCATCCCTTCGATTACACCCACACCACTCCCAACCAACACACCCCAACCCGTACCAACCCAGAAACCGCAATCATCTTCGAATGCCTCGCTTCCACCGGGTGTCGGCCCAAATGAAAGGTGGATCGACATCGATCTTTCAGAACAGAGGCTTTATGCGTATGATGGCGATAATCTGGTAAACTCGTTTGTAATCTCCACCGGTACCTGGCAATACCCCACCGTGACGGGAAAATATTACATCTACGTCAAATACCGCTATTCAACGATGGCCGGACCTGGTTACTATTTGCCTGACGTGCCATACACCATGTATTTCTACAAAGGCTATGGCATCCATGGTACCTACTGGCATAATAATTTTGGAACGCCTATGAGTCACGGCTGCGTCAATATGCGGACAGATGAAGCTGGTTGGGTGTTCAATTGGGCCTCTGTCGGCACCACGGTCAATGTCCATCAGTGATGAACAAAAACACCCATTTCTCCCGGCGTGATTTTCTCAAAATAGGGGGGTTGAGTTTGGTTGGATTAGCCATGGCGCCATTCAAGAAAATGCCATCCCTGGCATCCAACCAGCAAGGCCGGGTGATCTACGATCACATCTCAGTTTACGACCAACCCTCTTTCTCCAGCGAACAGGTTAAACAACTTTGGGTTGATACCGTTTTTCCCGTCTTAGAAGTAACTGTGGGGGATGAAGAGCCTGCCCATAACATGGTCTGGTATCGCATGGAAGACGGCTTTGTACACTCCGGAGGCGTCCAGCCGGTTAAAACGATCCTCAACCAGCCATATTGGGAAATCCCCGCGGGCGGTCAGTTAGCTGAAGTCACGGTGCCTTATACTGATGCCTATTGGGAGATCGATGCGCATCACGAGGTGGCATACCGCTTCTATTATGAAACCACACATTGGGCAGCGGAATTACTGTATGGCAGGGATGGCACGCCCCTTTACCAGATCATCGACGATAAGTGGGACCTGATCTATTATGTGCCCGCGCGACATTTGAGGCTGATTCCGGACGATGAAGTGAGTACTCTCTCCCCAGAGGTACCCCCTGAAGAAAAGCGTCTCGAGGTAGATACTGCCAACCAGGTGGTCATCGCCTACGAATATGACCGCCCAGTTTTCATCACCAAGGCTGCTACCGGAGCAGAGTTTAGCAATGGCCGGTTCTACACACCCTCAGGCCGTCATTACACCAATCATAAGATGCCCTCCCGCCACATGGCCGCGGGGAACTTGGCCTACAACGGCTTCGACCTACCTGGAATCCCCTGGGTGAGCTATATCACCGAAAGAGGCGTAGCCTTCCACGGCACCTACTGGCACAATGATTATGGGCTGCCACGCAGCCACGGCTGCATCAACCTGACATCCCAGGCTTCCAAATGGGTCTATCGCTGGACATTGCCCGCTGTTCCCGCCGACCAACGTAGAGTTTATGAAGACGTTGGTACTGTGGTTGATGTCATTTAGCATCAACCACGAAATAGCTCGAGCGATACATGCGTAGAAGGCTGATGGCGTTTTCCAGAGAGTCGACTATTTTGGATCAACGTATTTTTCAGGTCTTACGCAGTTCGGGCCTGTTTAGGGTAGGAACCCAACCGCGTTG